>CAJXHE010000001.1 GCA_913051865.1 uncultured Flavobacteriales bacterium
CTTTTGCGAGTGCTTCAAATCCGATTTTATTTGCGATCAGGCCGTGATTCCAGGTGCTGACCATGGTTGCTTGGCCTTTTTCTGCCTCAAGTTCATGCTTCTGGATGCCTTCAAATTCTGCAAGCTCACTCCCTAACATCCGGTTTATTGCAAATGGTGAAAGGCCCAAAACACCTCCAATGGTTGCCAACCTTCCTATAAACGCTCTTCGGTTAGATTTATTTGTTTGTCTCATGCCTACAAGATACTATAAGAATTAAATAAGAATTTGTATTGCTGTCGCGCAAAAAAAAACCCCTCGTGAGAGGGGTCTTTTTTTGTAGTAAAGTCGAAGATGATTCTGGGAATCGAATTCGATGGTGACCTCGGGTTTCGAGAAGATTACTTAGACTCTTCGTCAGTAACTTCTTCGAAATCGACGTCGGTCACTTCTTGCTCGCCTTCGCTAGAACCAGAAGCATCCGCACCTGGAGCTCCTGCATCAGCTCCCGCGCCCTTGTCTGCATACATTTCTTCGCTTGCAGCTTGGAAAGCAGTGTTGAGCTTCTCAATGCGCTCTTTGCAAGCATCGACATCGCCGAGCTCGTGAGCAGTTTTGAGTTCAGTGAGCGCTTCGTTGATCGGCGTGAGCTTTTCTGCAGGTATTTTGTCTCCGAATTCCTTGAGTTGCTTCTCAGTTTGGAAAATAAGAGAGTCAGCCTGATTGATAGTCTCAACCTTGTCCTTTGTCTCTTTGTCAGCGTCAGCATTCGCTTCAGCTTCCGCCTTCATGCGCTCGATGTCTGCTTCAGAAAGACCTGAAGAAGCTTCGATGCGCACCTTGTTCTCCTTTCCAGTCGCTTTATCCTTCGCGCTTACGTTGATGATTCCATTTGCGTCGATGTCGAAAGTGACCTCGATTTGTGGAACGCCACGTGGAGCAGGAGGGATGTCAGACAGTTGAAACTGACCGATGGGGTGGTTATCCTTTGCCATTGCTCTTTCTCCCTGGAAAACATGGATATCAACACTTGGCTGGTTGTCCGCTGCAGTAGAGAATGATTCAGACTTCTTGGTAGGAATCGTTGTGTTTGCTTCGATCAGCTTGGTGAAAACACCGCCCATTGTTTCGATGCCTAAAGAAAGAGGCGTGACGTCTAGAAGGAGGACGTCTGTCACGTCTCCTGATAAAACACCACCTTGTATGGCAGCTCCGATAGCGACCACTTCATCAGGATTAACGCCCTTAGATGGCTCTTTTTCGAAGAATGCCTTTACAGCATCTTGTACAGCAGGGATACGCGTTGATCCTCCTACAAGGATGACTTCGTCGATATCTCCTTTGTTAAGTCCAGCTGCTTTAAGTGCAGATTGACATGGCTTGATAGAACGCTTGATTAAATCATCACAAAGTTGTTCGAACTTCGCTCGGGTTAATGAACGCACAAGGTGCTTAGGGACGCCATCTACAGGCATGATGTACGGAAGGTTGATTTCCGTACTCGTCGTGCTAGAAAGTTCAATCTTCGCTTTCTCTGCAGCTTCTTTAAGACGTTGAAGAGACATCGGATCTTTGCTGAGATCAATCCCTCCATTTTCTTCCTTGAATTCTGCGACGAGCCATTCGATTAAGGTTTGGTCAAAGTCATCTCCACCAAGGTGAGTGTCACCATCTGTAGAAAGGACTTCGAAAACGCCATCACCGAGCTCGAGGATACTCACGTCGTGTGTACCACCACCGAGATCAAAGACAACGATCTTCTGATCAATCGATTTCTTATCGAGACCGTAAGCAAGTGCTGCGGCGGTAGGCTCGTTGATAATACGCTTGACTTCGAGTCCAGCAATCTCGCCAGCTTCTTTTGTCGCTTGACGTTGTGCATCGTTAAAGTAAGCAGGTACAGTAATCACTGCAGCCGTTACTTCTGTTCCCAAGTGGTCTTCCGCTGTGCGCTTCATTTTCTGAAGTACCATTGCTGAAATCTCTTGTGGCGTGTACGAGCGGTCGTCAATCTTTACTTTGGGAGTGTTGTTGTCGCCCTTAATGACTTCATACGGCATGCGCTTGATGTCTTCTGCTACATCTGTAAAAGAACTGCCCATAAAGCGTTTAATACTAGAGATAGTCTTCGTAGGGTTTGTGATGGCCTGACGTTTTGCAGGCTCACCTACTTTTCTTTCGCCGTCGGCGATGAATGCAACGATGGAAGGAGTCGTACGCTTTCCTTCACTGTTGTTAATGACCACGGGTTCATTTCCCTCCATCACTGATACACAGCTGTTGGTTGTTCCGAGATCGATTCCAATGATTTTACTCATGTTTTTGTTTTTTGTTTTTGTTTTTTCGTTTGTTTACATCTCCTCTTAGACAAATCCCTTGCCACTGCATAATTTCAGAGTTTAACGTGCATCTTGTCAGTTTTATATGTCATTTTCTCTTTTCTGTGAGACAGAAACCTGACACCCTGTCCGATTCTCCCTTCACTCTTGTACATTTGCCCAAGTGAAAAATCCAGTTTCTTTTGCCGTTTTGGGCTATGGCCATATCGGAAAGCGCCATGCCGCTACGATTCACGCACATCCCGCTGCTGACCTGCGATCTGTTGCAGATGTTGCGGATGTTTCTGCGTCTTTAGAAGGTGATTCTGAGGGTGGGAAGGTCTCGGTTTATCCCTCCATTGATGCTTTGCTGGCCCATTCTCCTCTTCCTGAAGTCATCAGTATATGTACTCCCAACGGGCTTCATGCAGCACAGTGCATTCAGATTCTAGAAGCGGGATGTCATGTCGTTCTTGAAAAGCCCATTGCACTTTCTGTATCCGATGCGCGTCTGGTGGCTGAATCGTCGAGATCAACAGGCAAACATGTCTTTTGTGTCATGCAAAATCGTTTTGCACCTCCTTCTGTTTGGCTTAAATCTCTTGTGGAATCCGGTAAGTTAGGTGAAATTCGCCAGGTCCACATCCAATGTTTCTGGAACAGAGACGATTCATACTATGCTTCCAGTCCATGGCGTGGGACGATGGCCCTAGATGGCGGTCCGCTCTTCACACAGTTCTCACACTTTATAGATGTCATGTATTGGATTTTTGGTGGAATATCGTCTCCGAGTGCCATCTTTAAAAACCAATCTCACATCCACAATACCGAGTTTGAAGATTCAGGATCCATCTCCTTCGATTTTCTAAGGTCAGGTTGGGGGTCATTTACCTTCTCGACCGCTTTGTTCAAGTCAAATTTTGAAAGTTCACTCACCTTAATTGCTGAACATGGCACACTCCGCATCGCAGGTCAGTATATGGAAAAGGTGGTTCATTGTGATATTTTGGACTACGAGATGACGGACCTCCCCACTTCAGCTCCACCCAACGATTACGGTTCGTACAAAGGGTCTGCCTCAAATCACCACCATGTCATCTCAAACGTTGTCGATGTCCTTAGACATGGCGCACAAATCTCAACACCTATTTCCGAGGGTATAGAAGTGGTGGAGATTATTGAGTCCATGTACAATTCAGGATCTCGCCCTTAAGCCAAATCCGGACGTATAAATCTTAAAAATGGCCTAAGCCACCATGACGCATAGATAAGCCGTGCCCGTGCCACTCTCGCCGCACCAAACTCCTTGTAAAAGCGATCTACGCCTGGATCGGCGCTTCCTCCGAAATCGAATGTCGTCACCCCATGAGATCTAGCCTCTTCCATCGCAAATGAAAGCATGGCTACAGATGCTATTCCTGAGATTTTACTTCGGGATTGCCCGCCAAATGAATATAGGCACGTGGCTTCATTCACAAAAACGAATCCGCCAGCAGCAATACAGTTTCCATCAGCATCAACAGCTTCTACAGCAAAACTAGATTGCATCGTTGAAATAGAATTTAGCAGTTTGCTCAATTGAAAACTGTCGGAATGTATTTCCTTTCTTATACGACTTTCATTATGCAGTGAGATGACGTTTGACCAGTCGTTTGAGAGGTGACATTTGATTCCTTCTCGTTCTGATCTTTTGACCTGTTTTCTTCTGTTACTGGGAAGTGGCGTATCTAAAAGAATCTGTCTCGTGTGTTTCCACTGAATTTTAAAAGACCGGGGTGTATTTGCATTTATGCTCGCCCTAGTAAGAATGGAATCATCTGGCAAAGGAGGGAGGTCAATAATTTTTAAGGTCTCGGACCGAGCGCTCCAATTTGAGGTTAGCGCGATATATTCTTCAGTGGGAATCTGGCATGAAAGGCCACAATCTAATGCCCAAAGGGGTGTAGCCAGGACTTGGATTCCTCGCATAGAAAATCTAGAAAGTGCAGAAACACTTGTTTTTGTTTCAAAAACGGTGTAGCTAGCACCACAAAAATTTAGCCACGAGGGGCTTAGGAATGGGTGCGTATACTCAGTAGTGGACGTGTCGTCTACTGCTTTAACAATCATCCGCCGATACTTCGCTTGACTGCTTCAAACTCTCTGTCTCCACTAAAAAGATCGTCACCAAGTGCGAGCCATTCAAGCGCTGCCGCTCGGTCAATCTTAGACAACATTTCAGCATTGTAAATGATTGCAGAATGAAGAAGCTCAGTTTGAATTTCTCTTAAACCACGTCCGCCGAAATCTAGCATGAGATTACGAGCTATTTCGTAGGTTTCCTTGGCTTCTTTTTTAGAGTTAAGTTGCTGATAAACTGCAGCATACATTAGCCATGCTCCTGGGTCTTCAGGGTCGATATCCGTGAGGTACTTGTAGTAAGATTTGGCTTTTGTGTATTTCTCATTGTCTACTTCCGTTTCAGCGGCGTTCTTTGTTTCGCCCCAAAGGATGTCATAGAACTCAATGAATTCATGGTAGAACTCTTTTTCTTTGTCCTTTTTGACAAACTTAGAAGTGTATTTTAAGCTGTTCTTTAAGGCTTTGTTTTTGTCTGACTGATACTGCTCTCTCAGATCGGGGTCATCCGTGAGGTGGACTCCTAGGTAAGCCTGTCCCATGTATATATAGGGGAGAGGTTCTTTCTTGGTTTTGTCGTCTTCTGTGTATCGAATGCATTTGTAAAGTACGTTTTCATACTTTTCGTCAACAATCCACATTAACAGTTTGTTGTATTCCTGTTCTGAGATAAGCGGTTTACGTAGTTTCCCTTCATCGTCTTGTTTGCCTCTTTGGGCACTGATGTCGTTAGAAAGAAAGAGAGAGGCAACGAACAGCAAGCTGAACAGCCAAGCATTGTGGATTGTAATTGTCTTCATGTTAGTTTTCATTGCAGAATTCATGCCGAAAGATAATAGAAAAAAGATGATGACAATAGGTGTTATATTTGCGCGTCCATGCAAGAAACTAAAAACGGTCTGATTTACATTGCCACGCTGTGCGCTTTTCTCTTTTGTGCCCCCCTTTTTTCTCAGGGTACAGTTAAGGGTTTTATCCAGTCTAAATCATCAGGAGAAGCGGTCATGTTTGCGAGTGTTTCCCTCGAAGGAACTTCTTATGGTGTCATCACTGACGTTTCAGGTTTCTACAGTTTAAGTAAAATTCCCGAAGGAGAATATTCCTTAGTTGTCTCTAGTATTGAATATGAAAATATTAAAGAAACAATTAATATAAAGTCAGGTAAAGTTCTTACAAAGAGTTATTTGCTTGAAGAAGGTGTGATTCAGCTTGGTGGTGCAGAAGTGAATGCCGACAGGGAAGAACAAAGAAACAGTGTACGTATGTCTGTGGAAACCATAAGGCCTGCAGACTTAAAAAACATTCCTAGCTTTGGAGGCACACCTGACTTGGTTCAAGTCCTTCAAGTTCTTCCTGGATTTGTGTCTACAGGTGACCAAGGAGGACAGTTATACATTCGAGGAGGCTCCCCCATTCAAAATAAAGTGTTGTTGGATGGTATGATTATTTACAACGCATTTCACAGTATTGGTTTGTTTAGTGTGTTTGATTCTGATGCGATTGCAAATGCCGATATCTATACCGGTGCTTTTTCTGCAAAATATGGTGGACGTATTTCTTCTATTATGGACATTAAAACGCGTGACGGAAACATGCGTGAACAAAAAGTCATTTTAGGTGCAAGTCCTTTCGGATCAAAAATCTTGTTAGAGGGACCATTAAAGAAAATGAAAAATAGTTCAGGAGGGATAAGCTACTTGTTGTCTTTAAAGCATAGTTATTTGGAGAAATCTTCTGAATTGTTATATCCATATATAGATGGTGGTCGATTGCCTTTTAGATATACTGACAGCTATGGAAAGATCACATTTGGCGGTGCTGGTTCTAAGCTCAGCTTATTTGGTTTCGGGTTTTCTGACAATGCGAGTGTTTTAGATGATTCTACAGGAACATCCTTTGCCGATTACGGTTGGAGAAATGTGGGTGGCGGTGGAACGTTTACAATCGTCCCTCCAGGATCAGCGGTTCTCGTGAATGGACATTTTGCGATGAGTAACTACAGCATAGATCTTATAGAGGAAAGCTTGCCAAACAGATATAGCAATGTCAATGGTTTCAATTTTGGTTTAGATTTCAAATATGTCCTCGGTGAGGATAACATAGAATACGGACTTGAAGTGGTAGGTGTCGAAACGGATTATAAGACCTTCAATGCGCTCAGCTTAGTTGTCAAGCAAGTCGAGAACACGACTGAATTTGGCGGTTATGTTGATTACACGATTAACAGAGGGAAGCTAATCATTCAGCCTAGTTTGCGCATGCAATACTACAGTTCATTGTCTGAGTTTCGTCCAGAACCTAGAATAGGTGTGAAATATAAGTACAATGAAAGACTCCGTCTGAAGTTTGCTGCAGGGATGTATTCACAAAACATTATCTCTGCGAACTCTGACAGGGATATTGTGAATTTGTTTTATGGATTTCTTTCTGGCCCAGACAACCTCCAAGATGAGTTTACGACGCCATCAGGTTCTGTAAGAGATGTGGCTCATTCACTCCAAACTGCAAATCATGTTGTTGCGGGGTTTGAGTATGATCTTACAGAATTCCTCAACCTCAATGTTGAAGGTTACTTAAAACATTTCACCCAACTCACAAATACAAATCGCCAAAAACTGTTTCCCGACGATGCGGATCACAATGACGTGCCAGAAGTTCTTCGACTTGATTACATTATAGAAAGCGGGTTTGCAAATGGGGTTGATATGGTGCTTAAATACGAAAAACGCAATTCTTATCTCTGGCTCGTTTACGGACTAGGAAATGTTGACCGGTGGGATGGAGACCGATGGTACGACCCGGTATTTGACAGGCGTCACAATGTAAATCTCGTTGCTTCTCAAGATTTTGGGCGAAACAAGGAATGGCAGATTAGTGCGAGGTGGGCATTGGGTTCAGGTTTGCCTTTTACGCAAAGCCAAGGTTATTACCAATCTCCAAATGTGAATAATGGAATCTATTCAGATTATATTGCCGAAAATGCGGGCCAGATTTCCATTGATTATGCAGGTTTAAACGAGGGACGTCTTCCTTCATATCACAGGCTTGACATGAGTGTTAAAAGAACATTTGAAGATGTGATGGGAGGTGATTTGGATTTCACTGCGGGCGTCACAAATGTTTACAGCCGTGAAAATGTATTTTACATCAATCGTCTGACAGGCCAAAGGAAGAATCAACTTCCGTTTCTGCCCTCAATTTCTTTAGACTGGAAATTCTAAGCTATTCTTAGCTCGAAAGAAGAACTTTCGCTGCGGCGCGTGCTTCTTCACTCACTTGGCTTCCGCTTAGCATCGTCGCTATTGCTTCATTGCGCTCCTTCGATGCGAGATATACAGCTTGCGTAATTGCTTCACTGTTATTCGTCTTTTTACTCACTTCAAGGTGATGGTTGCCAGAAGCAGCAACTTGAGCCAGATGCGTCACTGAGAAAACTTGCTGGCCCATTGACATCTCTCGCATGGTTGATGCCATGCGTGTTGCCACATCGCCTGATACTCCCGTATCTATTTCGTCTAATACGATGGTGGGAACTGTGGTGCGTTTGGCCAATGCCGCTTTAAATGCGAGCATTACACGACTCCGTTCTCCACCAGAAGCAATCTGTGATATGGGTTGAGTCGGAGATCCAGGGTTCGCGCTGAACATCAGTTCCACGTCTTCTATTCCTAAAAGATCTGGTGTGTTCAATTCAGAAAAGACCCAAGACATTTCTACATTTGGGAGCTTGAGTGGGGCCAATTGATGGTGGACCAGATTCATCAATTCTTTTCCGGACCTCTCTCTTGCCTTCATCAAGCCCTTACCTGCTTGCGCTAACGCCACGGTTTTGACTTTTACAGCGGCTCGCGCAGTCTCGATTGCTAGCTTTATGCCATCACACTTCTCTATCCTTCTGTTTAATTCTTGTTCAACGAGTGACAGTGCTTCGGCATTAGGAACATTGTGCTTGTGAAGTGCACTCGAGAGCGCTTCCATTTTTGCGTTTATCAGTTCTAATCTTGCGGGGTCGTGCTGAATGCTTTCGGATAATTGACTTGATTCGAGTGCGATATCCCGCATTTCGATATGTACGCTTTTAAGCCTTTCTAACAGGTTGGACGCGTCTTTGCTATACATCTCAATGGCCTCTATTTCTGTTATTGCCTTGTCGACGGCAGAAATGGCATCCCTGCCTTCGGGGTGACTGTCTAAAAGTTCAAACGAAGCATGGAGTCCCGAAGCAAGTTCTGTGGCGTGTTTAAGTCGATTGTGTTCTTCCTCCAGTTCCTCCTGATTCAAAGAGTCTAGACCTAATTCGGACAGTTCTTCAAGTTGAAAATTTAGATAATCTCTGTCAGATTGTGGTTGATTCGCTTCAGCTTCTAAAGCGTTGAGCGTGTCTACTGCTGAACGCCATGCTGAGAATGTCGCTCGGTAAGCGTCTCTCACGGTCACATGTCCACCGAAATCATCCAGAAGATCTAACCTGGTGACTCTGTCCATTAAAGCCCGCGTCTCATCTTGGCCATGAAGGTCTACGAGTTTGTTGCCCACTTCTTTGAGAATACCTGCACTTACGAGTGAGTCATTGATAAAGCATCGAGATTTGCCTGTCGATCTCACTTCTCTTCGAATCACAACGCTTTCTTTGTCTGTGCCAAATTCCAGATTGAAATCAACGCGGATTTTATTTGCAATGGGAGAGTGGAAGGTGGCTTCAACGATGCATAGATCAGTACCATGCCTCACGTTTAAACTGTTGCTTCGTGCACCTAAAGCCAAACCTAATGCGCCCAATAAGATTGATTTTCCCGATCCGGTTTCACCTGTTACAACAGTGAGCCCATCTTTAAAATCTAAAGAGAGTTCGCTTATTAATGCGAAGTTTTTTATATGTAGTCGAGTTAACAAGGGGACTACATCAATGCATCATCATACTTAGAAATATTTCCCGGATCCATTTGTTTTAGGACGGGGAGTAGTCTTACTCTTTCTGCTTCTGATGCTGGGGCAAAAAGTTTAATGATTTCATCATTTTTTGCGAGAAAAAACACTTGTAAATTATAGGATCCTGGACGAATCCTATTTGTAGATCTCATCTCTATAAGTGCGTCCGCGATATTTAACCTGGCGGTCTCGATGTCATCGTATAACAAGTCAAAGCCTTTTCGGTGGTAATTGTACATGCACAAACGAAGCGGTCTGAAAGTTTGGCTTAAGTAATTCTCAACGAGCCAATATCTATTTTGCTTACTTTGACTCGCCTTCCATCCACTTCCGCCAGCGTTCTGAGCGTTTGCGACGATGGTTTGGGCTTTCAGAAAATATTCTGAACCACTCTCCAGACCAAAGCTGTCGTAGTCCATTCCGATAATCATGTATGAATAATACGCTAGAACAGAACTCAGATTGTCTCTGTGTTGACCTGGGTTGAAAAGAATGGAGGTTCCATTCACCCAATCAAATTCAAAGTCCCCATCCAGTACAAACAAGACAGGTGTGTTGTAGTCTGAATTAAAAACGGGGCGGTTGCTCTGTATCTGAATAGAGCCACTAAATCGTGTATTTCCTATGGCTTCACTGATTGTGATTTGCATTGTACACTCGATAAGTTCATCGAATGAGAAATTATCGTTTGTCCAACGTCGTCCATTCATGAACTCACGAATCCCGTCTTCCAAACTTTCAAAGACACTTGGTTCAACATTGGCAATTTGGGGCGCAATAACTTGAACGGAACAGTTTAATTCTTGTGCAACACTTTTTGAGGGATTCGCAAGAATAATTGTCCCAAAAAGAATACACGCTTTAAATAAATTGGAGAGGTATATTGAAGGAAAGTCTAACGTCATTTTTTTAAATAAGAAGGGTTGAAAGAAGCTCAACAAGATCATAAGCAACTTCTCTTTTTGTCTTTAACTCAAAAATACGCTTTTCAGTATGCGCTCCGACACTTTGAAGGACAGTTACTTTGTTTGTGTCGTGGTTGAATCCTGCACCTTTGTCAGCCAATGTGTTCATGACCACAAAGTCCAGGTTCTTTCTTGTGAGCTTCGATTCAGCACTTTTTAAGCTTTCTTCTGCTGAATCTGTTTCTAATGCGAATCCCATCAATACTTGACTTGAAGACTTTGTGCGTCCCATTTCAAGCAATGTGTCAGGTGTGTTTTCAAGTAAAATAGAATCGGGCAAATCCCCTCGGTGAAGTTTTTTATTTGCGGGATTAACAGGTCTCATGTCAGCAACAGCGGCACATGCGATTCCAACGTCCATGGACGGCCAGATGCGCGTGGTTGCGTCATACATTTCCTGAGCTGTGCTCACATTTATTCTCTCAGCGACCCTTTGAGGTGTCTCTAAATTCACTGGACCTGAGATAAGCGTGACTTTTGCTCCGAGATCGGCCAAACGGCTTGCCAAAGCAAATCCCATTTTCCCCGTACTTCTGTTTCCCAAATATCTGACTGAATCAATAGGCTCTTCTGTAGGCCCAGCGGTCACGACTACTTTTTTTCCAGACAAAGGCATGTTGCTCAAAAAGAACCGCTCGACAAAGTCAGCAATTACTTCAGGTTCCTCCATACGCCCTTTGCCATCTAAGCCGCTTGCAAGTGCTCCGGAAGTAGGTTCAATAATTTTAATGCCTCTTTCGGAAAGTGTTTTTAAATTTTCTTGTGTTGCGGTATTTGTAAACATATCTAGGTCCATGGCTGGCGCAACAGCTACTGGGCATCTGGAACTCAGAAAAACAGCGTGTAGTAAATTGGTACAAGCTCCTTGCGCAAAAAAGGACAATGTTTGTGCGGTACATGGGGCCACAAGGAAAAGGTCGCCCCACAGTCCCAATTCAACATGGTTTGTCCACGCTCCTGACTCAATGCTTTCAGTAAAATCTGAGTGTACTGGGTTTCCCACCAAAGTTGCTAGGGTGAGAGGCGTAATAAAACCAGTAGCGCTCGGTGTCATAACGACCCTGACTTCAGCGCCTCTTTTTACCAATTCTCTTGCGAGAAATGCAGATTTGTAAGCAGCAATGCTTCCTGTAATACCTAGTAAAACACGACGCCCCATCAAAGTAAGGTGCACGTCGTGGGGTTCCGGTAATCCGGTCATATCAGACGTTTATGAGGCTTTGTCCTCAGTCTTTGTCTCCGCCACCTTGTCGTCTGCCTTGTCGTCTGCCTTGTCGTCAGCTTTTGCTTCGATGACGAAATCTAGTTCTTCTGCTTTTTCTTCATGTCGAAAATAGATCTGGTCGTCCTCAAGTTCCTTAATCGCAATACTGTGAGGTTTTGCGAGTCTTTCGTAAAACTTGGAGATTTCAATCTGCTCACGGTTCTCGAAGACCTCTTCAAGCGTATCATTTGGAATCACAAACTCTTCCATCTTTTCAGCCAATTCTTTCTTTAAATCTTGAGAAAGCTGGTTGCTTCTTTTAGAAAGCACAACAATTGTTTCGAAAAGATTCCCTGTACCGAGTGTTTCGATCTTGTGAGTATTACGGGTTTCCGTAGTTCTTTCAGCCTTTACGTTCTTAAAGTTCATGATGCTAGTTTTCTTCAGATTCTAGTGTTTCCACGCCTTTCACACAGTTTTTATAGATACGTTCAGCATCAGGGATATAAGAACTGTCTGGAAATCGGGATGCAAAGGTATGAAAAGCAACCGTAGCATCGTTAAATCGAGCAAGTTTCCTTCTATTTGTACTCTGAATGGCATATTGGTAGAAGCTGTCGAGGATTAAAAACTGCAGTTCTTCGCGGTATTGTGAGTCAGGAAAGTCTTTCAAAGCATTCTTCATCGCAATTGTGGCGCTTTTATAATGTCCAATTTTATGATAGATGGCCGCAGATTCAAATGATTTCTTTTCGAGCTTTGCACGAAGTTGGTCGATCATCGTTTGGCTGCTGTCGCGGTGAGCTGAAGCAGGGTACCTGTCCATAAATACTTGCAATTCTTGCACGGCCAAAATCGTTTCTGTTTGGTCTAATGACCAGTTAGGCGACAAGTTGTAGCTACAAATAGCTGCTTGAAACTCGACACCCTCCACCAAGTCACTGTTGGGGAAGGTTTTTGAAAAGGAGTGCAAATAATATCTGGCCAGATAGAAATCATTCACACAATAATGTGCTTGGGCATAGTTGTATTGAATCTTCTGAGCACGCTGTGTTCCTCTTGTAAGTCCGACCAGTTCTTCCAACAATGGCAATGCTTTGAAACACTTTCCAGAATCCAGAGCTGCCTGGGCGTATTCCAACTTTAGTTCTGCGTCCGAACTCTTCAGTACTTTGCTGTATTCCGTACATCCCGATGCAAAAAGGAATACCACCGCCAGAGAAGAAAAAATAAATGAAGTTTTGAACATATTAAAGCGAATCAAGTGCGAAGTTAGTAAGTCCTTATTGTAAACTTAAGTTTGTATGCAGTAATTTTGCAACTTCATCAAAATAAATTAGCTTGGATATATTTGATCGCATTCGCAATGACCGAGGACCTCTTGGACAACACGCTAAAGAAACACATGGTTACTTTACCTTTCCTAAATTAGAAGGTGAAATTTCTAATCACATGACCTTTAGAGGGAAAGAAGTGTTGGTTTGGTCTGTAAATAATTATTTGGGACTTGCCAATCATCCTGAAGTACGCAAGGTTGATGCAGATGCATCTGCGAAATGGGGAATGGGCTATCCTATGGGGGCTCGGATGATGTCAGGCCAAACTTCAGAACATGAAGCGCTTGAAAATGAACTCTCTGAGTTTATGCAGAAGGAGGACTCCTTCCTTTTAAATTTTGGTTACCAAGGCTGCCAGTCTGCCATCGAGGCGCTTGTAAGTCGCCATGACGTTATTGTATATGACAGTGAGTCTCATGCATGTATGGTTGACGGAGTTCGTCTTCATCAGGGGAAAAGATTCGTTTTCACGCACAACGACATGGAGAGTTTTGCAAAACAGCTAGAACGCGCAAAAAAAATCACAGATGTTACTGGTGGTGGAATTTTAGTTGTCACAGAAGGCGTCTTCGGTATGGCTGGAGATCAGGGGAAGCTCGCTGAGATATGCAAATTCAAAAATGAATTTGGTTTCCGCCTTTTTGTGGATGACGCGCATGGATTTGGTACTGTAGGTGAACAAGGACGTGGCGCGGGAGACCATCAGGGCTGCCACGACCAAATTGATGTTTACTTCGGGACTTTCGCAAAGGCGATGGCGACGATTGGCGCTTTCGTTTCGGGAGATGAAGATGTGATTGATTTCCTTCGTTACAATATGCGTTCTCAGACTTTTGCAAAATCGCTTCCAATGCCGATTGTAGTTGGCGCCCGAAAGCGTCTTCAAATGCTACGTGATTCTTCTGAGCATAAGGATAACTTATGGAAGATTGCGACTTCCCTTCAGTCTGGCCTTAAATCTTCAGGATTCAACATTGGCAAAACGAATTCATGTGTGACGCCAGTTTTCCTCCAAGGCGGGCTCGGAGAGGCGACGAACCTGACGGTAGATCTCCGTGAAAATCATGGTATTTTTTGTTCTATCGTGGTTTATCCTGTCGTTCCTAAAGACACGATTATGCTTCGGTTAATCCCAACAGCGGTTCACACTCAAGATGATGTGGACTTTACAATCAAGATTTTTTCTAACATCAAGGCCAAACTTGAAGCTGGGGAATATAGGAGTGAAAAAATCGCTTCTTGGTAATAAATCATTAGATGTGAGGGTCTTTATTGAGCTAGCCTACGACGGTACACAATATCACGGTTGGCAACGTCAACCTGTTTCGAGATCTGTTCAACAGGTTATAGAAGAGGCCTTAGAGCGTTTGTGTGGGTGCCCTACGGCTGTCATAGGTTGTGGTAGGACTGATGCTGAGGTTCACGCCTCATACTATGTTGCGCATTGCGACATTCCATCGCTTCCTGCTTCTCGATTTGAGTCACTTGCGCAGTTGGCCTTCAAACTGAATGGTATGCTTGATACAGATGTGGCGATTCTGTCGGTCTCGGAAGTCTTGCCGAAGTCCCACGCGCGATTTGATGCATGTGACAGGTCATACACCTATCAACTTCACACAGAAAAGGACCCCTTCCTTTCCGGTAGATCTGCCCGGGTTTTCGGATCGCTTGATATTTCTGCAATGCGATCTGCTGCGAAACATTTGATTTTTCAAGGGGACTTTGCGGCGTTTTGCAAAACCGGTAGCGGTGTGAAAACGACAATATGCGATGTTCGGAAATTAGACATCATTTATTTTGATTCTTACCGTGTCCGCATCGAAATTTCCGCAGACAGATATTTGCGTAACATGGTTCGGGCTATCGTTGGAACGCTATTAGATGTGGGGCGAGGTAAGATGACTGAGGAGGAATTTAAAGATGTGATTTCGTCATGTGACCGTACACGTGCAGGTAAGTCAGCTCCTGGCTGCGGTCTTTATCTTTCGAAGGTTTTGTATCCTGCAGATGTATTTATTACAAAGATTCACGCTTAGAATCTAATTATGCTATTTCTACACTGCCTTGGACGGTACTAATTGGAAATACATACTACCTTCGCGTTCGGAATGTTTAAAAATAAAAACAAGACTTTAGCGACGATTCTAACCCAAGTAAATCCCTATAAAAAGAGGTTTGTCTTCACGGGGATATTGATCGTTGTTCTCTCTTCAATTGTTTGGGTTAGACCTGCGTTGATTAAACACGCAGTAGATGTTGAGATTGCGAATGGTGACTATGAAGGGATGCTCAAAATCTTTGCCGCAATCATTGGTGTGCTTTTGTTTGAGGCTTATTTAAAGTATCATGTGACATACTTGGCAAATTGGGTTGCCCAAAGTGTTTCTCTAGATCTGCGCTCGAAGTTGTTTAAACACATCGTTTCTTTTCGCTTAAAATTCTTTGATAGAACGCCTGTAGGTAAACTAGTAACGCGACTCGTCAGTGACATAGATGGGATTGCAAATGTGTTTTCAAATGGTCTGCTGAATGCAATCGGGGATTTACTGACGTTGGTTGTAGTCCTTACAGCAATGTTGATCATTGACCCCAAACTCACGCTGATCATTATTCTTCCCATTCCGGTGTTGCTTTTTGCCACAAGAGTTTTTCAAAAGCACATTAAGAAATCCTTTTCTGATGTGCGAAATCAAGTGGCTAAGATGAACGAATTTGTTCAGGAGCATGTGACGGGAATGCATATCGTTCAAGCTTTCAGTAGAGAAAAAGTTGAAGCAGATAAATTTGAAAAGATTAATACTTCTCATCAAGATGCGAATGTGAGCTCCATCAAGGCGTTTAGTATTTTCTTTCCAGTTGTGGAGATGTTGAGTGCGACCAGTGTCGCCTTGTTGCTTTGGTTAGGTGTAGGAGGAGTCGTAAGGGGTGAGGTCACCCTAGGCATGTTACTTCAGTTTATCCTGTATGTCTTTATGTTGTACCGTCCAATTCGACAGCTGGCGGATCGTTTTAATGTGCTGCAGATGGGTGTTGTGAATGCCGATAGAGTGTTTAAACTTTTTGACATCGACGAACGCATTTCAGATGACGGGTCGAGAGATGATTTGGTCTTTGATGGAAAAATAGAGTTTAAAGAGGTGTGGTTTGCTTACAGTGAGGAAAATTGGGTTCTGAAGGATATGTCTTTTACAATAGAACCAGGTGAAACAGTGGCTTTTGTCGGTGCAACGGGGGCAGGCAAGAGTTCTGTGATTAACTTGTTGTCTCGGTTTTATGACTACCAAAAAGGTCAAATTTTGATTGACGGTGTCGACATAAGAGACATTTCGCTGTCACATTTAAGGGAGAATGTCGGGGTTGTACAGCAGGAAGTATTTCTGATGTCCGACACACTCAGAGCAAATGTGACCCTTCACGATGATGACGTTACAGATAAGATGATCTGGGAAGCTGCGGAGAAAGTAGGGGCGGATACGTTTATCAAGAAATATGACGATGCGCTAGATCTTCATGTAAGAGAACGGGGAGCGATGTTGTCTGTGGGGCAGCGTCAATTAATCGCATTCATGAGAGCGTATGTTGCTTCACCAAGTATCCTCATTTTAGATGAGGCAACGTCCTCAATAGATTCTGAATCAGAACAGATGATTCAGCGCGCAACAACCTCCATTACACAAGATCGTACATCTTTAATTGTGGCGCACAGATTGAGTACAATCCGGGATGCAAATCGGATTTTTGTGATTGATGCCGGATCATTAATAGAATCTGGTACGCATGATGAGTTGCTCGCTCTCAAGGGGGCTTACCACGCTTCTTTCTTTCTGTAACCAGTCGCGCGAACATCCGCGACACAAACACCGTCTTGATTTGTTATTGTGGCATCGACATTTGCAATCCTGTGATTCAAAGTCGTCACTGTTGCTTCGGCTGTGATATGGTCCCCTGGATGCACGGCTGCCAAATGGCGAATTGAAGTTGTTAGGCTCACGGCATGACGGCCATGGGCATTTGCGGCAAAGGCAATCGCGCTGTCGGCAAGTGCAAATGTGATTGCCCCATGGATGATTCCAAACCCATTTGCCATTTCTTCTCTCGCAATCATAGACAAACGACAGAATCCAGGTCGGCTTTCAAGAACATCAGCCTTGAGCCAGTCTGTCATTTTATCTCCGAGTAACATTTTAGTAACTACAGGGTGGGTGTCGTTTTTTGAGTCACTCATGTTAAAAGCACTTAAAATGTTCAAAGGGTTCGAGGCAGGCATTGCAAGTGAATGATGCTTTGCAGGGTGTAGACCCGAATGGTGAGATGAGTTTCGTTTCCTTACTCTTACAAATAGGGCAAGGTATGGTGTGTCCATCTCCTGTCAGGAACGCCTTGTCATGGCTAGATCCTTCAGGCGGAGCAATTCCATTTGCAGTCATTTTCTCGCGCGCTTCAAGTGAGATCCAGTCTGTGGTCCATGCGGGTGACAAAACAACTTCAACTTCGGCGTCAGGATCGATTTCTCTTGCCGCTTTAAGGACATCTTTAGAAATAACTTCCGTCGCAGGACATCCTGAATAGGTGGGAGTAATCACGCAAACAATGTGGCCGTTTTTGAAATTCACGTCTCGCAGAATCCCCATGTCAACGACACTCAGGAACGTGAGTTCAGGGTCCATTACATCTTGTAATTGACGGCTTACTGCTTTAACGAGTGAGGAAGGAGAGCGGTCAGTCATTTGCGTCAAGAAAGTCTGTTTACCAGCTCGCGCCAGGATGTGTGCGTGGGAGTATCTGCATTTCGGCAAGCATTGTGCCGAGTGCTTCCGTGTGAATCCCCATTCTGCCACCTGTTTTCATTGCGCCATCTTGTGGTCGCACGAGTTTTGCTTCAGCAAGTACGCTGTCGATCTCTATATCCCATTGTGTTTTCAAAGCACTGAGGTCGGGCAGGAGTCCTGCAATGGATCCCGCAATGTCCACGTCATCAGCCGTAAACATCTCACCAGTATACGCCCACAAATCGTTGATTGATTTCTGAATGCGTGAGTGACTTTCTGAGGTTCCATCACCAAGTCGAATGATCCATTTGCTGCTGTGGGCCGCATGATATCGGATTTCTTTCACTGCTTTTGTAGCTATGGCAGCTGCATCCAAATCGTATGTTTGTTGTGCGACATGTTTAGCGCGTAACAGCGCATATTGGTCGAACAAAAATTGTCGCGCAATTGTGTCCCCAAAATGTCCATTTGTTTGCTCTACAAGAAGTAAATTCTTGAATTCGTTCTCAGAACGAAGGAAAGCGAGTTCGTCATCTGTTTTAGGAGCGTCCGGGTCGAGTGATCCAGCCAGGGAGAGATAGGATTGGGTTTGGCCTATGAGGTCAAGCGCAATGTTAGTGAGTGCAATGTCTTCCTCAAGGGCGGGCGCATGGCCGCACCATTCACCCAAACGTTGGGCAAGGACAAGGGCGTCGTCTCCTAAGCGCAAAAGCGCATGCATATGTTGGGTCTTGTTCACCTTAAGTTACATGTGGTTAACCTCGTCTGGAAGGACGAAGAATGTGGGGTGACGGTAGATCTTGTCGTTCGCCGGGTCAAATAATGCTTCAGAATCTGCAGGAGCACTCGCCGTAATGGATTCAGCAGGGACAACCCAAATACTGACACCCTCTTGTCTTCGGGTGTAGACATCACGTGCGTTTCCAATCGCCATCTCCGCATCAGAGGCGTGAAGACTCCCCACGTGTTTGTGTCCAAGGCCTTGACGACTTCTCACAAAAACTTCCCATAGGGGCCAGTTGCTTTTATTCTCACTCATCGTTATGTATTTGCGTTTCTTTTTTCTGAATAGGCCACCGCAGCATCTCTCACCCATTCACCATCATCGTGTGCTTTGTTTCGGTCTTCCAATCGTTCTTTGTTACAAATGCCGTTTCCAGCGATGACATCATAGAATTCTGTCCAATCTATTTCTCCGAAGTCATGACCTCCTTTATCTTCATTCCATTTGAGATCAGGATCTGGCATTTTCAGTCCGATACATTCTGCTTGAGGAACGGTCATGTCTACCATACGTTGTCTAAGCTCGTCATTGGAGAAGCGTTTGATATTCCACTTCATATTCTGTGAGCTGTGCATGCTTTCACTGTCACTCGGCCCAAACATCATGAGGGCTGGCCACCACCACCTGTTCAGCGCATCTTGTGCCATTTCTTTTTGCGCATCGGTGCCTTTCATCAATTGCATCATGATTGAATATCCTTGACGTTGATGAAAACTTTCTTCCTTGCAAACGCGCGTCATTGCTCTGGCATAAGGTCCGTAACTGCATCTGCAAAGCGGGACTTGATTCATAATTGCGGCACCATCAACGAGCCAACCTATCGCACCAATATCGGCCCATGTGAGTGATGGGTAATTAAAAATGCTGCTGTACTTTGCTTTGCCTGAGAGCAAATCAGCCACCAAATCAGCCCTGTCTACGCCCAAGGTTTCTGCTGCAGAATATAAATACAATCCATGCCCCGCTTCATCCTGTACTTTTGCGAGTAAAATTGCCTTACGTTGGAGGCTTGGCGCACGCGTAATCCACTTGCCCTCGGGGAGCATCCCCACAATTTCAGAGTGTGCATGTTGCGAGATTTGACGTATCAAAGTCTTGCGATACGCATCAGGCATCCAGTCCTTCGGTTCAATCTTCTTATCCGCAGCTACATAGGCGTCGAACTCTTTTCTTAAATGCTCTTGAGTTTCAATCATATACCAAAGATACTCGCATAAGGTTTTTTTTAGATATGATTTCGATCAAATCATTAAAAATACATTTTCCCGAATTATCTTCGCGCCATGTCTAAATTCCATAATCTTAGGGTCGTTGAAATAAGAAGAGAAACAGTTGATTCAGTTTCCTTGCTTCTGGAGTCCGTTTCCGGAGAAACTTTTCATTATAAAGCAGGGCAATACCTCACGCTTCGCACCACCATTGATGGGGAAGATGTACGCAGAAGTTATTCTCTTTGTTCTGCACCTTACGAAGGCGTTTTGCGTGTTGCTGTCAAGGAAGTGCCCGACGGAAAATTTAGCACATATGCAAACCGTGTTCTTGCAGTAGGGGATGTTTTAGAGTCAATGCTCCCTGATGGGAGGTTTACTGCAGACACCACTTCTAATGAGAATAATCATTTGGGGTTTGCGGCCGGTTCCGGGATTACACCCATCATCAGTATTATTAAAGAAACGCTAAATTCTTCAGCAGAATCACGGTTTGCCCTTTTCTATGTCAATAAGGAAACAGCAAGCATTATTTTCAAAGATGAACTCGCTGATCTTAAAGATGTCTACCTTGAAAGACTTCAGATTTTCAATCTGCTCACCAGAGAGCCAGTAGAAATTGAGATGTTCGGAGGGCGACTTGATCGCGCGCGTTTCGACAGAATCTTCTCCGAAGTTGTTTCCCCCTCTTCATATGATGTGTCTTATCTGTGCGGTCCTGAAGAAATGATATTGGCTGGCAAGGACGCGCTTCTAAGTGCAGGTATGGATGAGTCGAAGATAAAATTTGAGCTGTTCACATCTTCGTCTCCTGCAAAAGAAAAGATTGCCCAAGTTCCTGACGCTTCGGCTTCTGGCGATCACGTTGATGTCGCTGTTGTTCTAGACGGGGTGACAACGACTGTCAGCGTAAAGCGTTCAGGGAAATCTATTCTCGATGTTGCACTTGATGCTGGTCTCGATGCTCCGTTTTCTTGCCAAGGTGGCGTATGTTGCTCGTGTCGTTGTAAAATGACTTCTGGTCGTGCATCTATGGATCTCAACTATGCACTTGAGCCCGATGAGGTTGAGAATGGTTATGTTCTGTCTTGTCAAAGTCATCCAGTAGGGGACGGTCCATTTGTTATGGACTTCGATCAGCCATAAACCACTTGGTTCAGGCTCTTTCAGAGAGCTCCAGCCAGCGCATTTCAGATGCGTCTAGTTCTTCTGTGATCTTGCCTAGCTTTTCGCCCAAACGTATAAGATCTTCGTGCGCGTTGCACGCTTCAAGTTCAGTTGCCAATAAATCACGCTGTATTTCAAGCGCAGTGATTTTGGGCCCCAGGGTCTCATATTCAAACTTTTCTTTATAGGATAGCTTTTCAGTGTAATTTCCTTTTACATCTGATGAATGTTCTTTTGTTTTTTTTGATGTGGCTGTTGCTGCTGTTGCTGCGGCTTGAGACAACGCAATTTGTTCTTTTCTTGCGAGTCTATACTGGGTGTAGTTGCCAGGATAGTCTCTTACAGATGTCGCACCACCTTCGCCTATAGCCCAAACATGTTCTACGATCTTGTCCATGAAATACCGATCGTGAGACACCACCAACAGGCAGCCCGTAAAATCAAGTAGGAACTCTTCGAGTACAGCAAGAGTGAAGATATCTAGGTCGTTTGTGGGCTCGTCGAGTATAAGGAAATTGGGATTCTTCATCAACACACGAAGCAGGTGGAGACGTTTCTTTTCGCCTCCGCTTAACACCTTGATGTATTGGTAATGCATGTGCTTCGGGAAGAGGAAGCGTTCCAAGAGTTGTGCTGCGGTAAGTTTGCCTCCTCCTTTTAAAGGGATGTAATCAGCAATTTCCTTCACGGCATCAATGACTTTCCAATCTAAGCTGAAGTTGCCTCCGAGTTGATGATAGTGTCCGAACACAACGGTTTCGCCCACAGAGACCTTTCCCGAATCAGGCTTCTGTAATCCGAGGATCATGTTTAACAGGGTTGTCTTTCCCGATCCATTTGTACCTACAATTCCAATTCTCTCTCCTCTTTTGAAGTGGTGTGTTAGTCCATTAAATAGTGTGCGATCACCAAATGCACATGAAATTTTGTGTAATTCGACGACCTTTCCTCCAAGACGTTCAGGAATCACTGAGATGTGCATGGGGTCATTTTTCAATCGTACAGCCGCTTCTTTCTTGATTTCATAAAAACGGTCGATCCTGCTTTTGCTCTTTCCTGTTCTGGCAGAAGGCGTGGAGCGCATCCAAGCCAACTCTCTTTTCATCGCTTTTTGGGCCCTGTCTTTTGCAGCTTGCGCATTTTCTCGATGTTCATCACGCTTTTCGAGATAGTAACTGAAGTTGCCTTTGTATGAATAGAGTTGGTTGTTCTCGATCTCTAAGATGCGGTCACAGACATTTTCGAGGAAATATCGATCGTGTGTGATCATAAAGATGGTCGCGTTGGTCGATTTAAGACGTTTTTCGAGCCATGCGATCATTTCTAAATCAAGATGGTTTGTGGGCTCATCTAAGAAAATCAAATCCGGCGCTTCAAGGAGAACAGCGGCTAGCGCTGCGCGTCTTTTTTCTCCACCGCTTAAAGTGCCAACCTTCCGTGTGAGATCATGTAAGTTGAGTTGGCCTAAAACTTCTCGCGCTCTGGCTTCGTAGTTCCACGCTTGGGTTCGGTCCATCGCGTCACAAGCATCCTGAAATTTGACACCTTCAGCTCCCTTTGACAATTCGCGTTCGTAGTTCTTCATGGCTACGACCGCAGGATTGTCTCCTATATATAAGGTGTCGAGCAAGGTCGCTTCGGCATCCAAGTCTGCTTCTTGCTTCAAAAAGGACCATCTTACACCTCCTTCAAAAGCAATTCTCCCCTCATCTGCGGGTTCGATATCACACAGAGCACGCATCAATGTGCTCTTGCCTGTTCCGTTTCTTGCAACCAATGCAACCCGGTGTCCCCGACCCAATCCAAAGGTTAAATTCTCAAAAAGCATGCGTTCGCCATACCTTTTGGACAACCCCTCTACTGATAAAACGTTCTGTTCTGCCATGTTCGCAAGGTAGTTCGCATATGTCGAGATACCTCTGTAAACCCCTAAAACATTGATTATACAGCCTGTGTTAACAATCTTACGTTCATATATATGGGGGGCGTGTATATTTGATGTGCTTTTACCATCGGATATTGGGCCAAACCTTAAAACATTGGTTCTATGAAAAAATTATTTACATTATTTGCGTGTGCTTCTTTGGCATTTACGCTATCGGCTCAGGATTCTTCGCAACCTGCTGGCTCTTGGTATCTAGGGAGTGGTGATGCCACTTCAATGTTAAACATCTTCTCCTCAGGGGTAGACATGCACGCTACAGTTGGCTACGCTGTTGCTGATGATATCGTTTTGACTGCTAAATCTACATTCGGCGGAGAATTCGATGCCCTTGACCTCTCCGTTGGAGCGGCATACTTTATGGGAGATTACTATGTTGGTTTGGGTGTACACGATCCAATCAATGATCTCGACTTAAGTATTAATGCTGGTCGTTACATTGATTTTAAGGATGTGCTATACTTAACACCTCAACTCAATATTGACGCGTTGTTAGGCGATCCAAATGTTTCTTTTACTATTGGTTTCGGAGCGCGCTTCTAAGACATCTTTACTGATTTGAAAAAGGGCAGCCTTCGGGTTTGCCCTTTTTTTTGTGGTTATAAAATAAAAGACTGTAATTTGTATGTGAGATCTGCGAAAAAACCTCACCTTCACTTTCTCATATCAAGATAAAGAATCATTTTAATGCCCAATTTGTCAAAACGCACTTCTTCATTCAATTTTTTCACTTCTTTTTGGGGTGATTTGACACGTGATGAACTTCATGCGATTCTCCGTTTGAGAATAGATGTCTTCGTTGTGGAGCAAGATTGTCCATATTCAGAGTTGGATGGGAAAGATTTGAAGTCAATTCATGTCTATGCTTTTAAATCAGACGATGATATGGCTTCCGGAGATGCTGCAGCTGCGACTGTTCGTATTTGCGCTCCGGGTTTGAGCTATTCTGAACCCAGTATAGGTAGAGTGGCTACAAGGTCCGATTGTAGAGGGGTAGGGCTTGGAATCGAGATTATGAATCGTGCGATTGCGGAATGTGACAAGCAATATCCAGGGTTGGGAATTCGCATTTCAGCACAATGCTACCTTGAGAAATTTTACGCTGATTTGGGCTTTAAATCAACGGGGGAGACCTATCTCGAAGATGACATCCCCCATATTCAGATGTTTAGAGCGAGTCGCTAAAGGTTAGGCGCGAAGCGAGTCCTGTTTGTTTTCAGCATTTAGAGTGCCTGGTCCAGCTAATACAGCTGCGCGGACGAATGAAATAAAGAGTGGGTGAGGTGCGAGAACAGTCGAGGCGTATTCCGGATGAAACTGAGTAGCGATGAAGTATTGGTGGGCGGGGATCTCAATGATTTCCACCAATTCACTCACTGGGTTGATTCCTGTTGCAATCATTCCTGCCTTCTCAAATTGCGCTCTGTATTCCTCGTTGAACTCATATCGATGACGGTGACGCTCTTCAATAGACGATGTGCCGTAGATCTCACGAACTTTTGAGCCTTCCATGAGGTCGCACGGGTAGGCGCCGAGGCGCATTGTTCCTCCCATGTCTGTAATTGATTTCTGCTCAGCCATCAGATTAATGACAGGGTGAGGCGTGTACTCTTTGATTTCAGAAGAGTGTGCATCCGTGAGGTCGAGGACGTTTCTCGCATATTCAACCACTGCGCATTGCATTCCGAGGCAGATGCCGAAGAATGGAATGTCGTTTGTTCTTGCAAAATGAATGGATTCAAGTTTGCCGTCGATCCCACGAGATCCAAACCCAGGGGCGACAAGGATTCCATTTAAGTGTCCCAGTTTTTCTTGGACGTTTTTACGAGAGATTTGTTCGGAGTGAATCCAGTGAATGTCGACTCTGGTTTTGAGATTTGCGCCAGCATGTGAGAGCGCCTCAGCGATGCTTTTATAACTGTCTTTGAGCTCGACATACTTTCCTATCAGACCTATGTGAACGGTTTGGTCTGGGTTTTTAAAACGGTATAGGAAGTTTTTCCACTCCGTAAGATTGGGTTTATCTACCTTGCTAAGGTCTACATCTAATTTATTGAGAACCACTTCGTCAAGCCTCTCGTCTTGCATTAATAGTGGAACATCGTAAATGGTCTCTGCGTCGATGGATTCGATGACTGAGTCGTGACTTACGTTGCAGAATTGAGCCAGTTTTGTTCTTATGGAAGGCGTGAGGTTGTGTTCCGTTCTACAGACGAGAATGTCGGGTTGAACACCCAGTTCAAGCAATTGCTTCACGGAGTGTTGCGTGGGCTTTGTTTTAAGTTCTCCAGCAGCTTTTAAGTAGGGTATAAGCGTTAAATGGATCACAAGTGTGTCCTTGGGATTTTGCCATTTCATTTGGCGTACTGCCTCAATATATGGGAGTGATTCTATATCACCTACTGTTCCGCCGATCTCAGTAATGACAAAATCAAACTCACTCTGTGATCCAAGAATTTGAATTGAGCGCTTGATTTCATCTGTAATGTGAGGTATAATTTGAACGGTTTTCCCCAAGTACTCACCTCTACGCTCTTTATTGATCACAGACTGATAGATGCGGCCTGTGGTAATGTTATTTGCTTGGGTTGTACAGACGTTAAGGAACCGTTCATAGTGTCCCAAATCCAAATCTGTCTCAGCGCCGTCCACTGTGACATAACATTCTCCATGTTCATATGGATTCAAAGTGCCTGGGTCAACGTTAATATATGGGTCGAGTTTCTGTATTGTCACACGGTAACCTCTCGCCTGAAGTAGCTTTGCCAAAGAGGCACTTACAATGCCTTTTCCCAAACTGGAACTCACGCCTCCAGTCACAAAAATATAACGGCTATTGTGGCCATTAATGCTTGATTTACTGGACTCTAAAGGTGTGTTAGGCATGTTCCCGAATTCGAAGTATGAATACGGGGTTCAAAGGTAGAAGAAAGATTGTCTACAAATACCTATTGTTTAAAATTAGTTTAATTTTAATTCTAACGATTTTTTTTTGCTCTGTGAAAAGTGGGTCAGGCAATTGAATCAAATACTTAAGGTGTTCGAAAGCTTATTTAATATTTTCTGTAAGGGCGTCGATAAACTTAAATCCAGAGAGAAATTCTCTTGCGACGATTCTAATGAGTGTGTATCCTGGTATGGCAAGGACCATTCCTGAGACTCCGCCCAAGAGGCCAGCCATGCTTATGACGATGAAAATCTCGAGGGGGTGAGCCATCACTCTGTTTGAGAAGATAAAAGGCTGTGTGAAGAAGTTGTCGACGAGCTGGGCTACGCCGTAAATTATAGCGGTATAAAGGATTTGTAGCCCCCAACCAGACGGGTCTCCGGAATATGTTGTGGCGACAATGAGAAGGCCTAGCGCTGTTGACGCCAGGGGGCCTAGGTATGGAATCAGGTTGAAGATGCCCGCAATAAATCCCAACAAGAGTGCGTGTTCCGATCCGACAATGGCCAGTCCCGAACTGACCATGACGGTCACGATTGTAACTTGAATAATCAGTCCGCTGAAGTATCTCGTGAGTAGGTATGATGATGATACCATTACATGCTCCATTTTTTCTACCTGAGAATTTGGCGTCAGCGTGACAATCATTTTGTGAAATAAGTTTCCGTCTTTAAGAAAGAAAAACGTCATAAACAGGATGGAGAAAATAGCGACAAAAGCACTTCCTAAAAAGCCAAATAAGCCGCTGAAGATGCTGCCGACTCCGTCAAGTCCGATGATGGATTGGATTTGGTTTGTAAGAAAACCCGTGGGGGTTTGGTCAGAAAGATTCAGTTTTGAGGAAAGTGCATCTGCGTGTGACATCCATTCATTCACAGTCGCTGTTATTTGTTGAGGGTCAAGAGAATTCAGAGCTCTGGCTTCAGAAGTGACAAGGGGGCCAAACATTGCAATAACAAAACTCCCCAGTGTGATGAAGCACAAGAGTGCCAAGACTGCACCGACATAAGAAGGGAGGTTGTGTCCTTTTATTTGCACTTTAGAAATAAGGTTAACGATAGGCCGGCCGGCAAAACTAAGAGCTACTGAAATGAGGAGGTAGCCGACGATTTCTCGAAAGAAATACAATGCGTAGAGTCCCAATAGGACGCCCAAGACTTGGAGGATAGTTCTCGTAGTTGAATTCTTCATTTTTACTTCATCTTATGAAAGCAAGTTAGGGTCTGTAGTCACTCAGAACGTTCCCTGTACCGTCAAATACTTCATGCCAATCGTTGATAAGTAGCTCCATCTTCACGCAAGCACCTGGTGTCATTGTGATTTGTGAGCCTGACAGTATGGTGATTAAGTCTGAAATGCCAGGGTTATGCCCTACAACAATGCAGGTGGTGATTTCAGAGGGGAGCTTTTCGATGTGCCTTAACCAAGTTCCTGGGGCTGCGAGGTATCCTTCTTCAATGTAGTTTGCTGAAATATTTAGGTTATGAAGCCCAGAGAGTAACAATTGAGTTGTTTCTGTAGTGCGTCTTGAAGGCGAGGAGAGGAGGGTGATTTTATCCGTTGCGAGTTCTCGTTCTTGTTCGGCAAGCTCGATGCCAAACCGTTTGATGTCAAGCCTTCCTTGTTCACTGAGTGGACGGTCAAAATCGGGGCTTCCTGGTGAGGATTCTCCATGACGAAAGATAAAAAGTTTAGGCACGGCTAAATATTTTAATAAGGATGGTGTAAATTTGCAGATACAAATTACTTATAAAGTGACTTCATTACCAACTACAAGTAACAGACAAGATTATCTCAAAGCAATATTGTCGATTGAGCTGAAAGGTGGCAAAGCAAGCACTTCGGCCATCGCAACTCGTTTAAGCACTCAGCCAGCATCAGTGACAGGGATGTTGAAGGTGCTTTCAGACCACAATCTTGTGTCTTATGTGCCCTATCAGGGCGCCGAACTTACGTCAACCGGTAAAGTCCAAGCCATTAACCTTGTCAGAAAACACAGGTTGTGGGAGACGTTTATGGTGGAGAAGTTGGGGTTCGGTTGGGAGGAGGTTCATGATGTTGCTGAACAGCTTGAGCACATTGATTCCCCCAAGCTTATTGAGAAACTAGATGCATTTTTAGGTCGTCCGCGCTTCGACCCCCATGGAGACCCTATTCCTGATGCGGACGGAAACATACTAGACAGAAGGTCTCTTGTTGAAGTCAGTGCGCTAAAGGTTGGAGAAAAGGCTTCTGTTCGTGGGGTTCTAGGGAGCAGCGATTCGTTTTTAAAACATTTGGACGATTTGGGAATCAAGCTCGGTCTTGAGTTTTCTGTAGAGAAAATATTTGAATATGATGGGAGTTTTCAGGTGAAGGTCTTGAAGGAAGAAAAGGTTTGGTCTAAGAAGTTAGTGGAACAATTATTAGTTGAGAAAAAATGACATTTGATTCATTGATATTATGGCTTGAATCTATAGGTCCTATAAAGGCGGCTCTGGTCGCGACAACTTTCACATGGGCCTTAACTGCCGCAGGGGCATCGTTGGTTTTTTTCTTCAAATCAATGCACAGAAAATGGTTTGATGGTATGCTCGGATTTACGGGTGGGGTTATGGTGGCAGCGAGTTTCTGGTCACTTCTGGCGCCTTCTATAGAGCTGTCGGGGGGTGAAGGGTTTGCGAAGGTTTTTCCCGCCGCAATCGGATTTGGGTTAGGGGCTCTTTTTATTTTCGGGTTGGATAAAATAACCCCTCACCTTCATATTAATTTCAACAAGGATGAAGCAGAGGGACCTAAAACAGATTGGCACAGTTCAACGCTTTTAATTCTTGCGATTACGCTTCATAACATCCCAGAAGGACTTGCTGTGGGAGTGATTTTCGGAGGAGCTGCGATGGGGCTAGATGGTGCCACAACAGCCGGAGCTGTAGCCCTTGCGATCGGAATAGGAATTCAGAACTTTCCCGAAGGACTCGCTGTCTCAATGCCGCTTCGCCGTCAAGGTGTGAGTCGCCGTAAGTCATTTATGTACGGACAACTTTCGGCTGTCGTAGAGCCTATTGCGGGCGTTATAGGTGCGTTGCTTGTCGTCCAAATGACACCCATCCTTCCTTATGCTCTTGCTTTTGCAGCCGGAGCAATGATTTTTGTCGTCATTGAAGAAGTGGTTCCCGAAACCCAGCGCGACAAGTATACAGACTTTGCGACGATGGGATTTATATTGGGCTTCATTGTCATGATGTCCCTTGATGTAGGGCTGGGTTAAGTGACGTGACGTGAAGGTTCTTATTGTGGGGTGTCTGCGCCACCAAACCTCCCCGAGCTCATCATGAGTACACAGTGATTTTCTTTTGGGATGTCTTGAAGCCGATTCTCCAGTTGATCCACTGACGTTATGACCTCAACATCTTCTCTACCAAAACACGCGATGACTTCTTGTTTTGAAATTGCGGGAAGCCTTTTATGCTTGACCACTTCAGGATCATAGAATACGATGGCATGATCAACAGCGTTCATGCTTCCTTTGTATTGCGGCAGGAATTGTTTATTCAAACTTGAGAATGTATGGAGCTCGAATACTGCAGTGACTGACCTGTCTGGATAAGACCCCACGACGCCCGCTTGTGTCGCTTTCAGTTTTGAGGGTGCATGCGCAAAATCTCTATAGACGGTAAAGTTTTTCTCTGGTCTGTCAACAGCAACTTCAAGCCGTCTTGCTGCACCTGTAAATCCTTCGATGGCGCCATCGAATTCTCCGACATCTATCCCCAATGATTGACACACAGCTCTCGCTCCAGCAAGGTTTTGGAAGTTGTGTGCGCCCACAAGAGACGTTTTAACGCAGGTTTTATCCGAATAGGTGATCTCTGATGCGCCATTGCCCGGAATGCTTTTAGGTGTCTCATAAGGTGTAAGATGAATATCTTTCCTTGCGATGCGGGCTTCTTCAATAAGATGCACGAGTTGTGGGTCTTCACTACAATAGGCCAGTGTTGCGCCTTTCTCCATCGTTCCTATAAACTCACGGAATGTGTCTAAGTAGCTTTCTTCAGTGGGGAAGACATTGATGTGATCCCATGCGATGCCTGTAATGATGGCAAGATGGGGCTTGTAGTGAAGGAATTTGGATCTGCGATCTATGGGCGAACTCAGATACTCGTCTCCCTCAATAATAGCCAGATCGTTTGCTTCATCTAGCTTAAGCATCCGGTCAAACCCAGCGAGTTGAGCACCCACCATATAATCTGCATTCCTACCTAGTGCGTTAAGGACGTGAAGAATCATAGATGTGATCGTTGTTTTTCCGTGCGACCCACCGACGACGACCCTTTGTTTGTTTTTAGTTGCTTGGAATAAAAATTCTGGATACGATTGTATACTCAGCCCTAGCTCTTTCGCTTTTGCAAGCTCCGGATTATCTCTAAGGGCATGCATGCCTAGGATGACAACATCTATATCTTTTGTGATTGTATCGGGATACCAACCTTCATTATCTGGTAAAAGCCCTGCGTCTTCAAGCCTGCCACGACTCGGTTCAAAGATTTGGTCATCACTGCCTGATACCTCATGTCCCAAATGATCAAGTGCAAGTGCAAAATTATGCATCGCACTGCCTCCTATCGCTATTAGATGAATCCTCATGTGGTAAAGTTGAACATTTGTCTCCTCACTTTTGCGTTATTCAAAACCTTTTTCCCACATTGCACTTATGAAAATTACGCATGGCTTCTCAGATGGTATCCGTACTTCTTTTAAGGCGCTTCCTTTTATGTTCAAGCATAAAATGCTGATTTGGTTCCTTCCCGCATTTTTTTTAACGCTTGCTTTAAGCTACGGTGCTTTTGCGCTCATCGATATGGCTGTTGATTTTGTGGACCGTCTTTACACAAATGCTTTTGGAGCACATTCTTTGGATGTGTGTGGAGAAGGGGTGATTGTCATGGATTGCATTGAAGAAGTATGCATAGCCTTAGGGTCTTACATGTTGGGTATCGTGGTTTGGGTGGGGCTGTTTTGGCTAAAGATAAAATTATTGAAATATGTCGTGCTTGCTTTTCTGGGGCCTGTCATGTCTGTCATATCCGATGTGACAGAAGAGAAATTAACGGGCGTTAAGCATCCTTTTTCTTTAAAGAAATTTATTCGAGATGTTTTTCGTGGCATCCGAACAGCGCTTCTTTATTTGTTTATAGAATTATTCCTCGCGTTACTTTTGTTGGTCGTTGCACTTGTTGCGGGGTGGGTCTTTCCTGTATTGCTGCCTTTCCTTGCGCCCCTTGAAGTGATTGTTGCGTTCATCATCGGCGCTTTCTTCTACGGAGCAGTGGCCCTAGATTATGTATGGGAAAGAGAAGATGTGGGTGCATTAGGATCGTTAGGGTTGGCTTATAAATCCCGCAGATTAGCTGTTGGAATAGGTGTTCCTTTTGCGATTTGGATGGCAATTCCCATTGTTAACTTCACGCTGGCTCCCATTTTCGCGCCTGCTTTGGCGACAGTGGCTGCAGTTCTCGCATTAAAGGGAGGTGAAGACAAGCACTCAAGCCCTGAGTGACAACATCGGTCACTCAGTCAAAAGGGATGGGGTGTTATTTAACTTCTTGAATGATGCCACCTATAGAAGCGAGATCGTCAAAGAAGGTGGGGTAGCTTTTTGCGACACATCCCGCATTTAAAATCTCCACTTCTGCACCTCCTGCGCATCCCAAGATAGCTGCGGCCATCACAATGCGATGATCTCCATGTGGATTGATTCTGCAGGCCTTGGTTTTTCCGGGGTGGACAATGAGATCGTCCTTGTCACGTTCGATCGTAATCCCCGCTTTTGCAAATTCTGAGATGAGAACGGACGCTCTGTCAGATTCCTTTCCCACAAGTCTATGTGCCCCACTTAATCTTGAGGGTTTGTTGCTGAAGCAAGCCAAAGCGGCAAGAACAGGGAAGAGGTCAGGCGCGTTTGTAAGGTCGAGATTAAATGCTCTGGGGCGTTTCTTCTTAATGCTCAATCCCTCATCTGTCCCTAGAATATGATATCCTGCAAAAAGCAATGCGCCCTTAATGCCTGAATCAGCCTGGGTAAAGTCACCTCTTATTCCAGTAACTTCTAAGTCAGGTTGTGCACACAGTGCCCCCAAAACCAAAAGTGTGGCGGCCGCGCTCCAGTCAGCATCAATGCTAAAGTTTCCACCGCGCCCAGTTTGGTTGGAAGGGATATGAAACACATCAGTTTCATCAGATGTTTCATGTGTATAATCCAGATCAAAAGTTCTCAGGACCTCAAGCGTCATGTCAATGTAAGGGCGGGATGTAATCCCTTTAACAGTGACTTTAGAGTCATTCTCAGCATACGGTAATGCCAAAAGGAGTCCGGTAAGAAACTGCGAGCTAACACTTCCATCAAGATGTATATCTCCACCGACCAGAGGGCCTTCTAATTCAAGTGGTAAAGTGTGCGATGCAGCACATGATGCACCTAGTTTTTGCAAGCCATCAGACACCATGTCCATGGGTCGAGACAACAATGTTCCCTTTCCAGTCAACAAGATGGTCGTATTCGCTAGTGCAGCAATGGGAGCCATCATTCGGGCTGCGAGACCAGATTCACCAGCGTTGAGTTCTTGTGAGCGAGGACGTGGTATTCCGCCCGCGGTGGGTGTGATGCGAATGGCTTCTTTTCCAAGTTCTATTTCTGCGCCAAGAACGGCAGCCATTTCTAGCGTGGAAGTCGTGTCGTCACTATCGCTAATGCCATGTATCATTGACGGTGAATCTGCAAGAAGTGCGGCAGCGATGAATCGAGCACTTAGGCTTTTTGAAGGAGGCGCAGCGACTTCTCCTGACAGTGTGCTAGGTGTCACGCGAAGAATCATTTGGCTGATGCTGGCTTGCGTCCGACATAAATACTTGCAATCCCTCCAGTTAGAGGTGTAACGCTCAGGTCTTCAAAGCCTATTGAGGCAAGACGGTCAAGGAAATCACGTCCTTCGGGAAATGCCATCACACTTTCTGGCAGGTAAGTGTATGCGGCTGGATCTTTGGAGACAAGTTTCCCTAAAGTCGGCATGATATGCTTAAAATAAAACCCAAATAACTGCTTGATAGGAAAATGTTTAGGCTTGCTAAACTCAAGTATTACAGTAAGTGAGTTGGGTGCTAGTACGCGATACATTTCTGAGAGTCCACGGTCTAGATTTTCAAAATTCCGAACACCGAATGCGACTGTGTAGGCCTCAAAAGACGCATCTTCAAATGGAAGGTTTTCGGAGTCACCTTGTATCAATGAAATGCTATTTGTAAGACCTTTTACTTTTAATTTTTTGACACCTACATCTAACATGCCTTGCGAAATGTCAATGCCTGTTATTTTTGCTTCTAGCCCCATTCGAATGGCTTCAATTGCGAAATCTCCGGTACCAGTCGCCATGTCAATGATGGTTTTCGGAGCCACCGCTTCGCGCTTTAAAATTCGGATGCATCGCTTGCGCCAAAGCACATCTATTCCCAAAGAAAAGAAATGATTTAAAAAGTCATAGCGATGTGCGATGCTGTCGAACATTCTTTCGACTTGCTTTTTCTTGTCTTCCTTTTCAGGAGACGTATACGGAGTGACTTTTGTTCCCATGAATTTTATATCAAATTAACCGTTTACAGAAAGATCTTGGGGGTAATAATTGCACACACGTCATATTTCAGATAAAAGTGTATTTAAATCGACTGTAACGACTCCACTTTGTTCACAAACAAGTCCACCTGCGAGGTTTGCGGTTTCAGCGATCTGCGAAGGAGAAGCTCCTGAAGCAAGCATCAGTGCCGCTGTAGCAATGACAGTGTCTCCCGCGCCACTTACATCAATGACCTTGCTTGGACGGCAAGGGAAATGAGTGTGTACAACACCCTGTGAGGGTGCGTGAACCCACATGCCGAAGTTCCCGAGTGTCGTAAGGGATACAGTCGGATAAATTTTTTCGTGTAAAGAACCTATCGCAGATGGCAATCCTTCTGGAATCCCAACCTCTTGTTCGAGACCTTCACGCAATTCCTTAAGGTTTGGCTTGAACAAATCAACACCACGATAATTGAGAAATCCTTTTAATTTAGGATCTACCGCAACAGGGATCTTACGTTTTTTGGCTTCTCCAATGAGCCCCGAAATAAGTGTTTGCGTGAGTACGCCCTTGTCGTAATCCTCAAAAATAAGGACGTCGATGCGTTTGTTGTCTAAAATAGAAATGCAAGAAGACAGGAGGGATGCAGACAGTTCCGCAGAGATTTCTTCATCGGTTTCCTCATCTACCCTGAGCATATGAACTTCATCCCGGATAATTCGTGTCTTCACTGTCGTCGGTCGCCCCTTTGAAAGGATGCACCCTTCGATGCCCATTCCCCGCGCTTTGAAAAGTTCAAGCAAACGGATTCCTGCGGGATCATTTCCTATTACAGTCGCAAGATGAACGTCTGCGCCAAGTGCTTGAACATTACGCGCTACGTTTGCTGCGCCACCTGCTCTCTCATCTCGTCCCGTCATCAGGACAACAGGCACAGGCGCTTCAGGACTATCCCGTTCCACTTTCCCAAATAAGTATGCATCCATCATCACATCACCCACCACCAGTGCGCTAAGGTTAGAAATGTTGTGTAATGCTTCTTGTTTGTTCATGTGTTATTGAGTCATACGTTTGATGTCACCCATTGTCAATTATGAAAGTTTTCTGACGGCGGCATCAATCCTGCGCACAGCCTCCGCGAGAACATCATCTGCTGCAGCATAACTGATTCGAATGCATTCGGGCGTCCCGAAAGCAGCGCCACTTACTGTAGCGACATGTGCTTCTTCAATGAGGAACATGGCAACATCTTCTGAGTTTTTGAGTGTTTTGCCGCCATAGCTTAGGCCGAAAAGATCGCTGATGTCCGGAAACAAATAAAACGCGCCCATGGGGAGGTTGAGTTTGACTCCCGGAACCTTGCTTAAATCGGCATGCATTGCATTTCTTCTTCGGAGAAACGCATCGAGCATAGAATCTGCAATGGAGGGGTCTTGATCAACCGCTTCCGCTGCAGCTGCTTGAGTGATGCTACAAGGCGCAGACGTAAATTGCCCTTGGATCTTTGTACACGCCGCAGCGATCCATTTGGGTGCGCCCATATATCCAAGTCGCCAGCCGGTCATCGCAAACCCTTTTGAAACACCATTGACAGTGATGACTCTCTCAATCATGCCAGGCTCAGCAGCCAAGCTCGCATGACGTGAGGTGAAATTGATGAGTTCGTAGATCTCGTCAGAAATCGTAAATACGTTGTCATGCTTGCGAAGCACGTCAGCGATTGCGGCAGTTTCTTCTTGGCTATAGACGGAGCCTGAAGGGTTGCACGGTGAGCTGTAGATAACCAGTCTTGTTTTCTCGTTAATCGCAGCCTCGAGCGCTTCAGGATTGATTTTGTAGTCTTCATTAATGGTCGTAGGAATAATCACTGGAATTCCCCCTGCGACTTTGACGATTTCCTCATAACTGACCCAATAGGGTGCAGGAAGAATGACTTCGTCTCCTGGATTAACCAAGCTTAAGACAACGTTTGCAAGAGATTGTTTGGCACCTGTACTGACGACGATTTGGTCTGGCGCGTAGTCAAGTCCATTGTCCCTTTTGAATTTCTTTGAAATGGCTTCTCTTATTCTAGGTGTTCCAGGAACAGGAGTGTAGTGGGACTCATTTGCATTGATGGCATCAATTCCAGCTTGTTTTAATACCGCCGGAGTGTCGAAGTCGGGTTCTCCCAAAGAAAGTGAGATGACGTCAACTCCAGACGCTTTGAGTTCACGAGCCATTCTCGCCATGGCAATCGTTGCAGACTCAGACAGGCGATTAAGAAGATCAGAAGTGCGGTTTTCCATTAGAAGCAAATAAAGCGATTTTTCAAGCCGTAAAGGTAGTTATTTCCTCGGAAGGAGTGCGAGTCCAAGCATAGTAATTGCACCATTTACTGGAAGCAATGAAAACCCGAAACTAAAGCCCCAGTATTTTGATAAAAAGTACTCAAGTAAATAGCAGACAATAGGCGAAGCAATGGCGACATAGGGAATTAATTTTTCTCTCGGTTTGCTTTTAAATAGGATTCCGAAGAAAAACAAACCAAGAAGGGGACCGTAGGTGTAATTCGCGGCAGTAAAGAGCGCAGCAACGACGCTTGTGTCATTTACAGCCCTAAATGCCATGATTGCAATAAACAGTACGCCCGCCATTCCTAAATGAACTGTCTTTCTGACTTTCTCGGCTTTTTCTTCTTTCATTTTTTGGGTGCCGATGAGATCAACACAGGTAGAAGTAGTGAGTGCCGTTAACGCCGAATCTGCAGAACTGAAAGCAGATGCAAGAAGTCCGATAAGGAAAACGCCGCCTGCCATGGGACCCAATGACCCACCAAGGGCGAGTGTAGGAAAAAGCCTGTCCGTTGCTTCAGGTATAGAGATACCTTCCGCACTTGCATGCAGATATAAAAGTGCGCCAAGTGACAGAAATAAGATGTTTGCAGCAAAGAGAACCACAGCGAAACTGGCCATGTTTAATCTTGCACTTTTGAGATCTTTGCAGGCGAGATTTTTCTGCATCATATCCTGGTCGAGTCCAGTCATTGCAATACACACGAAGGTGCCAGCAAGGAAGTGTTTCACAAAGTGATTGCCTGCTTTCCAGTCATCAAAGACGAATATCTTTGTCATTCCACTGGACTTCACGAGTTCCGGAATTGCTGTCACAGATGCACCAAATGCACTAGAAATAGCCAGTACAGTTAGGATGACGGCAGTGAGCATGCATGCAGTTTGGACGGTATCTGTCCAAATCACTGTGGCCATTCCTCCCTGCCTTGTGTAAATATATATAATGCCAAGGACCACAGCGACAATTGCAGCAAAGGCCCAACCAGGAACACCCCCTGTGCTGTTTGAAAAAAGAGGCTCAAGGATGGCAAGTTCCACGACGATTGCAACAAGAAACAGTCTGAAAGATGCCCCGATGACTCTGCTTAAAATAAAGAATGATGCCCCCGTTTTATAGGCACCATTGCCGAATCTTTGGTCCAAATAAGTATAAATACTGGTAAGCCCTAACCGGTAGTAAAGAGGAAGAAGTACAGCGATAATAAAGAGATACCCCACCATGTATCCAAGGACCATTTGAAGGTAGGTGAAACTTTGTGTATTTACCCAGCCAGGAATAGAAATAAAAGTGACGCCACTCAGTGATGCACCGACCATTCCGAAGGCCACAACATACCAAGGCGCCTTTTTTCCAGCCAAGAAAAAGTCAGATGCTTTTTTATCCCGGCCAGTGATGTTCCCTATTAAAAACAATACCCCAACGTAGAGGCATGATATGAGAATAAATGTAGTTGCTGACATGGTCCCAAATTTACATGTTCGAACACTGGGATTGGGTTTTATCTTTACACCGTGCAACAACTCCCATCTCGGCTCATTGAAGCCGCCGTCGATCAGATTTCTACTCTACCTGGTATAGGTCGTAGAACGGCATTACGACTGGCCTTGAGCCTGCTAAGCCGGGACAGTGAAAGGGTGCAGTCTTTGGCGGATGCCATCGTCGCAATGAGTGAAGGAGTGAAGCCGTGTGACGTTTGTCATAACTTAACGGAACAGGTGAGGTGTTCGATTTGCACTGCGCCCACCAGAAATAAGAATCTGATTTGTGTTGTTGAAGACATTAGAGATTTGCTTGCAATAGAAAATGTAGGCACCTTCCGAGGTGTGTACCATGTATTGGGTGGAATCATCAGTCCTATGGATGGTGTGGGTCCATCGGACTTAACGATTGAGCCATTGATTCGTAGACTTGCCGAAACAAACACGGTTTCCGGGGTCGATGTTTCAGAGGATTCTAATTCAGAAGGTTCACTCTCGGAAAGTGCCACAGAAATTATTTTTGCTTTGCCAGCAACAATGGAGGGAGATACGACATCATTCTATTTGTTTAAAAAAATGGTGTCGTTCAACATCAAGATTACGACACTCGCGCGGGGTGTAGCCGTTGGGGAGGCTTTACAGCACGCTGACGAAGCGACCCTTGCGCGTTCAATGGATAACAGGACTTTATATGAGTGCTAGAAGATGAAGTTATCGGTCATTATAGTCAGTTATAACGTTGAGCATTTCCTTGCGCAATGCCTTATTTCTGTGGAGAGAGCGATTGCAAATTTTTCAGGCCAAACACCTTCGAACCGTTCTCAAATTGATGTTTTTGTAGTCGACAACATTTCGGTGGACGGAACATGTGAAATGGTGAAGGAGCGTTTTCCATGGGTGACTTTGATTGAGAATTCCGAAAATGTCGGGTTTTCTAAAGCAAACAATCAAGCGATTCAGATTTCAAATGCCGAGTACGTTCTCCTTTTAAATCCCGATACGGTCATTCAAGAAGATACATTTTCAAAATCTATTACTTTTGCCGATGAAAACCCCAAGCTTGGGGGGATGGGCGTGCCTATGTTTGATGGTTCAGGGACCTACCTTCCCGAGAGCAAAAGAGGGATTCCAACCCCTTGGGCATCTCTTTGTCGGATTTCAGGTTTGTTCCGTTTGGCACCGAAAAGCAAGCATCTGAATAACTATTATGCAGGACATTTAAGTGCAGAAGAGAATCAGAGAATTGACGTACTAAGTGGCGCGTTTATGTGGATGCGTAAATCGGCTCTGGATGAAGTAGGTGTCTTAGATGAAGACTTCTTCATGTACGGAGAAGATATCGATCTCAGCTGGAGAATCGTGAAAGGAGGGTGGGAGAATCACTATTTTACAGGCACAAGAATTATTCATTATAAGGGGGAGAGTACAAAGAAGGGCTCTCTAAATTATGTGTCGATTTTTTACAAAGCGATGTTGATTTTTGCGGCCAAACATTTTGAAGGTTCTCAAGCAAGATCATTTAATTTTTTAATTCGTATTGCGATTTATTTCAGGGCATTTATTTCTGTTTTACGCAGAATCGTCACGCGAATGAAATGGCCACTTTTAGAAGGTGTATTTCTTCAAATAGGGCTTTTTTTACTCCTCAAGTTTTACGCAAATTATTCGGGAATACAATATGACGCCTATGCAACAAATGTTGCGATGTTGATCTATTCTTCGGTATGGGTGTTTTTTCTTTGGGTTTGCGGAGGATATGACAAACCATGGATTCCAAGAAGGGTGTTGAAGGGCATCGCTGCCGGTTCAATTGTTCTCGTCGCTGGTTACGGATTGCTTCCAGAAGATTATCGTTTCTCGCGTGCCATTTTACTTTTGGGTTCGATTTGGTTTTTGGCAGTCGTGATTTTCGGTCGTTTCACTTTTGGCGTTTGGCGTTTGGGCGCGAAGCCCAAATCAAGACTTATTGTAGCGGGGAAGGAGGAGTCGCGTTCCATCAAGCAGCTTTTGGCGTCAATTGAACTTAGAGAAGGTATTTCAGAGGCGACACATGTAATCACTTCTCATGATCTGAGTACAATTGTAGATGTGGTCAGAGTACATTCAATTGGAGAAATCGTGTTTAGTGGAAGAGATGTCAGGTCTAAGGACATTATTACGGTACTCGCTACCCTTGTAGACAAGGCAGTCGTGTGCCGAATTGCTTGGACTGATGACGGTTATGTGATGGGGTCAGGTGGGCCAGGCCCAGACCCAGTGACCGAGTTAGATAGAGCAATATATGGACCGTCAGCCCGCCGTTCAAAACGTATTTTCGACCTATTCTCTTCCCTCACCCTGTTGCTTGTTTTTCCATTGCTTTTTATTTTCAGGCGGTCTGAATGGATTGCTTATTCATTCAAGGTATTCCTCGGTAAAGCCACATGGGTAGGCCTTAAGGGTGTTCACAAACCGTCGCGTCCTAACATTATTAATGCAGTTGAAAACGAAGACGTTAGAGTCAGAGAACGTCTCAACCTTGCGTATGCAAGAAAATACAATTGGTTTGAAGACCTCAAGCTTGTCCTGAACGCATTACTTTTACAATCCGTAAACTGATTACATGGCAATTATTGAAATCCTACTCCCTAAAATGGGTGAAAGTGTGGCTGAAGCAACGATCATTAACCTTTTGGTCGATGCGGGAGCTAGCGTTGAGGCAGACGAAGCTGTCGTTGAAATTGCGACAGATAAGGTGGATAGCGAAATTCCAGCTCCTGAAGATGGCGTGCTGTTGGAGTGGCTTGTCTCAAAAGACGATGTCGTTCAGGTGGGCGATCCCATTGCACGTTTCGAAATAGGAGGGGATGAAGTTGTTGTGCCTGTAGCTCCAGTTGCAGAAACCATAGACGATGGTGATTCTGTGCCAGCTGATGTTTCTAAATCAGCGGCAGTTGAACCTTCGGTTTCTGTACATCAAGCTTTAGATCCTGTTTCAGCTCCAGAAAGAACGGGTGCGTCAGGCAGATTTTACTCCCCCTTAGTCAGGAGTATTGCGAGTGCTGAAGGAGTGAGTATGGAAGAATTGGAACAGATTTCAGGAACGGGGTCTGAAGGTCGGGTCACGAAGAAAGACATGTTGTCTTATCTATCTCGCCTTAAGAGTCACAGTCCGGCATCTCATATTCCTGTAAAAGAAATGCCCTCTAAGCCGTCACCAGTGATTTCAGCATCCTCAATGGATGTGCATCCTTCTTTTGCATCCATTTCTGGTGGGTACGAAGTTGTGGAGATGGATCGAATGCGCAAGCTGATTGCCAAACACATGGTTGATTCGGTGCATACATCGCCGCACGTGACTTCTTTTGTGGAAGCAGATGTGACGAATTTGGTCTTATGGAGAAACAAGAACAAGAACAAGTTTCTCGAGAAATTCGGAGAGAAACTGACGTTCACACCTTTGCTCGCAGAAGCGATTGTCAAAGCGATTGGAGATTTCCCCGGTGTGAATGCGAGTGTGGACGGTGACAATGTGATTATGCATAAAGGCATACACTTAGGAATGGCTGCGGCGCTTCCAAGTGGAAATTTAATTGTACCCGTGATTAAGAATGCGGATTCATTCAATTTGCAGGGATTAACTAGAGCGGTGAATGACTTGGCCAAACGTGCCCGTGCTGGGCAACTTGGTCCAGATGACATTGCTGGCGGCACTTATACAATGACAAACGTAGGAACGTTTGGAAATGTGATGGGGACTCCGATTATCAATCAGCCTCAAGTGGGGATTCTCGCACTGGGAGCGATTCGTAAAAAACCAGCTGTAATAGAGACACCGGAAGGAGATATGATTGGTATTAGACATATGATGTTCCTTTCTCACAGCTATGATCACAGAGTCGTTGACGGTCAGTTGGGAGGTCGTTTTGTCCGTCGCGTCGCTGATTATCTCGAGAATTTCTCGTCAGATAGACCGATAGAAGGATAGCGCATATTGAATTTTATAATGCGTACACAAAGTCCACTTATTTAAATTAATTAAGTACTTAACTTGTGCGTATGTTGAAACACCCGATTCTATTTGCAATTATTTGTTTCTTTACGGTTGTATCGTCAAATAATATTCTAAGTCAGACCCATTCAAAATCTGCGCGTCATTCTCTGTCTCAGTCCGACAGATTGGTGTTTGATCAAGCGTCTATGCTTACTGAAGAAGGAATATATCACGAAGCGGCAAGGATATGGAAGGGGCTCGTGGATGATTATCCAAACTGTGGAAATTACAGGTATCACTATGCTGTTTGTTTGTTAAATTCTGGCGCACCAGTTGAGTCAGTGAACCAAGAATTAACGACTGCCATGTCAATGTCGGGTTCTTTAATTTCGGGTTCAGGGAAATTTAATGAAGATATATGTGAAGCGCCTGTTGACGTTTTGGTGTATGCTTCTCAAGTAAAAATGTTGCTTTTAGAGTTTGATGACGCGCTTCGTTTGTTGTCTCGATTCAATGTCGAAGCAAAAAAATGGAACCCACTTCGACGTAACGCTGATCATCTTCTTTCGAATATTGACATGGCCCAGAACCTTATTGCGAGTCCGATTGATGTCCAAGTGAGAAATATGGGGCCGCTAATAAACACGGAATTTGACGACACCCATCCAGTGATTAGGGCCGATGAAAAGCAACTGTTTTATTCTTCTCAAAGGGCCAGATCAAATGGGTCAAATCACGGATCTTTCGACCCGAACACGAAAGATCATTATGCTGACATTTACGTGTCTGAACGTGACTCCGCTTGGGGAGAAGCTGAATGGGTAAATATTGGCCTTAAAAAGCACAAGTTTGCCTTGGCAATTTCTCCTTTCGGTGAGGATCTTTCGATTGCACATTTGGATGGTTGGGATGAATTGGTTTTCCATTCAAATAAAAGAAAAGGAAAATGGCAAAAAGCTGTTGCCTCGAGTGTGATTCCCGATGCGCCGTCTGAAGGTGTTATTGTGTTTTCGCCAAACAATTCAATCGCGATCATGAGTATTGCTGACAGAAAGGGGAGAACCGGATTTGATCTGTACCAGTATACCAAGCTCTCAGACGGCAGTTGGTCAAACCCTGAGCTCATTCAAGGTCCCATCAATTCTGATAGAAATGAGATGTCTCCGTTTATCTCAGCTGACGGTACTTTGTTTTTTGCCTCAAATCGTCAAACGAGTATGGGGGGCTATGATTGCTATCGTTCTGTGTTTGAAAATGGAAAGTGGAGTGATCCGGTGAATCTCGGATTTCCTATTAATACTGTTGATGATGACAGATATTTTGCGATTTCTGCTGAGGGAACACGCGCTTATATTGCCTCTAGAAGAAACCGTCCCTTAAATGATTATGACATTTTCGAAATCACGTTTACTGAAGCGTCACAAATTGTCAATGGCAATATTATGCTGTTAAATGCGCCGCTTGAGGTGGATTTTGATCGCATTACGCTGACATCTTTACAGTCTGGAAATACGGATGATGTCATGGTTTCAGAAGACAACGAACAATTTCTTCGCGCGGTGATATACGGAGGTCAATCCTACATCATTGATTACTTTAAAGACGGTGCTGTAATGATAACCGACACGCTAGAAATTGCGACAGATGCAGGATACCATGTCTATACTGACCCCATCGATTCATTTGAAGCGGGGATTTCTGGTGATGGTTCATTGCGCGTGGAGAAATATGTTGAACCAGAACCCGAGTTGATTGATGCTTCAATGTCATTGGAAGATTCGCTTGAACTTTTAAGTTTGTTTGGTCCGTCGCCGGAAGCGGAAAGTTGGATTTCTGTTTTTAAACTTAATTCACTCCAAATTCACACGCCCGGTATTGACATTACTTCAATGGCAAATGAGGTTTTAAGAAGAATCAATGAAGAAAGACATCCAGAACTGCTTGTCTCTTCGAGTGCATTTAGAGATGAAACAACATCCTTTGAAGATGCGAATGCCTTTTCGGGAAAGCGCTCAGCAAATGTTTTTATCAGACTGAAAAAGATTTTGCTAAATATGGGATACACAAATAAGGTGGATTACACGTTCTTGCCTTTTGAAATAAAGGTTGTGACTGACCCAGACGACGACACACCTGATTACGTGAAAATAACAATAACTTCAAGCCTTCAATAAGAGGTTTTACGACAATTAACATGGGAATAGAAGAAGGGTTAAAAAGGCTAAATCTCAAGCGTCCGCTCGTTGTTTTTGATTTAGAAACCACCGGAGTTCAGGTAGGGAGTGACAGAATAGTGGAGATTGCGATGATTAAAGTTTCTCCAGATGGGTCCATCGTCAGGAAGCCAGAGAAAGCAGGTGCAGAACATCGGATTCTCGTTAATCCAGAAATGCCTATCCCCCTAGAATCTTCTTTGGTACACGGCGTCTATGATGATGACGTAAAAAACAAACATACATTTGGCGCGATCGCACCTGGTTTGGTCAAGTTTCTTCAGGATTGTGACCTTGGTGGGTTTAATTCAAATAGATTCGATGTCCCCATGCTTGTGGAAGAATTTTTGAGAGTGGGTGTTGATTTTGGTTTAGAGGATCGGAATCTTATTGATGTCCAAAACATCTTTCACAAAATGGAGCAACGTACGCTTAAAGCGGCATATAAGTTTTATTGCGGAAAAGACCTAGAGGGCGCGCATGAAGCTTACCCCGATACCGCGGCGACTCTTGAAGTCCTTGTCGCTCAACTCGACATGTATGCTGACAAGTCAATCATTGATACCCGAGGGGATACAGTAGGTCCTGTTCCGGCAGATATGGATTTGCTCCACGAATTCTGTCAACGTACGAAAAATGTTGATCTCGCGGGGCGTTTGATTTATAATGATGCAGGAGAAATCATTTTTAATTTCGGCAAGCACAAAGGAGTGTCCGCAATTGAACTTCTCAAGAGAGACCCAGGATATTTTGGTTGGATGATGAAAGGAGATTTTCCGCGTTATACAAAGAGAGTGCTACAGCAAATAAAGGACGGGGAACTTAAATAGCTGTAAGTGAAAGTAGCCGTACTCGTATCCAACGACCTTTCTTTTGACCAAAGAGTAAGAAAAACCTGTAAAGTGTTAGTCGATGCAGGTCACGAACCCATCCTTGTGGGGCGTCTTCTTTCAGACTCAACGCCATATGAAGGTCCAGGCTCTGCAATAAGATTTTCTTTGAAACATTCATCAGGGATGTTTTTTTATGCTGAATTACAATGGACGCTATGGAAGTGGTTAAAGACAGCTGAAATTGATGCGATATGGGCGAACGATCTTGACACGCTCCTTCCAGCTGTGATTGTCTCAAGAAGACGCAAGCTTCGAATTGTATATGATTCCCACGAATATTTTACGGAAGCAGCGGGATTGACTGGACGTCCATTGCGACGTTGGGTTTGGCTTACAATTGAAAAATATTGTATTCCCAAATTAAAGAAAATGCTTACGGTGAATGAATCCATTGCGAAGCATTATAGATCGCGTTATGAGATCCAGGTTGATGTGCTTAGGAATATGCCAGTATTGTCAGAGGTTCCAAACATTTCTCACCGGAAAGCGTTTGAAGAATTTAAGATCCCTACAGACCTTCCGATTTTGCTTTTACAAGGTGCTTTCATGGACCGTGATCGGGGAACAAGTGATGCCGTAGACGCTTTAGAACTTATGACCGATGTGCGACTCGTATTGGTGGGAGCAGGGATTGAATTCGAAGAATCCATCAAAAGGATGAATGATCCAAGATGGGAGGGACGACTGTACTGCATACCTCGACTCCCATATGAAAAACTCAGGGTACTAACAGCTTCTGCCGACGTTGGGCTTTCCCTAGACAAAGGAATGCATGCAAATTATCTCTTGAGCTTGCCAAACAAACTGTTCGATTTCATTCATGTAGGTCTTCCTGTCGTAGCAAGCCCTATGGTTGAAGTGAGGCGGGTGGTTGAAGAAAATGGGGTAGGAGAAGTGATCGCGAAGGTCACGACAGATGAGATTGCCAGTGCTGTATCAAAAGTTCTTTCAAGTCCTCGAGAAATGTGGTTTGAAAAATGTATGGCTGCAAGAAAGAATCTTCACTGGGGCACAGATTCCTTTTTAATTCTGGAACATCTGGAAGGTTAAGAGAGTTGTTTTTTTAACCATTTGAGACGGGTAAAAACATGATGTACGATTTGGTCTGGCATGGAGGGGAAGATGGTGCGCTTCATGGCTCTTTCTTCTCGATAAAGTGAATGCGTGAATTTCCTACTGACGCCTCCTGGAGCCACTTCAGAAATCACGGTATTAAAACACCTGCACGTTACGCCCTGTTTCCAGAGTGTGAGATTTAAATGATAATCTGCCAAGACTTTAAATCTTAAATCATAAGGCGTATTGCAAATGATGTCTCTTGAATAAATCACACCCTGATGATGTAATGTGTTTCTCCATTTTAAGGATGTATTCCAAACGGGTTGATAGAATTCAGGAACACCTGACTCTCTCGGTGGAAGCAGATGAACTCCGAAAGCCAATACTTCAGTTTCCGTGGCTTGTTCTAATGTGCGTATTAAAACATCAAAACCATCTTCAGATGGTAGATCACCTGTCCCGAAAAACAGGATCCATTTGCCTTTTGAAAGGGCAACTCCCTTGTTCATGGCGTCATAAATCCCTTTATCTGCTTCAATTTGGAAGCAATCCATCGAAGCCTTGTTTTCTCTTATCCAATTGGGGCTGTCATCAGATGAGAGGCCATCAATGACGATGAGTTCGACGCGTTTGTTACGGAATTTAGAGAAGGCATTCAGTGTCTTTTTTAACCCTTCAAGTTGATTGTAAGAGGGGATGATGATACTGAGGAGTGTTGGGGTCTCTTTTGTCATTTAGAGGACCTTATCTCACCCTTTTCACAGATCAATATCTTACCAGGGAATTCGGTCATAGATGCATGGTCATGGGTTGCCATGATGACACTGCATCCAGAGTCTGTAAGACCGTGCATTAAAGAAAGAATGTCTCTTGTGGTTTCAGGATCTAGGTTCCCCGTGGGTTCGTCAGCAAGAAATAACAAAGGTGAATTTAACAGGGCCCTTGCGATAGAAACGCGTTGTTGTTCTCCTCCTGACAGTTCGTGAGGAAATTTATAGCCCTTGTGTGTCAGTCCCACGCGTTTAAGAACCTCATCTATCCTAAGCGCGATGTCTTTTTTCGATTTCCATCCCGTGGCTCTTAAGGAAAATTCGAGATTTTTACTGATTGTTCTGTCAGTTAAAAGGCCAAAATCTTGAAATACAATCCCCAATTTACGTCTCAGCGTATGTACGTTTTTTCTTGTCAATGAAGATAAATCCATGCCGCAAACGTTTCCGGTTCCGCTTGCAATATTAATGTCTCCATATAGCGCTCTAAGAAGGCTAGATTTCCCGCTCCCAGTTTTCCCAATGAGATATAGAAACTCACCTTGACCAATCTCTAAATTGACATTGTTTAATACGACGTGTTCCTGTTGATTAAGAGATACATCTTGTAGGTTAACTAATGGCGCGTCTGACACTTCGGTTGTTGTTAGGTTAATCTAAGTTGAATAGCGCTGGGTCAATCTCAGGATTAACTACAACAGAACCAATACGAACTGCCATTGTTTGCGTTCCCGCAATGGTTACAATCTCCATGGGAAATTTAAACCCATCACCAAGGTCGATGTAGTTATTAAATTTTGTTGTGACAGACATGGGGCCATCATCACCCCGTGAGATTGATTTTGTGAAAGCGAGTGTTTTCATGCTGAAATCAAAATAGCATGTCATGTTTATCGCATCATTGCCTTCTTCAGCGCCACAACAAGTGAATTGAATCACATGGTACTTGCTCCCATTCATTTCTTCTACACCTATAAGTTCAGTGTTTATACCATTTTCATCTGCGTGAAGAAGGAATAGGGGGTCAAGTTCTTCCCATTGAGCGCTGAGTAGTTCGTTGTCGGTTGTCGCAATTCGAGGTCCCATTTGGGAAGAATACCCTCCTTTGTCAGTTACAACGTTTGTAATCACTTCTTGGCCACTCATTGCGAATGTCGTTCGTGCCCCTCTTTTATTCTTTTTATAGGCTGCTGTATGCGTGAAGCTTAATGTCATGCCACCACCCATTTCCATAGATCCAGTGCGAAGTATACCACTTAACTTAGAAATGGCTTTAACCCCTCCTATAGCGTTGTAGTGTTCCTTGATGACAGATTCAGCCGTGACCCCGTTCTGAGCTGGAGAGAGTTCAATGAGCGGTTTGCCGTATGCGTCAAAAAACGCTACAATTCCATCGGACGCAAACTTGGTGAGTGATTCGGCGATACTTTTATTTCCAACACACGTGATATGTAACTGATCGGGTCGGAGGTGGTTTTTTGCAACCCGCTGAACATCTTCTATTGTCACCGCGTTGAGTTTTTCTAAATAGGTGAGGTAATAATCCGCTGGCAGATTGTACCGTTGAATATTCAGTGCAAATCTTGCTGCAGTATTTGGGTTTTCAAGTGAACGCGCAAAACTCCCTGTCATATAATTCTTGGTGACCACAAAAGAAGCACTGTCAACGGGTTCGGTCGTCATGCGACGAATCTCATAAAGAAACTCAACAATGGCACTGTCAGTTACTTCATTTCGCACATCTGCGTATGCTGTGAAAGAGCCCAACAATGGGTCAGTAGAAATGTATGACCTTGCACCATAAGTGAAGGCTTTGTCCTCACGTAAATTCTGCATCAACCTGCCAGAAAAAGCACCTCCACCAAGTATACTATTCATCACAGAAACTGCAATAGCATCTTTGCTCCCTGGAGGTATTGTTACTGTGTGGGTAAGCTTTAAGACACTTTGGACGGCACCGTCCAAAGGTGAGAAACAAACCTTATTCCCTTGTGGGCGAGATGGCGTCTCCCATCTTTTGTATGGAATGTTATCGCTTCTTTTCCAATCACCGAAAAATGAATTTGCTTTTCCAAATGCTGTATTCGCATCGATGTCACCAACGACGACGAGGAAGGCGATGTTAGGGTGAAAGTAGGTGCTGTGAAAATCCACGAAATCTTCTCTCGCTAAAGTGTTGATGCTTTCAGGAGTTGTGACTTCGCCGTAGGGATGGATGTCGCCATAGTTAAGTGATCGCGTTAGAATATCTGATATTTCATTAGGTGAGCTTTCTGCAGCAACAAGTCCAGAAAGCGCTTGCGTTCGCAAGCGTTCCAATTCATTCTCTGGAAACGATGGCTCGAAAAGAATCTCTGACATCAATGTCAGGATTTCATTTGTATGCTTTGTAAGTCCAGATCCACGCATGCCTTTCGGACTGGCACTTATCGACGCTCCGAGAAAGTCAATGGCTTCGTCGAGTTCTGCCTTTGATTTATTCTTTGTGCCAGAACGCATCATTTCACCAAACAAGTCCAGCATTCCAACTTTGTTTCCCTCGAAAATGGGTGCATACTCGAACGACAATGTCCAACTAATTTTGGGCTGTTTGTGGTTTTCTACAACAATTAGTTTCAAACCATTATCTAGGGTCAAAATCTTAGACTCTCCAAGTTCTATGAGCGGAGCAGGTCCAGGCTCAGGCGCTTGAGATCTGTCTACTTGAGAATAAAAGCAAGTATGTGATAGCGAGGCTGTAGCAAATAGAATTGCGAGGGATATGTTATGGAAGATTTTCATTATTTTTCTTCTTCTTCTTGGTATAGGAAATAGAGTGTTGCACGCGTATTCTCGTCGTAATACTTCTTCGCAACACGTTGTATGTCGTCAGCTGTTATGGCCAGGTATCGATCGATCTCTGTATTGATCAGGTTCGCATCTCCAAAATAGGTGTGGTAGTTCGCGAGTTCTTCTGCAATACCTGCCATAGTTGAATTGCCTGACACAAATTGTGTTTCAATTTGATTTTTAAGTTTCTGCAGTTCTCTATCTGTAATATATTGCGTTTTCATCTTTTCAATCTCTTCATTCATAGCAGTTTCAACCTCAGAGGGTTCAACGCCCATGTTGACCATGGCAAAAGCAAAAGTTACCCCTGGATCTTCAAGTCCGAAACTGAAAGCTCCGCAGTAAAGCGCCAATTGTTTCTCATCGACAATAGACTTGTTGAGGCGACTAGAAGCACCTCCACTTAAGACTTGATTGAGCATGTCAACGGCGTAGTAGTCAGGTGTGCCCTGAGCTGGAATGGGGTAGGCCTGAATGACAACGGGAAGACGGTCTTTTCCATAGACGATGCTTCTGCGCTCTTCAGTTCTCTTAGGCTCGACTTCAGTGGGGCGAGGAATTGCCTTTGTCCCTTTTGGAATGTCTTGAAAGTACTTTTCAACCATGCGTTTTGCGCTTTCGAGATCGATGTCGCCTGCAATACTTAATGTGGCGTTATTTGGTACATAGAACGTGTCATAGAAATCCATGAAATCAGCATGTGTTGATGCATCAAGATGTTCCATTGATCCTATGGGAGTCCACTGATATGGATGCACATCGTAACATGCGTCCATGGTTTCAGCGATCATGCTTCCATAAGGAGCGTTATCAACCCTTTGGCGTTTTTCTTCTTTCACAACTTCATTTTGTGTGTCGATGCCAATCTGTTGAATCTTTGCGTGAAGCATTCTTTCAGATTCTAGCCACAAGCCCAATTCGAGTTGGTTTGAGGGGAGAAGTTCATAGTAAAAAGTTCGGTCTTGTGATGTATTTGCGTTAAGTACCCCACCTGCATTTTCCACATAATGGTCAAATTCACCTCTTTCTATATTTTCACTGCCTTCGAAAAGGAGGTGCTCAAAGAAGTGAGCCATTCCTGTCCTGTTGGGGCTCTCGTTCTTTGATCCCACATGATACATGACGGTGACAGCAACAATAGGTGTGGAGTGATCTTCGTGAAGAATCACATGCAAACCATTTTTTAGATCGAATTCTGTAAAATCTATATTGGTTGTGCTTTGGCCGTAAGCGCTTAAGAGTATAGACCAAACGAAGGTGCTACAAAGTAAATATTTCATATCAATAACTGATGAATAATAGAAGACGAAGTTAACGCGAACGGGGTTTATCTTGCCGGTATGAAAGCGGATAATTTTATGCTCGATTCTGAGTGGTGGACACTGGATGATGTTTTTAATCGACTCTCTAATTTTCAGACAGGGGAATTCATTTCTGATATGGACACAGATGTGATTGCCAGGGTGGAGAAATGCCATGGTTATTTGGCAGCTAGAATTGCCGCCAAAGGAGAGGTTATTTATGGTGTCAATACAGGTTTTGGCGCTCTTGCACACACGAAAATTGCGCCAGACAAGTTGTCTGAATTGCAGGATAATATTCTGATTTCTCACGCCTGTGGGGTGGGTGACCCTGTTCCAGATGTAATCGTTCGTGCAATGCTTCTATTGAAGGCAAAGTCACTTAGCCAGGGTCATTCAGCAGTTAAGCCAGAGACAATATTTCGTCTCTTAGATATGTTGGAAAACAATGTGACTCCTGTCGTTCCCTCTCAAGGTTCGCTCGGTGCCTCTGGTGATCTTGCACCGCTGTCACATCTTGCAATCCCTATGATTGGTGAAGGGCAAGTTCGCATAGGCGGCGCAGAACCTGTCCACGCTTTAGAAGCCTTAAAAAGCTTTGGCTGGGACAAACTTCAACTCGATCCGAAAGAAGGTCTGGCATTAATTAATGGCACACAGCTAATGCTTGGCTATGGTGTGATTTCTATGCTTAGAATTGAAAGATTGTTAGAATGGGCAGATGCAATCGGTGCGTGGTCTTTGGAGGCCTGGAGTGGATTGCCTTCGCCGTTCGATCACGATGTTCATCGAATTAGACACCAAGAGGGCGCCATCGCAGTGGCAGAATCTGTGCGGAAGTGGTTAGAAGGTTCAGAAAAAATGTCCACGCCCAAGGATCATGTTCAAGATCCTTATTCATTTAGATGTATTCCTCAAGTTCATGGTGCTTCTAGAGATGTCATTTCTGCAGCTCGAAAACTATTCGAGAATGAAGTCAATGCTGTAACAGACAACCCATTGGTTTTTCCAGATGAAGACAAAGTCGTTTCGGGTGGAAATTTTCATGGGCAGCCACTCGCGTTAACCTTAGATCATCTCACCTTAGCGATTCACGAACTCGCATCTATTTCAGAGCGACGGACTTTTAAACTGATGAGTGGAACACGGCACCTCCCGGCATTTCTGGCTAAGGATCCTGGGTTGCATTCAGGCTACATGATCGCACAGTACACGGCAGCCAGTTTGGTGTCCCTGAACAAGCAACTTACGACGCCAAGTTCAGCTGATAATGCAGACAGTTCTAACGGGCAAGAAGACCATGTAAGTATGGGCGCAAATGCCGCTCTTAAGCTTTGGAAAGTCATTGACAATGCGGAGCAAGTTCTTGCAATAGAAGCACTATGTGCTGCTCAGGCATCTGACTTGGGAGGGGTGGCTGGACTAGGGCAAATGTCACCTAAGCTGATGAAGCTTCAAGAGTCACTTAGAGAAACAGTGCCTTTTCTTTCTCACGATGCATATATGGCGCCAATCTTAGGTGATGCGCTAAGCTGGATTAAAAACAACTTACCTGAAGACATAGATAAATGCCATTAATAGAAGATTTAGAGCGCTCCGGGTCTTGGCTTTTTCGTTGGCGTAGTTTTTTACCAGTTGTCGTTGTTCCCGCTGCTTTATATGTGTCATATATCGATGACAACAACCCCGCGTTTAATGACCCCCGATGGCTCGCTCTTTGTTTGGGAGTGGGTTTTTTAGGACAAATTATTCGCGCATTTACGATTGCCTATGTGCCCAAAGGAACATCCGGACGCAACACCACAGAAGGGCAGGTTGCGATGACCTTGAACTCTACGGGCATGTATGGTTACATTCGACACCCACTTTATACAGGGAATTTCTTTATGTGGCTCGGAATCCTCATGCTCACTGGGAATTGGATTTTCACGACAGCGATCTCAGTTGCATTTTGGATTTATTACACCCTCATTGCAATGGCTGAAGAGCGGTTTTTGAGACAAAAATTCGGGGACACTTACCTGGATTGGGCTTCTGGAATCCCAGCCTTCTTTCCCCGCACTTTTCGATGGAAGAGTCCTGGTGTCTTTTTCTCATTCAGAAATGTGCTTAAACGAGAATACAACGGCGCTTTCGCCATGGTGATTTCTTATGTAGCTGTAAGTACGATGCACTCTTTTAGAGAAGGAATGCTTTCTGGTTTGTCATGGGAGGATTCAATACTTCCAACGCCTCTCATGCAGTCTCTTTTGACCACGAGTGCCATTGCATTTCTGGTGCTCAGATTTTTAAAAAAGAGAACAAAGGTTCTCGATGTGGAAGGACGAGAATATACCTAAAACGCTAACACCGAATGTGCTTAGTTCCTAAGTCACGGAAGCCTTGCGCATAATTCTACGTAACAGATTTGGAAAAAAGCGACTTATGTAAACGGCCAAGATTTCTGTCCTCCCTATTAAGATTTGTGCTTTGCGTTTTTCGACGCCTTTCACCAGTTTCCTTGCGCATTCCAAGGGTGTCATTCCCGCGCCTGTTTTTGCATCCATTGTCCCTTGCTTAGTGCCGTCTCCCACCACAGCATTTAATGAGATATCGGTGGCGATAAACCCTGGGCACACCATGGTTATTCCTATGCCATCTTCATGGTGTTCAGCCCTCAGAGCTTCAAAAAAGCCATGTAACGCATGTTTTGCTCCACAATAGCCAGAACGCAACGGTGATGAGAATAAGCCCATCAAACTTGTTACCACGACAAATTGCCCGGATTTCTTTGAGACAAAGTGGGGGAGTAGCTCCTTCGTCAATGCGACAGTTCCGAAATAATCGATTTCCATCACACGTCGATCGACCTCCAATGACGTTTCCGCAGCCAAAGAGCGTTGACTTATTCCACCGCAGTGAACGACAATATCAACAGTGCCCACTCGATCTAATACGTCCTTTACAAGGTCAGGAAATGAGTTTGAATCATTCAAATCCAAAGGGGCAATGTCAAATGTCAATTCTCGGTTGAGATCTAGTTTTTTGGAAATATCTTTTGCGACAGTCCTTAAAGCATCCTCTCTTCTAGAGGATAAGATGACCTTTGCGCCCTTTCCAGCATATATCTCTGCGCAAGCACGACCTATGCCGCTACTTGCCCCAGTAATCCAAACAGTACCCGGCCCATTGCTTTTCATTTACGATGCGTTAAGCGTCAATATTTGCATATTTCGCATTTTCTTCAATAAAGGCGCGACGTGGAGGAACCTCGTCCCCCATCAACATAGAGAATACATGGTCTGCAGCAGCTGCGTTGTTGATCGTCACCTGGCGCAATGTTCTTTGCTCAGGGTTCATCGTTGTAGACCAAAGCTGCTCAGCATTCATCTCGCCAAGACCTTTATAGCGTTGTATCCCAATCCCACTATCTGTCTCAGATTTTCCACGTAATTCAGCAATATATTCATCACGTTCATCATCTGACCATGCATATTTTTGCTTTCCACCTTTTTTAACCAAGTAAAGTGGAGGTGTTGCGATATATACATATCCATTCTCAATGAGCGTTTTCATGTGTCGGAAGAAGAATGTGAGAATGAGCGTTTCGATGTGACTTCCATCTACATCGGCGTCACACATGATGACTACTTTGTGATAACGTAGTTTCTCAAGATTCAGCGCCCTTTCATCTTCCTCAGTGCCAAACCTTACACCCAAAGCAGTGTAGATGTTTTTGATCTCTTCGTTTTCAAAAACCTTGTGAGGCATCGCCTTTTCAACGTTAAGGATTTTACCCCTTAGAGGCATAATCGCTTGGAAATGTCTGTTTCGACCTTGCTTTGCAGTACCTCCCGCAGAATCACCCTCCACGAGGAATATTTCACAAAGTGAAGGGTCTTTTTCAGAACAATCGGCAAGCTTTCCTGGAAGTCCAGATCCACTCATGACCGTCTTCCTCTGAACCATTTCACGGGCTTTTCGCGCAGCATGTCGTGCTTGCGCAGCGAGGATGACCTTCTGAACAATTATGCGTGCATCATTCGGATGCTCCTCTAAATACGCCTCGAGCATCTCACTTACTGATTGAGAAACAGGTGCACTAATCTCTGCGTTACCTAATTTGGTTTTTGTTTGGCCTTGAAATTGTGGTTCAGCGACTTTCACAGAAACAACAGCAGTCAATCCCTCTCGGAAATCGTCTCCGCTGATATCAAACTTCAACTTGTTTAACATGCCTGAACTGTCAGCATATTTCTTTAATGTATTCGTCAGACCTCGACGAAAACCAGAAAGGTGAGTCCCGCCTTCGTGGGTGTTGATATTGTTGACGTATGAAAATAAATTTTCAGAGTACGACGTATTGTATGTCATGGCAACCTCAACAGGGACACCTGACTTCTCACCACTCATATGAATGACGTCTGAGATCAGACCTTCTCTTGTACTGTCAAGGTATTCAACGAAATCTCTTAATCCATTTTCAGAGAAAAACGTTTCAGTTTTGTAGACACCTTCTACTTCCTCTTCACCTTCAGCAGGTTCAGCAAGAACGCGCTCGTCAGTGAGTGTGATGACAATTCCTTGATTCAAGTAGCTCAGCTCTCGCATTCTGTCAGCAAGTGTCTCGTAGTTGTATTCAACGACTTCGAAAATGTCTGGATCAGGAATGAATTCTATGATGGTTCCGTTCTGGGTTGATGTGCCACATTCGCGTACGGCATATTGTACCACACCTTTTTTGTATTCCTGTTCGTATGCTTTGTTGTCTCGGTGTACTTCTGCTCTAAGATGAGATGAAAGTGCGTTAACACAAGAAACGCCAACTCCGTGAAGCCCACCAGAAACTTTATAAGAGTCCTTGTCGAACTTTCCTCCAGCACCAATCTTTGTCATGACAACTTGGAGGGCTGAAACGCCTTCCTTTTCATGCATGCCTACGGGGATTCCACGTCCATTGTCATAAACTTTTATTCCGTTTTCTTTTGTGATCCAGACATCGATTTTATCACAATGACCCGCCAATGCTTCGTCAATGGAATTGTCGACGACTTCATAGACCAAATGATGGAGGCCTCTGACGTTCACGTCACCAATGTACATTGATGGACGCATACGCACATGCTCCATCCCCTCTAATGCAAGAATCTGGCCTGCGCCATACTCACTTTTCGTATCTTTCTTTATGTTGTCTTCTGACATAATTCTTTGCTTATTTCTAGAATTTAAAAATACAAAATATTAAGCGAACAGAAGCAATATATAACCACTGAAAACAGTCAGTTTTACACGTAAAATCGAGGTTATACACAAGCGGAAACTTTAACGGTGATATCCGCAGTTAAAAGTCTTAAAGATTGTCTCAGTAATTAGACCAGTTAGAATGCGTAGCTCGCCCCGAAAAGTGCCTGGAATCTTTGTACAGGGTAGCCTATCCAATTCCTGTAACTTGAATTCGTGACGTTACTGCAACGTAACCATACAGCTGTTCTAGAGTTGTATCTGTATTCCACTCCGATGTTGGCATCAATGTATGAAGGCAACTTGACAGCATACGAATTGATGTCACCATTTTGCTGTATAGGCTCTGCATCCGCGTTAGGTAAGACTTGTGTTATAGCAGAACGAGAGCCAATAATTTCAAAAGCGCAATCCACTTTGAATTTCTCAAGGAATCCATAACTCGCTTCAATACTCCATTTTGATGAAGGAAGATTCCATGCATTTTCAAGTCCATTTTCATCGTACTTAAATAGAGTTCCAGCCAAACGTAGGTCTAAGTTGTCAATTAAATCTAATGTTATGTGACCGCCAATTTTCGTGACGGTAAGGGTATCGTAGAAGGTTGAAAAGCGCGTTCCATTGTCCAACAACGTGTCGTTGACAAAGTACATGTAGTCTTCATAATGAGCGGATGATCCGAACACTTGAAAGCTTAACGCTTCGGTGATGGTGCCGCGCATCCCAATTTCTATATCCCTTGAAATGCTCGTGGTCCGAAATTCTGAATCCAGAGAAGAGTAGTAAAAGGGGTTGTCACGGACCACAGTTTCAAGACGATTTTGGTCAAGTCTGCCATCAAGACTGATGTAGGGGACAAAAACATCACGTAAGACACGCAATGATGCTTCTACTTTGGGGTAGAAATGAAACCTTGATCCATCACCATTGCGACTTTGCTTGTCGGCATCAATCCATAACCCAGCGCCCACACGAACCGTAAGAGGCCCTCTGTAACTAGTCACCATAGGTGTTAAATTTGCAATTGCAGCATCTGTTTTCACTGTGTCTGGATTATTTGTTCCAATCACCAAGCGATCAATGTTCATATAGCCGGCTAGTGAGAAATGTTCTTTGCCTACAAATTTTCCCGCAACAAAAGAACCTTCGTAGTTGTTTTCTACAGTAGACTGCAGATTGCGCATTTGAAACCATCTCAGGGCGATTTCGTGATTCAGATCAGTGCTGTCCCGATGGTGGCTCTTAAAGGCCAAATCTGCACCCAACGTAATATAGCGCTCATATGATCCAAGGTCATTCACGGGACGAATTGAGTCATTTTGTGCATTGCCATAAAAAACAATATTATTTCTCGACAAATCAGCTGAAAAATCGACACGTTCTTTGCCGATAAAGCGACTTATCCAAACGCCACCTTTGCTGTCTTTAAATCGTTCGTCAACCATCCCCAGTGGAGCATTAGTTGCGAAATGAGATCCATTAAACCCCCAAGTTCCTTCGCGTGATCTTAAATCAGTAAAACTGATGTCGATGAGGGGCGTGTTGTTTAATCCATATCCTGCACGTGCATATCCTCTGTAAAGTCGAGAAAGTGGTGCGTCTACGCGGAGTCTGATAGGCTCTATCATGGACCACGCAGGAGATACGTTCATTCGCTTTGCAAGCAGACGATACGAGAAGTCTCTATTGCTATTATCGAGTTTACGAAGCTCAGGCCAGCTCTGTAATTTTAAAGCATCCTTCACGACCATTTCTCGCTCGCCGACAAATGTTACATCCATCTTGAGAGAGTCTGTACTCGTATTCTCCGAAGAGTTTTCCTGTGCAAACACGTTCGAACTTAACACGACAAGAGATAAAAAGGGGATAGAGAAATGATTCATTATTTATCGTTTACTTCGTTTTGTGTTCCAGTCTCAATTAAGTCTGTGCCATTCAGATCGCTGCCTTCCATCGACTCTATATCCATCATTAAATCACTGCATGCATTCTGTACCCATTCAACATCAACATTTTCCATGATACTCTCTGCTGTAGCTCTGGCTTGAAAAAGATCGTTCAAGCCGATGTAGGTTCGCACCAGAAGAAGGAATCCTTTAAACTTCCATTCATCATATGCGGAGAAATCACTGACGAGGGTGAAGATATTTGATTCAGCACTTTCGTAATCCCCCAAATTGTATTTGATTTTCGAAATCATAAATTGTGACTCAGCCCCTGCATTTCCTCCAAATTTTACGGTGGATTCAAAACAATTTAATGCCTCGTCGTATTCTTCAGCGTCGAAGTGAATCCTACCAAGCCAAATCAGTGCTGTTCTCTTGATTGATTCAGGTGTGCCTGGGTCTGAGTAAACATCTGTAGCGAATGCAAAAGCTTGTTCGGGTTGATCTAATAGATAGTAACAACGCATTTGCCCAATCGATGACTCGAGCATGTTTGACTGAATGCTAGAAATATCTGCTAAGAGTCGGTAGTGGGTTAGTGCACGTGGGTAATCCCCCTCGTTCCATGCTAGCGTAGCGGCAGCGAGTGCTGCTGCTTCTGTAAAGTCTCCCGGAGGCAATGCTAAGACTGCTTCATAAGACAACAATGCGCCATTTTTATCGCCCGCATTGTTCAGGCAGGCAGCAAGGTAGTACTGAGCCTCATCGAGGTGGTTTCCATTCTCGTATTGCCTTAAATACTCTTCCAATCTAGGGAGGGCTTGCGTGTATTTCTCCTCTAATGCTAACGACACAGCCGCATCAAATAGTCGGCTTTCGATTTCTTTTCCGGACAATCCTACGGCAGCAGGAAGATTGTCAAGGAGTCCACGATCTATAAGGAGTGGCTCCACAATGTTGTATGCGTCTGCTGCGATGGGGTCGTTTCCGTAAGTGGTACGGATTCTGTCCCATGTTTCTAGAACGTCATCTGGTCGGTTTTGTTTGATCCCTATCAGACATAAGTCAACGAGCGCTTCCTTTGTGCGTGGATTGCGTGGATGTGCGGATAGGAGGACATCTAATCGACGACGCGCGTCTTCAAGTTCATCGCGCTCGATTTGGGTTCGCGCACTTTCATATAAGGCATCTACAACGAATCTCGATTTCGGGAAATCTAAGAGGAGTTTGTCCAGGCCTGAAATTTGTTCTAAGAGTGCTTCAGGTGCTTCAGTCAAGCTCATTGACATCGCTCTTTGGTAAAGGATGTAGTCAACATTCCCTTTGTTCTCGGTTGTTCTGTCTAAACATCTGTCGTAGTAGTTAACCGCGCGATCAAATTCTTTTTTTGCGTAAAAACAATCTGCAGTTCTTAATTCCGCATCGTGTATTCTTTTAGGTGCATCTTCTGGATGAGCTTCCAGATATGAACGGAACGCAGAAAGCGCGTCGGAATATTTCTTTCTTTTAAAGAGCGCGTATCCTCTTGCGTAATCAGCTGCAGGATAATATGTGCTTAAATATCCACCCGGGGCCCTCGAGAACTTTGAATAAGAACCTGTAGCGTTCACATAGTCACGTAAAGAAAAATGACATTCGCCTTCCCAATAATGTGACTCTGCAGCGAGTTGAGCATCTATGGGGTATGTTCGGACTTTATCGAAATACACCAATGCTTGCTTGTACTTGCCGCCTTGATATAGTTCAACCCCTCGGTTATATGCAAGGAGTTGATACGATTCACGTACCGTAAGATCTTTGTCTTTGATTTGTTCTAAGGCGTTAAGACCTTTTTCATAATCTCTGCTCGTGAGATATACATCTAAAAGAAATCGATAAGCTTCATCACGTCGCACAGAATTAGGGTATTGATCCAGATATTTCTGAAAAGCCACAATGGCATCATCAAAAGGGTTGTAAGAAAGCTCGAACGCAAGCTTTGCATAACTGAATAACGCATCCTCCATGATCTCAATGTCGAAGTCTTTAGCTGCTGCTCTTCCGAATGCGCTTCTCGCTTTGCCTTTTTGACCGAGTTGAATATAACAATCCGCCATGTGGTAAGTTGCGTTTTGCCCCAGTTTGTCGTCTTCTCGCGCTGTTATCGCTAGGACGTCCAATGCGTCACTCCACGCCCCAATGCGATAGCGTGTATAGCCTACTTCATATGCGAATTCAGCCTTGCGACCTTGACCACGGGTTCCTTCCCACGCTTGTTCAAGGAATGGCGAAGCGGACTCGAAATCTTGATCCTTATAAAAGGCGTCTCCAACAAGCCGAGATATTTCAGTTCTTTCTTCCATGTCTAGTCCCGCGGACTCTTTGAGGAGGGGAGGTCCGTATGCTTTAAGTCTTGAAAATTGTTCAGTTGCGTGGAGCGTTTGGGCGATGTAGGTAGGAACAACATCAATGAAGTCTGGATGGGTAGATATCGCTTCAAATCCCTCAAGTGCCACCTGTGGATTCCCTTTCAAGTATGCGATGTGGCTGAAGTAATATGTTGAAGGCGCCAGATACGCACCCTCTTCTTTCATGACTTCGAATAAATCATAACGTGCAGCTTCAAAATCTTCTTCCTCAAATAAGCTGTGTCCTCTTTTAAACCTCAATTCTCGTTGTTGATCTTTTTGCAATCGTCTTAAATCTACTTCGTTGAAAGCTGCTGCGGCCTTTTTAAAATGTCTGCGTTTATAATGATGGTCTGCAATTTCCCACAATGCTTTCTGCACGTAGGGGCTCTCTGGATAAGCTGTGATAAAGGCATCGATTCGATATTCAGCGTCTCGGTTGTAAAGGTTCAATCCACACAATGCCTCGAAGTAAGCTGCTTTCACATACCGCTCAGACTTGTCATCTTCTTCAAACTCCATGAAGTCGTCGAAACTCTTCATCGCAAGGGCATACTGTTCTTTTTCGTATGCGTCATTTGCTTTCGCCCAAGCCCTTTCTTTGGGCTCAAGCTCATGAGTAAGCTGTGATTTTACTTCTAATGATGGTGTCAAAAAGAATCCGCAACTGAGCATAAGCACGAGCTGGATTTTAGATATTTGACTTGAGTTTTTGAGTTTGCTGGGCATGTTCGAATGATAGAGCTCTATACAAACGAATTTAACGCGTAGGTATGGGTCTATATCGATATGCTCTTGATGTTCTCAACGGCTAGATGTGTGTGATTCGGATTTTTGGCACTGAAATTTAAGGTTTTTTTTGAACCCCTTTACCGATTGTTTTTTACAATAAATTCTGTCCGTCGATTTGCGGCTCGACCTTGATCTGTATTGTTAGATTCTTTAGGGCTGGATTCTCCAAATCCGCTCGCTTGAAGCCGTGAGGTTTCTACGCCAGATTCTTCAAAGAAACTTTTCACGGCTTCAGCTCTCGCTTGACTGAGTTTTAAGTTGTCTTCAGTTGTACCCACATCATCTGTATGACCTTCAATTTGCAATGTGTAATTTGGATTCGCAAGGATGTATTCTGCAAACTTCAACAGAATAAGTTTCGTTGTATATGTAAGTTCACTTTTGTTTGTTTCAAACTGGACGTCTTTAAGCTCAAAGGCGCCTATTTGGCTGGATTTTTTTGCACGCACTGTAATGGCTGGTGTGGGTTCTTGTGATTGGATTTTGTCATCATTTTGTTGTTTGTCTTCTTGTGCAACATGGACGACAGTAGCTTCAAATTCCAAATCCACTCCTGAGACGTTAAGAATTACATCCTCATTTCTTTCGATGTTGATTACTGCAGCAAATGACCCATCGTCCAGATTGAGTTCAATTTGCTCCACCTGTTTGCTTTGAACGTACTCCAGTGTAAGTGTGATGTCATCTGAAGGGGGAGTGGGGTCCACGACGCCATGGATCACTTTTACGGCTTCCGGTTTAAGTGTTTTTGGTAAAGGAAAACTCAGAATGTCTAATCCTTTCGTTCCGTTTCTTCGGCTCGCAAAAAAGGCCTCATTTCCGTTTGAGGAGACGACAAGTCCGTGCTCATCACCCGTTGTGTTGACAGGCATGCCTAGGTTAACAGGTTCTGACCAAACATTCATGGTGTCTCTTCTTGACACCCACAAATCGTATCCACCTCCACTCGGGAGTCTCGTGCTGGAGAAATATAAAGTTTTGCCGTCTGGATGAATGAAAGGGGCCTTGTCCTGGGCACTAGACGATATGGGGAAAGGGAGTTTTTGTGCTTGTGACCACTCACCGTTTTGGTCTTTTTTGCTCACGTAAATATCCATTGTAGGGTTGCCATCGTCATCCTGGGTTGAATTCTCTCTGGCAGAAGCGAAAAACAGTTCGTCGCCCTCGGCACTTAAGGCAGGTTGAGATTCCCAACCCATGGGTGTGTTTATTTCAGGTCCCAGCAATTTTAAGTTGCCCCAGTAATAAGAAAAACCTCCGGCATCATTTTTCCCATTTACAATATATGTGGTTGTGAATAAGTCTATGTTTTGTGGGTTGTTAGGTGTGGGGTTTGATGCTGCTACGACAAGTAACCTGTTATCGATTGATAAGCTAACACCTCCGAAGTTTCCCCCATGATTGAATGGGTAGGTTAGCAATTCTCCGCGATCAAATTCTTCTTCAGCGGACTCTCTTTTTGACCAAACAAAATCTTCCACTCTTCGTGTAATGACATCCCCTCTGAATCTCTCGTTTCTGGCTCTGGTAAAGAATAAGATGCTCCCGTCTGGAGACAAGGCAGGGAGGTATTCATCTTCGGTTTGGCTCGTGAAGGTAAGAGGTTCAGGCTTGTAAGCGTTGCGGTTTGCATAATACTGAACTTCGAAACGTGCCTCGGGAATCATTTCTAGGACATCACGTCTTTTTCGCTCAGTGCCCTTTGATAACGTCTCGTTCTCTGCTTCTTTGTCAGTTTTCGATATGAAAGCTTCGAATTCGATAAGGGCAGAAGAGGCGTCTCCAGAAACGAAAGCTAAGGCGCCAAGGATGTAGTTTGCATCGGGCTGATCTCCACAGAGCTCAACCCAGCTTGCTGTCGCCGCAATGCATTCGTCTGAGAATTCTCGATCTTTTTTTGCCTGTTTAAATAAGAGCCCTGCCAGCGCTTCGTATGCTGCGCCGAAATCATACTGACGGTCGACAACTTCTCTCAGAATTTCTATCCTTTCTTCGTTTGTTTTCTTTTTCCTTTTATCTGTTGCTTTTTCGAAGAGGCTCATGGTTTTTGAGGAGACATCTTCTGGCGCGGGGCAAGTTTGTGCTACATATTTACAAGGGGTTAAAACCCCAATGAATATGGCGAACAGAAGGACAATAGACTTGTACATGTAATTTCTTAGCGCTTAACTTGTTCTAGTTCTCCTTCGCTCGCTGCCACAAGTGTGCTTACTGTTCCGTCACCAGTGACATTGACTACCGTTCGACACATGTCAAGTATTCGGTCCACAGGGAATATGAGTGCAATCCAAGCGGGGTTAAGGCCCACACTTTCGAGTACAATGATCATCAGAACCAGGCCTGCGCTTGGAACGGCTGCTGCGCCTATAGATGCCAACGTGGCCGTCAGAACAATGATTGATTGTTGAGCGATACTGAGGTCCACCATATGAAATTGGGCAAGTGCGACCACCGCGATCGCTTGATATAAACTTGTTCCATCCATATTTACTGTTGCGCCTATCGGAAGGACAAAGCTCGAGCTGCGTTCTGACACACCTAAGTTTTCCTCTACACATTTCATGGTGACGGGCAACGTGGCTACGGAGGAGGATGTGGAAAATGCGGTGATCTGAGCATCACGCATCCCCGACGTAAATTGCTTCCAGCTCATCTTCTTTACAAACAATGAGACAATGGCAGGGTAAACGATGAATGCCATGATGAAAAGGCCCAAAATAACGACAATAGAATAGTACAATAGAAATGTGAGAAGCTGTTGAAAATGTTCCGGATCGGAACCTGCAGCCTTCACGATTTGGCCTGCCATAAGCGCAAACACAAAGACGGGCATGGCCTTCATCACCACCCAAACCATTTGAATGAACACTTCATTCAATGCGTCTACAGCTTTGACAACTGTTTTCTTTTGTTCTTCTTTCAGTCCAGTGACCACGATTCCGAAGAAGAGTGCAAAGAAGATGATTTGCAACATTTGCATGTCGCTTAAAGATTGAAAGATGTTTTTAGGAACAACATCGACCAAGGGTTGAAGAGGGCCGCTGTTTTTTGTGTTTTCAGCTTTGTTCAGCTTGTCGCTGACCCATTCGTTGTTGTCAGTGACTTCTCCTTGTATGAGCTCCACTTTTTCTGCAAATTCAGGCAATGCAGAAATGTTGATGCCATCTAGCCGCGTAATGTCATTGGCATCTCGCCAGAGCTCATATCTTATTCTGTTGTCCTCTCTAAGTGTTTCGCTTGCTTGTGTTCCTGGTTTGAAAATATTCACAAGTGTTAAGCCCACAATCACGGCAAACATGGTAGTCGTCAGGTAGATGGCCAATGTTTTAATCCCCATCCGGCCAAGCTTTTTCATGTCTCCGAGACTCGCCACACCACTTATAATGCTGAATAGAACGAGCGGAACAGCAATGAGTTTCAATAGATTTATGAAAATGTCACCGAAGGGTTGAATCCACTTTAGAGTAAATTCATTCCAGCCAAACGCCACGCTCATCCAGGCATATATCACACCAAGTATCAGACCTATAATTACTTTCCAGTGTAACGCAAGTCCTTTGTTTGTAGATTCTTTGCTCATTTTTCTTTTTCAATTCTTTAGTCCAGAGGCCGTGATTAAACGTTCGTTTCTAAACGTGCAGATCTTTGCCTCAACAGATGGTCTCCCAAAACCAATGCAACCATTGCTTCAACGATTGGTACGGCGCGAGGAAGAACACAAGGATCGTGCCTTCCTTTTCCGCTTATCGTTATTTCTTCACTGTCTCGGTTAACTGTGTTTTGTTCTTTTATAATAGTAGAAACAGGCTTGAACCCGATTCTTAAAACGATTTCTTCTCCATTAGAAATCCCGCCTTGAATGCCTCCACTTCTATTTGTTTCAGTATTGACACGGCCATTCGTGTCTGTTCTGAAGGCATCATTGTGTTCTGACCCTTTCATAAGTGTGCCACTGAATCCCGAGCCCACTTCAATGCCTTTTACCGCAGGGATGCTCATGAGTGCTTTTGCCAGATCTGCTTCGAGTTTGTCAAAAACAGGTTCACCCCATCCCGAAGGAACATTTTTTGCCACGACAACAATTGCACCTCCTAAGGTATCACCTGTCTTTTTAACATCTTCAATCTTCTGAATCATTCTGTCAGCGACTTCCTTTGAGGGACATCTTACGATGTTCTCGTCAATCACAGATCTCTCAAAAAAAGCAGGAGGGAAGGGGACTGAGATATTGTGTACTCTTTCAACATAGGCGCTTATCTCAACTTTGCTTGCTGCAAATAGAAGTTGTTTTGCAATGGCGCCTCCCACAACTCTACACGCGGTTTCTCGTGCGGAAGATCTCCCACCGCCCCGAATATCTCTTAGGCCATATTTGGCTTCATAGGTGTAATCGGCATGTGAGGGTCTGTATGCGTTTTTTAGGTAAGCGTAGTCTTTGCTTTTTGCATCTTTATTCTTAATGCCAAACCCGATAGGAGTTCCCGTACTGATTAAAGAGTCATGTTCGTTTTTGATGACGCCAGAAAGAATGTCGACAATATCGTGTTCTTTCCGAGCCGTAGTGAGGTGAGATGTGCCAGGCTTGCGGCGGTCTAGATCATCTTGAATCGACTCAATATCAATGATTAACCCCGACGGCACCCCATCAAGAATGCCTCCGATAGAAGCCCCGTGAGATTCGCCGAACGTGGTTATTTGTAAGAGCTTGCCAAAAGTATTGCCTGCCATAGCCTGCAAGATATAACTTGCAGCCTATGCAAACACTCTTTAAAGACATCAAAGGATTGGTCGGTTGTTACAAAACCTCACCACCTTACTTGGCTGGATCTGATATGAAGCAGTTTCCCGTACATGAAAATGCATGGATGACAGTTGAGGGTAAGAAAATAACGGGATTTGGGCCCATGTCAGAATGTCCCAAATGTGACGGTGAAACGGTTGTATGTTCAGGTCGCTACATTCTCCCTTCTTGGTGCGACAGTCACTCTCACCTTGTATATGCTGATGACAGAGCAGGTGAGTTTCTCGATCGGTTAAGAGGATTGACATACGAAGAGATCGCAGCAAAAGGAGGTGGGATACTCAACTCAGCACGTGCATTACAGAAATTGCCTGAAGATGTTCTCTTTGATATGTCACTCGATCGCCTTCTAGATGTTATCAAGCTGGGTGTAGGTGCGCTAGAGATTAAATCGGGTTATGGTCTTACGCTCAAAGCAGAGCGCAAGATGTTAAGGGTGATTAAGCGTCTGAAGTCTGTGTCACCCATTCCACTTAAGTCCACCTTTCTTGGGTGTCATGCAGTCCCTGCTGAGTTCGACAATTCGTCAGACTACACCACGCACGTCATTGAGGATATGCTTCCAGAGTTTGTCTCGGAAGGGCTTGTGGATTATGTGGATGTTTTTTGCGAAACCGGCTACTTCTCACTGGCGGATACACAGCGAATCATAGAGGCTGCTACGAAATTAGGTATTAAATCTAAAGTTCATGTTAATCAGTTTAATATACTAGGTGGGGTGGAGTTATGCGTTAATGGTAATTCGCTGAGTGTTGATCATTTAGAAGTCATCAGCGATGCAGATATTGCCGCTCTGAAAACAACGCTTTCAAAAGACAGAAACCATCCTACTTTTCCTGTTGCTCTTCCGCTTTGCTCTCACTTTTTAGGCCTTCCATATACGCCAGGCCGTCAACTTGTCGATGCAGGTCTCCCTCTTGTGCTCGCAACAGATCACAACCCTGGGACATCACCCTCAGGAGATATGACTGAAGTGGTACGTCTCGGGTCTTTGAAGATGGGGCTGGAGCCTATAGAGGCGATCGCTGCGGCAACTTTGAATGGCGCAGCAGCAATGGCGCTTTCAGATTCAGTGGGTACACTCTCATTGGGGAAGCGTGCAAATTTTATTTTAACCCGTGAAATGAGTGGCTTAGAGGAAATCCCTTACCGATTTAATGACGTCGTTGTTGAAAAGGTGTATGTGAATGGTGAAGTTTGGTTGGGCTAAATCTACATCTTGTGTGTTAGTTTTACTTCATGCAAAGACTCATTGAATGTGTTCCTAATATTTCTGAAGGACGTCGTCCTGAAATAATCAATGCTGTAACCTCAGTTGTAGAGACTGTAGAGGGGTGTAGGCTACTAGATGTTGATCCAGGAAAAAGCACGAATCGTACAGTTATAACTTTTGTCGGTCCACCAGAAACAATTGGTGAAGCAGCATTCCGTGTCATAGAAAAGGCCGCTGAGCTTATCGATATGTCGAAACACGCTGGGGAACATCCTCGGATGGGTGCTACAGACGTATGTCCTTTTGTTCCCATCTCTGGAGTTACGATGGAAGATTGTATTCAAATAGCGCATGCCTTAGGCAAACGTGTGGGAGAGGAGTTGGGGATACCCGGATACCATTATGAATCTGCAGCCCACACCCCAGAACGTAAAAACCTTGCTTTTTGCAGAAAAGGGGAGTATGAAGGGTTAGAAAAACTGTCATCGGATGAGTTTCGACCAGATTTCGGCCCCACGGCGTTCAATGATCGCGCTCAAAAAACGGGAGCAACCGCGATTGGCGCACGTGATTTCCTTATTGCGTACAACATCAATATTAACTCAACTTCTTCTCGACGTGCGAACGCGATTGCCTTTGATATTCGAGAAGCAGGTAGAATGAAGCGCGAAGGGGGGAAGATTTCAGGTAAAATTATCAAGGATGCAAATGGTGCGCCACTTCGTGAACCTGGGACGCTCAAGTCTGTGAAAGGAATAGGATGGTATATAGAAGAATATGGAATTGCTCAGCTATCCTTAAACCTAACAGATATTCATGTGACTCCGACTCATGTTGCATTTGACGAAGCGTGTTCAAAAGCCCAAGACCGTGGGATTCGTGTCACTGGTTCAGAACTTGTAGGTCTTGTTCCTTTAAAAGTAATGACGGACGCAGCAGATTACTTCCTGCGTAAACAACAAAGATCTACGGGGGTATCGGAATCTGAAAAGATTAAGATTGCCATTAAATCCCTTGGTCTGGATGATTTGGCACCATTTAATCCAGATGAACGAATCATCGAATATTTAATAGGTGGTCTTGGTACATTCCCGCTTCTTGAAAAAAACTTGCGAGAATTTTCTAACGAAACGGCTTCCGAATCACCTGCCCCAGGAGGAGGTTCCATTGCGGCTTATTCCGGTGCCCTTGGGACAGCGCTTTCTACAATGGTCGCTAACCTAAGTGCAAACAAACGCGGATGGGATGATCGTTGGGAGGAGTTCAGTAACTGGGCTGACAAAGGCCAAAGTTTCCATACGCGTTTGCTCGCGTTAGTCGATGCCGACACAGCAGCGTTTAACGGAATCATGGATGCCTATGGTCTTCCTAAATCAACAGATGACCAGAAGTTAACGCGTGATCAAGCGATACAGACCGCGACAAAACACGCCATTGAGATCCCAATGCAAGTGGCGGAGGTCGCTCATGACGCTTTCGAGGTCGCTGAAGCCATGGCAGACTTTGGCAATCCAAACTCCATTACCGATGCAGGCGTTGGCGCCATGTGCCTTAGAACAGCTGTTCTTGGCGCTATTCTCAACGCGAGAGTTAACACAGCTGATCTGAATGACAAGGTGTATGTGGCGGCTGTTCTTTCTCGATGTGAAACACTTATCTCGAGCGTAACATCTCGTGAGGCTGCAGTTTTGGCGCGTGTCGATGCGTTGTTGAGATAGTCCATCTTACGTTTATTCGACAATAAAAAAGCCGTCTCCTCAAAAGGGACGGCTTTTTTTACATTTATGAAAATGTATAAAGTTGTCTCGGTCGCTGATTACATACGGCGCTCTTTAATACGCGCTGACTTACCAGTTAAGTTACGGATGTAGAATATTCTAGCTCTGCGAACAACGCCGTACTTGTTGACAACAATGCTGTCAATATGTGGGCTGTTGATAGGGAATATTCTTTCTACACCGATGCTGCTTGACATCTTGCGTACAGTAAAAGTCTCAGTCATTCCAAAACCTCGGCGTTGTAACACGACACCTTGGAAAGCTTGTAGACGTTCCTTTTTACCCTCTGTAATTTTGACGGTTATGGTCACTGTGTCTCCAGCACCAAACTTTGGCCACTCACGTGCCTCAACCATCTTATTTGAAATCTCCTTAATGCGCTCCATTATAATATTCTTAAGCCCGTCTAAATTCAGTTTGCAATATTACGAATAAATTCAGTACGCTCGGCATAAAATGTAACTTTATCCGAGAAGTAAATCTGGACGTCTCTCTTGGGTTCGTTTTAGCGCTTGATCTTCCTCCCATTTTTGGATTTTTGCATGGTCTCCACTCAGCAATACTTCGGGGACTTTTAAGCCTTGGTATTCTGCAGGTCTTGTGTAAACTGGCGGCGCCAATAATCCGTCTTGGAAAGAATCAGTCAGTGCACTCATTTCGTCTCCAATCACACCGGGGACTAGCCTTACAATGGCATCTGTCAATACTGCAGCGCCCAGTTCGCCACCACTTAATACATAGTCGCCAATCGATATTTCGAGTGTTACGAATTTGTCTCTGAGCCTTTGGTCTATTCCTTTATAGTGACCACAAATCATCAATATGTTTCCACAAAGAGACAGTTGATTAACACGACTTTGTGCTAGTCTTTCCCCATCAGGTGTCAAAAAAATCACCTCATTGTAGACCCTTTGTGTTTGTAAATCCTCAATTGCATCGTGTATGGGTTGGATTGCGAGCACCATTCCCGCCGCCCCACCAAATGGCGTGTCATCCACTCTTTTATGCTTGTCCTTTGAGTATTTACGGATATCGTGTAAATGAACTTCCACTAGCCCTTTCTCTATACCGCGTTTCACGATGCTTTCTGCAAAAGGCCCATTTAAAAGTCCTGGCAGTACTGTTAGGATATCTATTCTCACGCAGCAAAGGTACTATTTAATAAATATGGAAAACAAAAACCCCGAATGATCATTAAATCATTCGGGGTTTCCACAATTTAATGAGGAGTAATGTTTTATTCTTTATAACCAGCAGGGTCAGAGATTGTGCTGGTTTCAGATGAAGGCTCGGCTCCTTCGTTTTCCCAAACCAAGTCAAGCTCATCAATAATGTTTGTCGCACCCGCAAATTTATCTACGATCCACAAAACATATCTGATGTCCACAGAAATCGTTCGTTGCAGGGATGGCTCAAACGCGATGTCTCCGCTCATTGCTTCCCAGTTTCCGTCAAAAGCTAGCCCAATCAGGTCGCCATTTGCATTCATCACGGGAGACCCAGAGTTTCCACCAGTAATATCTGTTCCGTGTAAGAAGCAAATAACCAGTTCTCCGCTTTCATCCACATATTGACCGTAATCTCTGGCCATAAGAAGTTCTTCCAATCTAGCAGGTACGATAAACTCAGGATCTGTGTTGTCCATTTTCTGTAGAATTCCATTTGCCGTTGTCACGAAGTCGTATTGTACTGCGTCAGCAGGTGAATAGTCTCCCACAGGCCCATAGGTACAACGCATTGTAGAGTTCGCATCTGGATAGAACGCTTTGTTCGGTTGCATTTCACGGAGTCCTTTTACAAACAATCGGTAACCTCGATCGTACTTGTCTTGTGCATTACTCTCCATTGATCCAAAGTATGTTTGTAGAATACTCATCGCTGCATTGACAGCAAGGTCTTTGTTTAATGCTTTTTCAGAAGGATTCGCGATAAAGTTCCGTGCAGTTTCTTCATTGACTAGAAAGCTGTTTGCATACATCTTTGTCGCGTAACGCTTGATGCTTCCCTTGTACTTCTTGTTGACATTCGCAAAGAACGAAGGCAAGTTCTCAGGAGCGATGTCTGTTTGGTACTTCGTCATGAGGTTAATAAACAAGTCGCGGTCAGTGGCCATGTCATAATCCTTGAAGAAATCGTCACACAATCCTGAAAGTCTTGCTTTTGTTGCGGCAATTTGATCTGCATCCTCTGAGAATAAACCTGGAGCTGTTCTTCCAAATCGTACGGCAAACAATGTGATGTCTGAACCGATTAAGCCAGCTTCTAGCGCGTATGCGTCAGCTTTTGCAGTCGCATCAGTTGCAACGTAATACGCTTCAATGAGATTTAATGCGTCGCCATACTCTGCTTCTAACTCTGGTGAAGAGGTCGCCCAAGATGAGAATCGCGCTTCAATCGCTTCCTTTTGACTTTGAACATCAAGTGCTTTAAGTCCTTTAGATTGTCCGATATAGTATTTCCAGTAATTTGCTGTTTGGGCATATTTAGCGGCATACTTAATACGCACACCAAGGTCTTCGTCCATATGCGATTTCATTGTTTTTAATTTAAGATCGCGAACATCCACAACACTCGGGTTATTAAGCGCCAGTGCTTGTTCGATTCCCCAACTGCTGAGAAAACGGTCAGTACTTCCAGGGTATCCCATGACCATGGTGAAATCGCCTTGGTCTACACCATCCATGCTGATTTTTAAGTGTCGCTTGGGAGTGTATGGTATGTTAGATTCCGAATAATCAGCAGGGTTGTTGTCTGCATCGGCATAAATTCTCAACATTGAGAAGTCCCCCGTATGACGTGGCCACATCCAGTTGTCTGTGTCGCCTCCGTACTTTCCAACACTCTCCGGTGGCGCTCCAACCAATCGGATGTCTCGGTATGTGTTGTAGATAAACATGTAAAATTCGTTGCCATAGTAGAAGCTTTTCACCTCGTAGTCATACCCGTGAACATCCGCGTCAGCGTATTCAATGTTGATTTCGTTTTGAGTCGTTTTTATCGCTTGATTTCGATCATCCTCACTCATGTCGTTTGTAACGTTTGCAAGAACACGGTCTGTGATGTCATCGATGCGGACAAGGAAACTGACCTCAAATCCTTCAATGTTCATTTCTTGGTCTTTACTTAAAGCGAAAAACCCATCCGTTAAGTAATCGTTCTCAGGTGAACTGAAACCTTGAATAGCGCCGTATGCACAGTGGTGATTTGTTAAGACAAGACCTTGAGAAGAGATGACTTCCGCAGTACAACTTCCGCCGTTAAGTCTAATAATGGCATCTTTGAGAGAAGCGTTGTTGATGTCATAGATGTCGTCAGCGTCCAGACGGAATCCGGAGTTTTGCATGGATTCTTCATTGATTTCTTCTAAAGTGTGCATGAGCCACATCCCCTCTTGAGCCTGGGTTGTAGGAGCAAGTAGGATTGCTGTTAACGCAATAAATGCGATTGAGAAAATACGTTTCATTTATAGGGTGTTAAATTTATATTACTTTTCTGTGTCGGGTTTCTCCACCCAATCAACGGTGCTTATTAAGTTTTCTATGCGTGAATAAAGATCCTTTAGGTCAGGTCCTTCATGACGGTTAAATACAGTTTTTCCATTAATGGTGGAGATTGCTGCTGGAATATCCATGATCATCGGATTGTCGTATCGATCCTCGAGCTTGAGATATTCGGTTTTTTCAGCAAATTTAGTGATTTTAGAAATCTCAGACAGTGAAATCGTACCTGTGTATTTTCCTTCATCGATATGTCTCCCAAAGGCCTTTTCTGCAAAACGACCTACGATCAACGTGGCTTGTCCATTGTTGAGCACTGAAAAATTAAACGATGGACACGATCCATAACACATGGTCTTTTGTAAGCCTACCGATATCTCAAGAGGTATGTATGTATTGGATACATCCTTTTTTTGATTGCAGCTTGTAAAAGCAAGTGCAACAAACACAAGAAGATATGCGGTATTTGCTTTGCAGAAGGTCATGGTTACTTCTTTTTACGTCTCGTTTTGGCAGCCTTTATTTCCTTTGTTTTCTTTACTTGCTCTTTTTGCATTTCAGCGAGCCTTTCTTGGAAAGCTGATTTCTTTTTAGGGTTCTTGACGTTTTTGTCAATTTGCGCTAGAATCTTATTTTCATCAATGAAATATCGCTTGATAATAAGCATTTGACCTATAGAAACAAGATTTGCAGCAAGGTAATAAAGGCTCAGACCTGAGGCGAATTTATTAAAGAAGAACAACATCGTAAATGGAATGAAATTCTGAATCACCTTCATGTTGGGCATGCCCGGTTGAGTGGGTTGAGGAGGTTGCCCTGCGGTGGTCATGCGCATGTAAAAGAAGATAGAAATCGCCATGAGAACGGTAAATCCACTGATGTGACTTCCATACATCGGAATTGTAAATGGGAGATCTACGATGCTGTCGAACGCAGCGAGGTCATCTGCCCAGAGAAAGCTCTTTCCACGTAAATCAATGTTTGCGGGGAAGAAACGGAACATTGCATAGAGTATGGGCATCTGAAGCAAAGCAGGAAGACAACCAGCCATGGGGTTTACCCCCGTATTTCGGTAGAGTTCCATTGTCGCTTGTTGACGCGCAGTACTGTCGTCCTTGTGGTCTTCGTTAATTTTCTCAATATCCGGACGAAGCATTTTCATCTTCGCTGAGCTCAAGAAGTTCTTCCAGGTAATCGGGAAGAGGAACATCTTAATGATGAGCGTGATAATCAAAATGATCATTCCAGCACTGGCAATCCTTGAGTTCAGAAGGTTGTAGATTGGAAGGATGAAGTTTCGATTCACCCAACCAAAGATCCACCATCCATAATCAATGATTTTCCCAATTTCATTAAGTCCAGTATTATTAAGAAGAACAAGATCGTTTGGCCCGAAGTAGAATGAAAGCTCTTGCTCCATTGTGTTTCCTCGAACCTCTGCGATCATAGGAAGGTCGGCAGAGAAGAAAAGTGTAGAGGCTGTATCTTCTTCGAAGAGCTCATTTGTCAACACAGCCCCTTTCTCAAATCCTCCATCTTTGGACACCAACACTGAGAAGAAATCTTGTTTGAATGCCATCCATTCTAGATTGTACTCTAAGGTCTCTTCGTCTGATCGGCCTTCACTTAAGTAGTCACGTCCCCTGTCCTTTTCCTTAAAGAATATAGAGGTGTGTTGTCTTTCCCACTCTAGACCCTTTTCATTTCTTAATCCAGTTGCAGACCAAACCAAATGTTGTTTGGGTAAGATTTCTCGTCCAAGGTCTCTGAATGTTATTCGTGTATCAAGTTCATAACCTACAAGCGTGTGAACAATCTCAATTGCGCCTCCTGATTCTGTGACCGCTTTGAGGTACATCGTACTGTCCGTCTCTGACGTTAAAAGGAATGACAGATCGCTCATTTTGATGCGTCCTGTTCCAGGTACATCAAATTGAAGATCCATAGCGCTGTTTAAAGGGTCCCACAATTGAATGGGGTCGCCTGCACTGTAACTCACGTTTCTGACGTTTCCGTCCTTTAATGTTGCAGAGTAGGGGAGTCCACCACGTGAATTCAACTTGATTTCTAACACAGACGATATGAGCGAATATTCTTGATCATCTCCAAATACAGCCAATGCCATCGGTCCGTATTGTTTTCTGATGTCCTCGGGAATAATTACTTTGCCTGTAGAATCGGGCCCCATATTTCCAAGAAGAGAGAAGCTTTGCGCTTTTTTTTCTTCCTCTAAGAAGTTCGCTTGAGTCTCTTCAGCCTCTAAGTTCTCAGAATCTTTCTTGTTTTCACGGTCTTCTTCTGCCTCAGCTTCCAGTCGCTCCATCTCTGCGATTTCTTCCTGAGAAGGTGCTGTATACCAATTGTAGCCCATTAAGAGCCCGAACATCAGTAAAAAACCTAAAATTGTATTTCTATCCATTGCGGCGCGAAGTTAGTTAAGTAAGCCGAAAATCGAATCGCGTTTTATCACCATTTGTGAGCATGCTTTGAAGCCCAAATCCCTTTTAATCTCATGGCTTGCTCAATTAAATCTCTCACACAGCCCTTCCCGCCATTTTTCGGGCTGATGTAATGTGCGACACTCCTGATTTCTTCAACGGCATCGTCAGGGGCGACTGCCAAACCGACTTCACGCATCGCAGGTAAATCAGGGATGTCGTCCCCCATGTATGCGACCTTGCTTAGGGAGATGTCCAGTTTCAGGCACAGTGTTTTCAATGATTCGAGTTTATCCTCACACCCAAGGTGTACTTCTGTGACGCCGAGTTTTCTCATTCTGTCGCCCACGGCCTTATCATTGCCTCCGGTTAATACAGCAATCTTTAATCCTTGTTTCACGGCCCATTGAACCGCATAGCCATCACGTGTAGATGCTTGTCTGACTTGAGACCCGTCAGGAAATAACAGTACGATTCCGTCTGTAAAAACACCGTCGTAATCAAATACAAAAATCTCTATTTCGGCAAGTTTTGTTTTATAATTCATGGCTGTCTGCGATATGCTTGCTTACAAACTTGTAAAATTCAGTAAGTGCTTTGTTGTTTGAAAATCCTTTGAGTAATTCCAAGTGTTTCATTTGGCTTCCAAGATCTTTTCTAAGGGCGACGCCGGTCTGAAGTGAATATGAATTTCCCGATTTGGCGCCTTCCATCAATCCTTCTGCCAGGGGTCTCATCAGGTCTTTCGGTAAACCTTCTTCATCTAGAATTTGTTGCGAGAGCGCGAAGCAGTGATTTGAGAAGTTGTGTGTAAACACAGCTGCCAAATGGATTTTTGCGCGTGTTTGTGAGGATGCGTTAAAGGGTATTCCTCCACTTTCTTTCACCAACCTGTGAAGCATCGCTTGAAATTCCTTTGAGCCAGCTTCCACAGCGAAAGGTACCTCTGTGAGGTCTTCCACATGTGTGTTTGCACTGAAGCTTTTGATAGGCCAAATCACACCATTCTCTCCACCTAAAACATCCTTGTCAGTCACGCCAGAAGTGTGGAATCTTTTGACTTTGTGAGGCAATGATTGTGCGACCTCTCGGATTGCGTCATCACTGACTAACACCGCCACGGCATCAATGTCTGTGGACAATGTCGCGAGGTCATCGACAACGACTGCATTAAGTTTACGGCCTAATTCCTGAGCTCGATCTTGAGACCGTCCCCAAACCTCAACGATCTCTACACCCCCCTTTTGCCATGCCTGCCCGAGCGCTTGCGCCACTCTCCCTGTGCCAGCGATACTCATACGTATGGGTTTAGAGATATTCATTCGGGTGTGGTTTGGACGGAATGATTGCGTTTCGAAAACAGTTGAATAATCCCGAAAGCTACGAGAAAAACACCAAACCAAACCATGACGACTAGCTTGTATCGCGTGACGCGAAGCGCAATGATATTTGTGTGTTTCTTTGCCTTAGATTCTTCAATAATTTCCGTTTTTACGGTTGACCAAAAATTGTATTGAAGCGAGGCGGTGATGTCTTCCCCAGGAACCCCATTTTCCCATTCTTGAGCGGTCTCTTTTTGCGTTTTGTTAGGGAAGGGAATGCTGTTCCAAACGTCTTCTATGTCTGAAAAAAACGCTGCAGAGGCCAAATGTGTTTTGTTGGCTTTAAAAAACAGCTCGTCAAACCTGACAATGGCGCCTTTTTCATAACAATTGGGAATTCTTTCAAGGATGATTATTTCTTCGTCGGATACTGCATCTAATAATGGGGCGCAAATAAAATAGGATTCCATTTTCACGGTGTCTCCTTTGAAGATGTAAAGCGTGTCATTCCCATTCGTTCTCGAGATCACCTCTTTTGAGAGATCTACGTAAACCGCTCCAGAACAGACAGTTGCGATACCGATAAAAACCAGGGTTCCCTTTGGTTGAATGACTGCGTATGATAACCCCGTATAGAGAGATGCAAAGAACAGCACCAAATGGGGGTATTCATGAGGGTCAGCTTGTAAATGATTCTGGAGAATTAATGTAAGGAACGTTGATATGGTGACTGCGAGTAGGGGGCGCCAAAGTGCTTTCCTGGTTTTTAAGAAAGGAAGTGTGCCTGAAAGAAACAGCAAAAGAGTGAGCAGGGGGATTCCCAGTCTGACAAGTATATCCTCAAATTGGGGGAATAAAATCAGTGAGACGGCTGTTAGGATTGCAAATAACAGAAGTGCATTTCTTAGAAAGAAAGTAAGTTCAATAAAGGTGGCACGCCCCTTTTGCATTAAACGATATTCATAGGTTTTGCAACTTTAATAAAGAGTTCAGCCATATTTCTGGCATCGGCGATTGCTCTATGTTGCGTCCCATTAAACTCGAGTCCTTCATGAATCAGTGCGTTCTTAAGTCCGATTTGATTCTTTGCACCTTTGTATTTGCTGTAATGTCTCTGAAGGCAAGCCCAATACTTTAACCAGTCAAGTTTTAGGTTGTGATGTCTTGCGTCTGCGACAAACTGCCTGTGGTCAAATTCGCCCCAACTGAAGAGTGCTGTTCTGGCCGAAGCACAATCCATCCAGTCTTCAAATCGTTTAATAACAACATTAAAATGATCTGCGTACTCAACGTCTTCTTGTGTTATGCTTGTCAGTTTCGTGCAAAATTTATCAATCTGGGGATGTATCACAGGAAGGATGAACTCACTGAATTCATCGACGATTTCCAAATCCTCATTGACTCTAACGGCTCCGATTTCAATAATTTCTACCTGCCTAGGTTTGGGGCTTCTCCAACAAGTCGCCTCTAAATCATATATAATAAATTGTCTTTTTGACATCGATGTGTAAAGATACTTTACGCTGAGCCCATTATCTCTCTTCTCGGTTTCTCCAAGGTGATCGAATGGTTACAATAGCATTTTCTTGTTGAACTTTGGTTTTTTCGTCATTGACTCTTTGACTGAGTTCAGCGACCAGTGAGGCAAATATCTCGTCATCTACCGGAAGTTCTCGAATGAGCTTCTCGGCAGTAAAATGATCATTGACAAATCCAGTGTCGAAGTTTCCTGATCGAAACGCCTCGTGGTTTATCGCAAAACGGCCGAAGTCGAGCGTTGTTCTTACACCGCGAATCTCGTAGTTATCTATTGCATGAAGCATTTTCTCAATACAAGCTTCACGTGAAGAAGCATGCACGATCAATTTTGCGAGCATGGGGTCATAATGTATGCTCACTTCTCCACCTTGAATGACGCCATCGTCAACTCTGATTCCTGGTCCGACAGGAGGGACGTACTTGTTCAGGATTCCAGTTCCAGGAAGAAATCCCTTTGAGGCGTCTTCTGCATATACCCTTAATTCTATTGAATGTCCTGCGATACTTAAGTCACCCTGTGAAAAGGACAATTCTTGGCCTTCTGCGATCCTGATTTGTTCTCTAACCAAATCAATTCCGGTGATAAATTCTGTGACGGGATGTTCTACTTGAAGTCGGGTATTCATTTCAAGGAAGAAGAAGTTTTTATCTGCATCGACGAGAAATTCAACTGTTCCTGCCCCTACATAATTGCAAGCGCGAGCAACTTCGATGGCGCACTGCCCCATCTCATTTCTTAATGTATCATCGAGTAACGATGACGGTGCTTCTTCGACCACTTTTTGGTGCCTGCGTTGAATGCTACATTCACGTTCAAACAAATGCACACAATTGCCGTGCATATCTGCCAATACCTGGACTTCGATATGTCTGGGTTGAAGCACCAATCGTTCCATAAATACGGCACCGTTTCCGAAAGACCTTTCAGCCTCAGAAATGGCCCTGGTCAGCTCTTCTTCAACGTCTTCAATTTCAAAAACAGACCTCATTCCTTTTCCTCCTCCTCCTGCGCTCGCTTTGATGATGAGTGGCATGCCAATTCTATGCGCTTCCTTTAAAGCTTCTTTTGAATCTGAAATGGCGCCATCTGTTCCAGGAACTAAGGGGATGTTTCTCGCTTTTACGGCTTCTTTTGCTTGAAGCTTGTCACCCATTGTTCTTATTGCCATTGTGCCAGGCCCTATAAAAGCAATGCCTGCTTTTTCGACGCATTCAGCAAATTCAGCGTTCTCAGATAGAAAACCATATCCAGGGTGGATTCCGTTTGCCCCCGTATCAATTGCTGCTTGTAAGACCTTATCTGAGAGAAGGTAACTCTCTGAGGAAGGTCCTGGACCTAAACAAACGGCTTCATCAGCGGCCATAACGTGGGGAGCAACAACATCTGTTTCTGAATAAACAGCCACAGTAGAAATTCCCATTTCTTGAGCAGTACGAATAATTCTCAAAGCAATCTCGCCTCTGTTGGCGATTAAAATCTTTGTAATTTTTCGGTTCGTCATTATTCGTTGTCTGATTTCTGATTCAAAATCGAGGCATAATAAAGGGGCAAGCGATTCTTATCGCACCGCTCAACCGCATACCCTTGCTGCCTTCCGGCCCTGGGGGGTTCAGCGGGAGCTGGTCGTAAGAGACTTGCCCCAAGTGCAAAGATAAGGTAGTATCTTTCCGGCATGAGAATAAATCAACTAGTTTGGCAACATGGAGGGATGGCTGCTCTTATTTCAGTTATTCTCAGCTTAGTAGCTTATATTTTAGGTGTAGAATTGCTTGTCGGATGGCAGCTAGGGCTGGCCCAATCGGTACTTATCATCACGACAATGATCATTGTGAGCAGAGCAATTCGTCGTGATGAGGGTGGGTTTATTTCATATTGGCGCGTTTTTCAACACATCATCTTGTCTTTGCTTTGTATCCTCTTCGCTTCTGCAGTATTTAATTTCGTATTATTCAACATTATAAACCCAGAACTAGTCGATGTTGTTGTGGATATAAGCCTTGAAAAAGTGGAGGAGATGATGATTTCGTTTGGACTAGAGGGTGATTTGCTTCAAGAAACACTTATTGAAACTGAGAAGGAAATACGCAATGGATATTCGCTTATAGGTTCTATTAAAGGTGTTGTGTTTTCTACTATATTCGGAGCAATAATCGCGCTGATTGTTTCAGCTACTCAGTATAAAATCGACCATCAAAAACCGAATTTTAATTAATTCTACCCATGGATATAAGTGTCGTCGTACCGCTCTATAATGAGCAAGAAAGTCTTCCGGAGCTTATGGCCTGGATTGATCAGGCTTTGTCAGAACGTGACTATGAAGTGATTTTTGTAGATGATGGATCAAGGGATGGCTCTTGGTCGGTCATTTCCGAATTGTACGCAACGTATTCAAACAAGGTCAAAGCCATTAGGTTTGCACGTAATTATGGAAAAAGTGCGGGGCTTCAGAAAGGGTTCGAAGCGGCCTCTGGCAAAGTTGTGTTCACGATGGACGCGGATCTTCAGGACAGCCCTGACGAGCTTCTTTCGATGGAGAAAAAACTTCTTGATGAAAACCTCGATATAGTGAGTGGATGGAAAAAGAAACGCAAGGATCCCCTTTCAAAAACGATTCCGACCAAACTTTACAATTGGATGACACGTAGAGTGAGTGGTATCTATCTCCACGATTTTAATTGTGGATTGAAGTGCTACCGTTTGGAGGTTGTGAAGGCAATTGAAGTACAGGGAGAAATGCACCGATATATTCCATTGCTTGCAAAAGCCGCCGGTTTTGATCAGATTGGTGAGCATGTTGTGGTTCATCAAGCACGTAAATATGGTACGACAAAATTTGGACTCGAACGATTTACAAATGGAATGCTGGATTTATTGACGATTGCATTTGTTCAGCGGTTTGGTCGCAAGCCTATGCATCTTTTCGGTTTGTTAGGTACACTGACTTTTGTGGTGAGTGTTTTGCTTTTTTCTGCCATCGCGGGCTATAAAACCTATGCAATATCGAATGGTATAGAAGCGAAGAATATCACCGAAATCTCTGCGTTTTATGTTGCTCTCACGGGGATGATCATGGGGTCTCAGCTTTTCATGGCAGGTTTTATTGCTGAAATGGTGTCAAGAACAGATCCCTCTAGAACGGCATATCGCATTTCAGAAAATCTAGATCTCTAAGCCTAGACCTCAATCGGTCCTGATCCGACGAGTCGGTCTTGGTCATACCAAACCGCAAATTGTCCAGCTGCGATTCCCTTTTGTGGTTCTTCGAAGTCGAGGTACAATGCTTCATCAGTCATGACGACCTTGCCATTTTGAAGTGGCTGGCGGTAACGAAAACGAAGTAAATATTTTGATGATTGACCAGGCATAAGGGTATGTGAGGGCAGCAACCAATGCATGTTTTTCTTGGCGACTTTTAGAGCGCGACGCATAAGTCCAGGGTGTTTGTCACTCTGGCCCACATACACGATGTTTTTGTCCACATCTGTTCCAATCACGAACAATGGTTCTACTTTGCCTCCCACGTGAAGTCCTTTTCTTTGACCTACAGTAAAGAAGTGCGCGCCTTGATGAGTCCCCACTTTTTCACCCATTTCAGGACTTAAAACAAACCCTTTTGCCCTTTTTGCTAAATCGTCATCCTCCCACGTTTTAAAAGTTGAATGTTTGGCAGGAATTTCAATGATATTTCCCACCTTTACACTTAATTTCTGTTGAAGAAAGTCGGGCAATCTCACCTTTCCTATAAAGCACAATCCCTGGCTGTCCTTCTTGTCTGCATTAGGGAGTCCAGCCTTTCTTGCGGTATCCCTTAAATTAGGTTTCAGCATTTCACCAATCGGAAACATGGCGTATTTCAGTTGCTCTTGGGTGAGCTGACAAAGAAAATAGCTTTGATCTTTATTTGGATCAGCACCAGCAATCAAATGATATTCACGCGTGCCGTCTGGAAGAATATGAGTGCTTTTCCGACAGTAGTGTCCTGTAGCGATTGCCTCAGCGCCTAATTTCTTTGCGGCATCGAGGAAAAGGTCAAACTTGATTTCTCTGTTACATAGGACATCAGGGTTGGGTGTGCGCCCCTGTTCGTATTCGTGAAACATATAATCAACGATTCTTTCGTGATATTCCTTACTGAAATCAATGACTTGAAAAGGGATGCCCAGATGTTCGGCGACAAGCATTGCATCGTTTGAATCATCGATCCATGGACACTCATCACTGATGGTGACGGACTCATCATGCCAGTTGCGCATGAAAAGGCCTATCACTTCGTGACCTTGTTCAACCAGAGTCAATGCAGCGACACTTGAATCTACTCCGCCAGATAATCCTACAACTATT
>CAJXHE010000002.1 GCA_913051865.1 uncultured Flavobacteriales bacterium
AATTTCAGTACAAAAGACATTTTTCGAAGATAAGTATAAGATAACAGACTTAATCACCCTTGTTTTCCTACAAGATTGCTTACTTTTGCAGCGGAATAAGAGGTATGGAATGAGAACTGAGGGGCAAAAGCCCTATTTTTTTGCGCTAAACTTTTATCCGAAAATATTTATAATCTGTTAAACAAACCGCCGTGATTGACTCTAGGGCAGTACATAAGTTAGCAAACGAATTCCTTGAAGGGGGTTCGGGCTTTGTTGTGGATGTTAAAGTCTTAAGCGGTAACGTGATAAAAATTGCACTCGAAAATGACGAACGGACGTCTATTAAAGACTGCGTGGCGTTAAGTCGTCACATTGAAGGCAGTTTTGATCGGGAAGAAGCAGATTTTTCTTTAGATGTTGGGTCTCCTGGTCTAGACCAACCCCTTAAAGTTTTAAGGCAGTACTTAAAGCTCATCGGCCAACAAGTTGCAGTTCAACCGATCGAAGGCAAGAAGATGGTGGGTGAGTTGGTCAGTTTAGAGGAAGAAGATGGAATGGTACAAGGTTTGGTCCTAAAGACACGCGAAAAAAAGCGTATTGAAGGACGTAAAGCCAAGCAATGGGTTGAAGAGGAGCACAAGCTTCAAGCCAGTGATATAGAATGGACAAAAGTGATAATTTCTTTTAAATAAGGCACAATGCAACTGAACCTGATAGATTCGTTTCGCGAATTCAAAGATTTCAAAAACTTCGACAAGGAGACCATGATGGCCATCCTAGAAGATGTATTTAGAAATATGATAATTAAGAAGTTTGGCTCGGATGAGAACTTCGATTTAATCATCAACCCTGAGAAGGGAGACCTCGAAATTTGGCGTAACCGCGAAATCGTAGCCAATGACGCAGTAGAAGATTCGAATGAGCAAATCTCGCTTGAAGATGCCCTAAAAATTGAGGCTGACTTTGAAGTTGGTGAGGAAGTTTCAGAAGAGATCTTACTCGAGTCCTTCGGACGTCGGGCTGTTCTTTCTCTTCGCCAAAATCTAGTCGGTCGCATCATGGATATTGAGAAAGATGCGATATACCAGAAGTATAAAGAGCGTATCGGTGAGGTCATCACGGCAGAGGTTTATCAAATATGGAAGCGAGAAATTCTTCTTGTTGATGACGATGACAATGAAGTTGTTATGCCACGGGATCACCAAATACCTGGAGACTTCTTTAAAAAAGGAGACAGCATACGTGCAGTTGTAGCTGCTGTTGAATTAAGAAACAATACGCCACGAATCATCCTTTCCCGCACAGCTCCGGAATTCTTAGAACGTCTCTTCGAATCGGAAGTGCCTGAAATTTTTGACGGACTTATTACGATTAAGAAAATTGTACGATCTCCTGGTGAGAGAGCTAAAGTAGCCGTTGAATCTTATGACGACAGGGTTGATCCTGTAGGTGCTTGTGTCGGTATGAAAGGCTCGAGAATACATAGCATTGTTCGTGAACTCCGCAATGAGAACATTGACGTGATTAACTGGACTGAAAACAAGGAGCTTCTCATGTCTCGTGCGTTAAGTCCAGCAAAAATCTCTTCCATTACGCTTAAAGACGATTCAGGGAAAGCTGAGGTTTACCTGAAACCCGATCAAGTTTCTCTCGCGATAGGTAAAGGAGGTAATAACATTAAACTGGCAGGTTTATTGACTGGATATGAAATCGACGTTTTCCGTGAAGAAGATGAATCTGAGGAAGATGTGGAATTGATGGAGTTCAGTGATGAAATCGATGCTTGGATTATAGAAGAGTTCATAAAAATCGGTTGTGACACTGCACGTTCAGTACTCGACTTAGATGAAGAAGGTCTCATCTCACGTACGGATTTGGAAGCGGAGACAGTCAAAGAAGTTATAAGGATCTTAAAGAAGGAACTCGAATAATTTCATTAAAAAGTCTCTAATTAAACATCTACGTTGTTAACTGTTTATTTACAGACTTTAATTTACAAACCCTTCATGACCTAACTTCCCCAACGATAAAAAAGCCCATGGCCGACGCAAATAAACCAGTACGATTAAGTAAAGCAGCCCGTGAATTCAATTTAGGCATAGGCACCATTGTTGATTTTCTCGATACGAAAGGAATCAGCGTGGATGCAAATCCCAATACGAAACTTACCCCGGATGTTTATGCGATTGTACGCGGAAATTTCCAAGGTGATAAAGAGGACAAGGAAGCGGCACAGAGATCCTCAGTCACAGTTGCGGAACGTGAAAACATTACCCTTGCTAGCGCAAGAAAACGTCCAGCAATGAAAGTTGAGGTTGAAGAGCAAGAAATTGATCTCAGTATTTTCAAGAAGAGCAATGCACAGCCGGATGTTGCAAGATCTAAAAGTGCAGAGGATGAATCAGCTGTAATTGCTGAGCAACAAAAAGCAAAAGCGGCATCAGAAGCTGCCCTAAAAGCGGCTGAGAAATCAGCAGCTGAAGAAGTTGCAAATAACGCGAAGTTGGCTCAAGCCGCAGCCGAAGCTGCTGCCGCCGCCGAAGCCGCTGCACAAGCTGCTGAATCCTTAGCCCAAGCTGCTGAAGCCGAAGCAAAAGCTGCAGAAGTCCAAGCTGCCGCAACCACAAAAGCCAAAGAGGCGAAGGCAAAGGGGTCAGTGAAAACACCAGAGCTAAAAGGTGTAAAGGTTCTTGGAAAATTAGATTTTGAAGCACAAGCAAAGGAAGCCTCTGAAAAGAAAGCTGCCGCAGTTATTGCAAGGGAAAAAGCGAATGCAGAAAAAGACAAGATTGTTGTTAAATCTGCTTTGCCAGATATCGTTGTTTCACCAGATTTAGTTTCAGAAAAGTCATCTAACCCGGCTATAAAAACAAAAGTAGAGAAACTCTCTGGTCCAAAAGTTGTTGGGAAAATTGTCCTCCCGGTCGAGAAGAAAAAGACCAAGGACAACGGCAAACGTAAACGCGTAAGAGTTAAGGTTGATATAGAAAAGCAAGCGAATACTCCTGGAAGAGGCGTAGGTCGAACATCTCCAGCTGGTGCTGGAGGTCGTGTCGGAACGAATAAAGGACCAGGCGGTGCATCTAGAGGTGGTGTAAGTAAAGGTCCGGCAGGGCGCGGTGGCCCAAATAGAGGGCCAGGTAACAGAGGCGCCGTTAAAAAGGAGGTGAGTCAAGAAGATATCAAGAAGGAAATCAGAGAGACACTTGCGCGTCTGTCAGGTGGTAAGAAGTCGAAGTCTTCTAAGATGAGGCGAGCGAAACGAAAGGACATCAAAGATCGTTCGGAAGACGAAATGGTGCGACAGCAGTTAGAGGAAACAGTCCTCAAGCTAACTGAATTCGTGACTGTTCAGGAGCTCGCAACAATGATGGATAAGTCTGTCAATGATGTCATCTCTGCGTGTATGACGTTGGGGATCATGGTTTCAATCAATCAGAGGCTCGATTCAGAGACGATTACGATGATTGCCGAAGATTTCGGATTTGATGTCGAGTTTGTAAGTTCGGACCTTGAGGATTCCATCGAATTAGAAAAGGACAATGAGGAAGATTTGGTTTCTCGTCCACCAATTATAACAGTCATGGGTCACGTTGACCATGGTAAAACCTCACTTCTGGATTACGTGCGAAAAGCCAATGTCATTGCAGGTGAAGCAGGGGGGATTACCCAGCATATTGGCGCTTATTCTGTTGTTGTCGAAAGTGGCCAGCAGATCACATTCTTAGACACTCCAGGTCATGAGGCTTTCACTGCGATGCGTGCTCGTGGTGCTCAAGTAACAGATTTAGCAATTATTGTTATTGCTTCTGACGATGCGGTAATGCCTCAAACAAAGGAGGCGATTCACCACGCTCAAGCAGCTGAAATACCTATGATTTTTGCGCTTAATAAGATGGACCGGGAGGAGGCGAATCCAGATAAGATTAAAAAGGAACTCAGCGAAATGAATGTTCTGGTTGAGGAATGGGGTGGCAAGTATCAGTGCCAGGAAATCTCTGCGAAAGACGGAACGAATATTGAAGAATTACTGGAGAAAGTACTTTTAGAAGCAGAGATGCTTGAATTGAAAGCAAACCCCGAAAAACGTGCTGTGGGTACAGTCGTTGAAAGCACACTCGATATTGGAAGAGGATATGTCACGAACCTGTTGGTTGAGTCTGGTACACTTCACGTTGGAGACCCTATACTTGCGGGTCAGTATTCAGGTAAAATTAAAGCGATGTTCGATGAGCGCGGAAACCGTGTTGAGTCAGCAGGACCCTCTGTTCCTGTCTCTGTTCTCGGTTTTGATGGCGCGCCCAATGCAGGAGATAATTTTAATGTGTTTGAGGATGAAAAAGAAGCGCGGACAATCGCTGTTAAAAGACAGCAGCGTCAACGTGAGCAAGGTGTTCGTACACAGAAGAGTGTCACTCTTGAGGAATTGGGACGTCGTATTGCAGTAGGAGAATTCAAGGAACTCAATCTTATTGTTAAGGGTGATGTGGATGGATCTATTGAGGCTCTCGGGGATTCTCTTGAAAAACTTTCTACTGAGAAGGTTCAAGTTAAGATTATCCACAAGGCCGTAGGTCAGATTTCAGAATCAGATATACTCCTTGCATCTGCCTCAAACGCTTACATTATTGGCTTCCAGGTTCGTCCTTCAGCCACTGCGCGTAAACTCGCTGAAGAAGAGGAAGTGCAGATCAAGCTATACTCTGTCATCTACAAAGCAATTGAAGAGATTCGTGAAGCTATGGAGGGACTTCTATCAGCGAAGATCGAAGAGAAAATTGTAGGAAGTGCTGAAATTCGTGAGACCTTTAAGATTTCTAAAATCGGAACGATTGCCGGCTGTATTGTCAATGAAGGGAAGATTTTACGATCCAACAAGGTTCGTGTACTTCGTGAAGGAATCGTCGTTTATACGGGCTTGTTAGGTTCGCTAAAGAGATTCAAAGACGACACAAAGGAAGTCGCAAAAGGATACGAGTGCGGACTAAATATTGATAAGTTTAACGACATTAAAGTCGGAGACATTATCGAGGCTTATGAAGAAATACAGGTGAAACAAACGTTAGAGAGTTAATCTACAGACGTTCAAAGTTTAGGTGTTTCTATATTCGTTGGGACAATGACGGCGTTAGGGTAGCGTTTTTTCAATGCTCCCAATTCAAATTCGGCCTCCCATCTGTCTCTGTAATTTCCTACGGATACAATATAGTTTGGTGCGATTGATTCCAGATAGACTTTTTTACCTGCGAGTTGACGTCTGCATTTGGCGCGAACTTCACGTGCACTCTCTAGATCTCCAAAATGAATCTGAACACGATATCCTTTGAGATGTTTGATCTCTTCAAGTGCATTTGCATTGATTTCCATTATTGCGGAGTCCAAATAAATTTGAACATGACCCATTCCGATTCTTTTTTCTAACACCTCGATTCCATTTATAAGATTCACTGAATCAACTATTTCAAGGTTCTCCTCATGAACTGTCATGCAACTATCCAAAGGGATAATTTGTTCAATGACCTGGGGTGTGTCGGGTGCGGATCTAAAGATATTTTTCCACCAAGAGTTACCCTCTTGGCCTAAGCTTGATGAAGGTTCAGCGAAGAGACATAATGCCAAAGTTGTGAAGTTTAAAATAAATCTAACAGGCTTGTTCATGATGCAAATCTAATGGATGTATTCATTCTAAGTGCCTTACAAATTAAATTTTGTTTGGAAACAGTCTAAATAAGCAAATCTAATGACATTGCTATGACATAAAGATGCGATAAACGTAAATTTCATTGTATTTTTGTACGGTAATTGAGTGTACTCGATTGATATGAAAAAACCTATGAACAGTCGTTTGATCCGCGTTCAACATCTAGCAATAGCTATATGTACAGTACTACTTTTCCAGGTAACTGGAATCGGTGCACAAAGCATCTGGGAGGTTGGTGACCCAATAAGTGGCCAAACACTTTTCAATGCAAATTGTGCTTCTTGCCATAAGATTACTAATGAAGTCCTTGTAGGGCCAGGTTTGTCAGGCCTTCAGGATAGATGGGGGTCCACAGATGAGATGCTTGTGAGGTGGATTCAAAATCCCCAAGAGGCTCATGAATCTGGAGACAAGTATATCAAAGGATTGGTCGATCGTTATGTCGGAACCTACGGATGGATGACAGCTCAAGCTGTGTCTAAGGAGGAGATTGGAGATATTATGGCCTACGTAAGTAACCCTCCAGAAGTTGTAGGAGCTACTGCTGATGCGAGTGCCGACTGTCCGACGATAGACGAAGACAAAAGCGAGGACTCTGAATCTGGCAATATGATTTGGTTCCTAATCTTGTTTGTTCTTTTTATCACGATTGCTCTTGGTGCCTCCGGAGTGAGTCGTTCACTAACAGATGTGTTGGCAGAGAAAAATGGTGAGGAGATGTTGCCTGACTCAAGTTACATGCAGCGGTTAGGGGGATGGGTTTGGAGCAACCTTGTACCTGTGTCTTTGGTGGGCGTATTCTTTGTTTTATATCTTGTAGTTGCTGGCTACTCAGCGCTCATGGACATAGGCCTTTATGCCGACTACAGCCCAGACCAACCCATAGAGTTTATCCACAGTATTCACGTTTGTGAGAACGAAATAGATTGTAAGTATTGTCACCACAGTGCTTACGAATCGAAGCATGCTGGAATCCCGAGCACAAACGTTTGTATGAATTGCCACAAAGCAATTAAAAAAGGAAAAATATCTGGCACTGCAGAGATCGAGAAAATTTACGCTGCGATAGGTTTTGACTCAAACACAGGCACGTACATAGATGGTGACGGGGAGATTGGTAATGTATTGCCGCAGGACAGTTATGACGGCGAGCCCATTAAATGGAACAAGGTGCATAACCTCCCTGACCATGTGTTCTTCAGCCATCAACAACATGTCACTGTTGGTGGTCTTCAGTGCCAAAACTGCCACGGTGATGTCAGCACATACAGTGTTGGTCGAATCGCCCCAGTTGAGGAAATCAATGAGTTGGTAGATGCTTACCCTGGTTTAATTCAATTGTCAAAGCCTACCCTTACGATGGGATGGTGTCTTGAATGCCACAACAAGGCAGAGGTTGATTTGACCAGCAACGGATATTACGAAGAGATTCATGAAAGACTCAATAACTCTGAAAGAGGTAATGAGGAATTGCGTCGCTACTTAGAAGATGATAAAATCACTGTTAGAGAACTTGGAGGCTGGGAATGCTCCAAGTGTCACTATTAATCAAATGAACCTGAGAATAAATGGCTAATAGCAAAAAATACTGGGCCGCATTGGATGAGTTAGAGGGAACAGAAGTGTTTCAAAAGCTTCAGAAGAAAGAGTTTCAGGAGCAGATTCCAGTGGATGAGTTTTTGGCCGATGAGCGCCATGGCGCAACTACAACAGGGAGGAGAGATTTTTTAAAATTCATGGGGTTTTCATTGGCGGCTGCTACTCTTACAGCTTGTGAAACACCAGTCATCAAGTCGATACCTTACATCAATAAACCCGCGGAGGTTACGCCAGGGGTAGCCAATCATTATGCTTCAACGTATTATGATGGGCTAGACTACATTTCTATTATGGTAAAAACCCGAGAGGGTCGGCCCATTTTTGTGATGGGAAATTCCAAAACTGGACTTGGCAAAGCAAATGCTCGTGTTATTGGTTCGGTGGTGAGTCTTTACGACCAAGCTAGACTAGATGGCCCTAGACAGAAAGAAAAATCTATCTCATGGGAAGCACTTGATTCAAAGATGTTATCGGCCATTGCAGAAACTGGACGAAAAGTAATTTTAACCAATACCATCTTAAGTCCATCTACTCAAAAAGCGATTGACGCTATGGGGTTCGAGCAAGTTCAGTATGACCCGATTTCATACATGGCTCTTCGCGAAACACACTCTACTTATTTTGGGGTCAATGCTATACCCTCTTATGATTTCTCAAAGGCAGAAGTGATTGTTAGTATCTCTGCCGACTTCTTAAGCAGTTGGCTTACATCTACGAATATAGAGTGTGATTACTCTGCGATGAAAAGTCCAGAAAGAGGTACTCAATCAAAACACTTTCAGTTTGAAACAACAATGTCTCAGACGGGTACAAATGCAGATGTTCGAACGATGATAAAGCCTTCTGATGAAGGAAACGTTGTTGCTGGAATTTTAGCTGCAATCAATGGGTCGTCAATAAAGAACCTTGATAATGTCACAACGAAACGAGTACAACAAGCTGCCAAGAGTTTACAAAAATCAAAAGGACAATCCATCGTTCTTGCCGGATCCAATGATATAGCCACGCAAACTATTGTAGCTTCAATTAATCAAGCTCTTGGGAATTACGGAGAGACCATCAATTTGGAGAAACCTTCAAGATCTTTCCAAGGAAATGACACCAATGTTGCTGACCTTATTGCTGATATGAATGCAGGTAAGTTATCATTATTAGTCACTTATGGATGCAATCCGTCCTACGATCTTCCTAATGCAGCAGCTTTTAATGAGGGGATTAAAAAGGTAAAGACTTCTGTTTGCATGAATGGAATAGCTGATGAGACAGCGATACGTTCTACATACATTGCGCCAGACCATCATTACCTTGAAAGTTGGAATGATTTAAGCCTGACTTCAGGAAGAATAGACTTGGTGCAACCAACAATTGAGCCTTTATTTTCAACTCGAGCAGCTCAAGAATCATTTTTGATTTGGTCAGGATTTGAAATAACAGATTGGTACACCTTCCTTAGGATGCAATACAATGTCAACTACTCGGAAGATGCCTTGTATTCTGACAGCACCTGGAATGGAGCCGTTCATGATGGCACTTTTGCCATAGCTGAACAATTAGAGACCCCGAATTACGCAGCATTCATAGACATATCAAATGCCTTAGCCGAAGTTTCGAATAGAAAGGGCGGAGCGATGCAACTGGCGACCTATGTTAAAGGAGCAATAGGTGTAGGTCAACATGCCGCAAATCCATTCCTTCAAGAAACTCCGGATCCTGTATCAAAAGTTACTTGGGACAACTATGTGATGATGTCTAGAGTTGATATGGATGCGATGGGTTTGAACACCTACATTGCACAAGAAAATCCTGCATCAGTTGTAAAAGTTACTTCGGGGAAACACACTGTGACCCTGCCAGCATTTATGCAACCGGGTCAGAAACCAGGAACTGTTTCTATAGCCTTAGGCTATGGGAGAGGTTCTGAAGGAGAGAAAATAGGTAATGCGGCATACCAAACAGGAGAAAAGGGTCAACATATTATGTTGGACTCAGGCAAACCAATGCCTATTGGAGCTAATGCATTTCCATTTACCAGTCAAGACAACTATGACATAACCATTGAGCCTACAGGCACTGAATATCCATTGGCGAGTACTCAGCTTCACAGCACATACATGGGGCGTGAATCTGTTGTAAAAGAAACAAACTTAAGTGCATATCTTGCTGAATCTAAAAAGAAAAAAGGAACAGCATCATGGAACAAGGCTCCTGCTTTAAATGTTCATGAAGATTTAAATCGCGATGGTGTAATTGATTCCAGAGACAAGAAACCTGTTGCTGAATTCGATTTATGGAACAGTCATGCTGTTGAGGAGGTAGGTCATAGATGGGGCATGACCATTGATTTGACAACGTGTACGGGTTGCTCATCTTGCGTTACGGCGTGTCACATTGAGAATAATGTAAGTGTTGTAGGTAAAGATGAAGTTCTTCGTCATCGTGATATGCATTGGATGAGAATAGATAGATATTATGCTTCTGATTTTTCATTAGAAAAAGGTGAGGAGGAAGGTGTTGGTGTAATTGAAAGTTACTCTAGGATGGAAGATCCCTCTGAAAACCCTCAAACTGTTCATATGCCAATGATGTGTCAACATTGCAATCATGCTCCTTGTGAGACTGTATGTCCTGTAGCAGCAACAACACACAGCAATGAAGGCTTGAATCAAATGACATATAACCGTTGCATAGGAACGAGATATTGTGCAAACAACTGCCCATACAAGGTTCGTAGATTCAACTGGTTCAACTACAAAGGACATTCAAAGTTTGAGAATGTTAATCCTGCTCATGATTCACTTGCTCGTCTAGTTCTTAATCCTGATGTTACAGTTCGTGCACGTGGAGTCATGGAAAAATGCTCTTTGTGTGTTCAAAGAATACAGTCAGCGAAGCTAGATGCAAAGAAGAAACAAGTAAAGTTGACTGATGATTTGATTTCTTGTGCATGTTCGGATGCATGTGCTGCAGGGGCCATTAAATTTGGTGATTTGAATGACAAGGATTCAGCAGTATATAAGCAATCTCATAACAATCGCTCTTACCATGCTTTGGATGAGATTGGTGTAAAGCCAAATATTTTCTACCTCACCAAGGTGAGGAATGTAGATAGTAACGAAGCTTGATTTAACTACAATGCAGAAAGAATCAGCAATACGCGAACCGTTAATCCTAGGTCACAAGACTTATAAGGACATTACAGACGATGTGGTCGGACCAATTATGGAGCCTGCTTCACTCGGCTGGAAAATTCTGATCACCATTTCGAGCATCATTGCGATTTATGGCATTGGCTCAATTTTATATCTCATAAGCACAGGAATTGGCGTTTGGGGGTTAAATAAAACTGTGGGATGGGCTTGGGATATTACCAACTTCGTCTGGTGGGTCGGTATCGGTCATGCTGGCACCTTGATTTCTGCGGTACTACTGCTCTTCAGACAAAAATGGCGTATGGCGATTAATCGGTCAGCAGAAGCAATGACCATCTTTGCAGTCATCATGGCTGCCGTTTTCCCAGGAATACATATGGGAAGGATTTGGTTGGCGTATTACGTTTTCCCATTGCCCAATCAATTCGGGTCACTTTGGGTCAATTTCAACAGTCCACTTCTTTGGGATGTATTTGCGATTTCCACCTACTTTTCAGTATCACTTGTATTCTGGTATGTGGGACTGATTCCTGATTTCGCGACGATTCGCGACAGGGTCACGAAGCCATTTGCAAAGAAGATGTATGGCATTATGAGTTTTGGTTGGAGTGGACGTGCAAAACATTGGAATCGTTTTGAAGAGCTCAGTTTGGTGCTTGCGGGGATTGCGACCCCACTGGTATTCTCTGTGCACTCGATTGTATCTATGGACTTTGCGACGTCGGTTATTCCAGGATGGCACACGACTATTTTCCCTCCTTACTTTGTTTCAGGAGCTGTATTTTCTGGGTTTGCCATGGTCCAAACGCTCTTGCTCGTGATGCGCAAAGCATATAAACTCGAAGACTATATCCATGTGAAGCATGTCGAGTACATGAACATCGTGATTATTGTTACTGGTTCCATTGTGGGTGTCGCTTATCTGACTGAGTTGTTTATTTCTTGGTATTCTGGTGTAGAGTATGAAAGCTATGCATTCATCAACCGTTTCTCAGGACCTTATAAAGCCGCTTACTGGACGATGATGACCTGCAACGTAATAAGTCCCCAACTGTTCTGGTTCAAGAAAATTAGACGATCCTTGGTGGCGACATTCATCTTGTCAATTGTGGTGAATATCGGAATGTGGTTTGAGCGTTACGTAATTATCGTCACCTCTCTTCACAGAGATTACCTGCCTTCTAGTTGGGGGGAGTTTATTCCTACAGCAACTGACGTAGGGATATTTATCGGCACACTGGGAATATTCCTGACCCTTTTCCTCACCTTTACAAGATTCTTTCCAGTACTCGCTTTGAATGAGCTCAAGACGATATTAAAGTCAAGCGGAGAGTCTTACAAAAATGAACAAGTCAAATAATACCATCATGAAAAAGGTATTCCACGTCATGTATGACGACGACGAAAAGCTACTGGTAGCAGCTCGTGAACTTGTAGGCAAGGGCATACATGTAAACGAAGTTTACTCACCATTTCCCATTCACGGGATTGATCCGGTGATTGGAATTAAGCGTACCCGATTGGCAATTACATCTTTCATGTATGCCATGTCAGGCTTGTCATTGGCCGTATTCTTTATGTGGTATACAATGATTTCTGATTGGCCTATGAATATCGGTGGAAAGCCAAGTTTTTCTTTGCTTGAAAATTTACCGGCTTTCATCCCCGTTTCATTTGAGTTCTCAGTTTTTTGTGCAGCCCATGGAATGGTCATTACGTACCTCCTTCGAAATGGAACACTTCCTGGAATGCCCGCTACAAATCCTGATCCCAGAACGACAGATGACAAGTTCGTCATGGAGATTACAACAGATACAAATAGCATGAATGCTCAGGATCTTGAATCGGAAATAAAGAAAACAGATGTATTCGAACTAAGCATCAAAGATGTGAAGGAATCATGATGCACAAAACAAAACAATACACCACGTTAGTGATTGTAGCTTTTGCTATGATGGCTTCATGTACAACAGATCCAAATAGTCCAGGTGTTGAATACATGCCTGACATGTACAGATCTCCTGCGATAGAAGCTTACGTTGATTATGGTGAGGATCCTTACTATGTTACAGAGGAAGTGGCAGTGTCTCAACGTAACAAGCAAAGTGCACGCAAGCCTGTTGCAGGTTCAATTGCATTTCAAGAAAAAGATAAGGCGCTTGTACTTCCATACCCTTATCCAAACACCACTGAAGGCTATGAATTGGCAGGAAAAGAGAATCGCTCTCCACTGCCGACTACCCTAGAGAATATTGAGGCAGGAGCGTTAAGTTTTGGATTAATGTGTTCTCATTGTCACGGGGAGAATGGAAAAGGAGATGGCGCCATTTCTAAAAATGGGCACATTCTTGGTATTCCCGATTTCTCAGGGAAATTGAAAGACCTCCCAGAAGGAAAGATGTATCACACTTTGATGTATGGCAAAGGTCTTATGGGTTCTCATGCATCTCAGATTTCTCCCAAAGGACTTTGGCAGATTGTACAATACATCAAAGTCATGCAAAATGGAGGCGAAATGCCTTCTTTTGACGAAAACGGTGTGGAGGTACTGACTGAAAATCAAAATAACAACTAACCATGGAATTCAAATTTGAAGGACGTGCTAAGCTGATTACTCAAGTCTTAATGGCTGTAGGGTTAATTGCTCTTGTTGGAGGATATCTAACAGACCATTCTGATCATCACCAAAGATGGTGGGCGAATTTGCTAGTAAATGGTTTTTTCTATTTTTCTATTTCTTTGGCAGCATTGTTTTTCTATGCATTGCAATATGCTACAGAAAGCGCTTGGTCCGTTGTCATTAAACGTTTCTTAGAAGCCATGTTTGGCTATATGCCCTATGGTGCGGCTGTCATAGTCATCGTTTTGTTGGCTGGACATTTGGACTTACACCACTTGTATCATTGGATGGACTCCTCCCTTTATCATGAGTTTATGACTGTAGATGGTGGCGTGACTAAGTATGCTGACAAAGAAGTTTCAGGCGCTGTTGTGAATCCGAACTACGATCACATCATTGCTGGAAAAAAAGGATATTTCTCAGCTTGGTTCTTCTGGTTACGGACAATTATTTACCTGATAACATTTCTAGGTTTTGCGATGTTGTTCCGGAAGTGGTCTCTTCAAGAAGACAAGGCACCCAATCTCGATTTACACTATAAAGTATTCCGTCGTAGCGCGTTATTCTTGGTATTTTTCGCAGTGTTCTCTTCAACACTATCCTGGGATTGGCTGATGTCGATCGACCCTCACTGGTTTAGTACACTCTATGGATGGTATTTGTTTTCCGGGATGTGGGTAGCGATGATCATCTTCACCCACGTCACGATTCTTTGGTTGAGAACACAAGGGTACTTTCAAGAAATTTCGAACAGTCACATGCACGATTTGGGGAAATGGATGTTTGCAATCTCGATGTTGTGGAGCTACCTTTTCTTTAGCCAGTTTATGCTTATTTGGTATTCAAACATTCCGGAAGAAGTGACTTACTATGTGAGCCGAGTGTTCACAGATTATAAAGTTCCTTTCATTCTCATGTTTTTAATCAACTTTGTGGTTCCCTTTCTGGTCTTAATCTCTAGAGACACAAAAAGAAACCCCAAGTTTATACTTCCTGTTGCTTTCCTCATATTTGTAGGACACTTTGCGGATGTCTATCTCTTGGTTATTCCAGGAACCATGTTTAACCACAATGTTTTTGGTCTTTTTGAAGTTGGATTGTTCCTTGGTTTCCTTGGATTGTTTATCAATCGAACATTATCGACGCTCTCAAAAGCGCCACTGATCGCTAGGAATCATCCCATGCTTCAGGAATCAAAAGAATTACATTACTGACCCAGAAAACTAAGCTAACGAATGAAACTTCTCATACTTTTAGTCATAGTTGTAGGCATTATAGCCGTAGCTCAATTGGCTAAAATCTACCAACTCTCTGCACGTCTTCGTGGACATCGTGAAGAGGACATTTCTGAGGCGGATACCCGCTTACAGGGTTCACTCTGGATTGTATTTATGTTTGTCTTATTTGGCACCACGATTTGGCAATTCGTTCGTTATGGTGATTATTTACCACCTTCTGCATCACTTCATGGAGAGGCTGTAGATATGTTAATGGGCTATAATCTGGCGCTTGTCATTTTTGTGTTCTTTGTTGTCAATGCACTCATTTTTATATTCTCATTTAAGTACAGATTTGATAAGAATAGAACAGCGCACTTCTTCCCGCATGATACGCGTCTCGAAGTTATTTGGACCGTTATCCCATCTATTGTTTTAGCGGTTATTATTATTTACGGTCTTCAGACGTGGTCAGAAATGACTGGTCCAGCATCTGATGACTCTCTTCGCGTGGAGCTCTATTCAAAACAGTTTGATTGGACTGCACGTTACGCTGGGGACGATGATGCATTTGGATCTACGAACTTCAACCTAATTACACCATTAAATCCCCTCGGTATCGTTACCCAGGACGGAATAGATCAAGCCCTTCTTAAAATCGAAGACAAGATCGCTAAGTTGAATGAGGAACTCAATGCTGAGAAAGGTCACCTCTTGGCTGAGAAAGTTGAGCTCGAGCGTTCACTTCACCCATCAGACGACCACGGACATTCAGGCCATGAACATTCAGATCATGATGATTCACATCATGAGATGACTGAGGGCTATAAGAATAATATTGAATCCAGACTCACTGCGATTAATGATCTTCTTAATTCAGGGACTGCAAAGGTTATGACTGATGCTGCATATGAAGCTAAAGAAGATAAAATTTACCGTCTCAAGCGACACCGTCAACGTATTCTAGAACTTAAGAATTACGAAGTAGGAGATGGTTTTGATGCCTGGGAAGTTGGTAAAGACGATCGGATTGTAAAATCAGAATTCCACCTTCCCATTGGAAGAGAAATTGAATTTGTTTTCCGATCAAGAGATGTCCTTCATTCGGCGTTTATGCCTCACTTCAGAGCGCAGATGAATACCGTTCCCGGATTGCCTACACGGTTTAAAATAGAAACGACTATTACAACGGACAGTATGCGTACCATCCTCGACAATCCTGACTTCAACTACATCCTTCTCTGTAATAAAGTGTGTGGCTCTGCCCACTTTAATATGCAGATGACCATTGTGGTTGAGACACAAGAAGAATACGATGCTTGGCTCTCTGAGCAGAAAGTTTACATGGCCGAAAAGAACTGATTATGGGAAATATCAATCATAAGGAAAGCTTCATTTCGAAGTATATTTTTACATACGATCACAAGATGATCTCTAAGCAATTCCTCATAACTGCAATCGTTATGGGAATTCTGGGTGTATCGCTGTCCATTCTTTTTCGACTTCAACTGGGTTGGCCAGGAGAGAGTTTCGCAATCCTTGAAACGTTCCTTGGAAAATGGGCTCCTGGAGGCGTTTTAGATAGAAATGCCTACTTGGCGCTTGTAACAATTCACGGAACAATTATGGTGTTCTTTGTTTTAACCGCAGGCTTGTCCGGGACATTCTCTAACCTTCTTATTCCACTTCAAATTGGCGCAAGAGATATGGCTTCGGGCTTCCTCAATATGCTTAGCTACTGGTTTTTTGTGATTTCATGTGTCGTGATGATTTTCTCGCTTTTTGTAGAGGGCGGCGCAGCATCTGGGGGATGGACAATTTACCCTCCTTTAAGTGCATTGCCTCAGGCCATGCCTGGTTCTGGAACGGGAATGACCCTCTGGCTCTTATCCATGACTTTGTTTGTGGTTTCTTCTCTCTTGGGCTCACTTAACTACATTGTTACGATTGTCAACTTGAGAACAAAGGGGTTAAGCATGACACGTTTGCCTCTTACCATTTGGGCGTTTTTTGTAACAGCCATTCTCGGTGTGCTTTCTTTCCCAGTTTTGGTTTCAGCAATCGTCTTACTTCTGATGGATAGAATGATGGGGACAGCGTTTTACTTAAGCGACATCTTCATTGGAGGTGAGGCATTAGACGCCACTGGAGGATCTCCGATTCTTTATCAGCACCTTTTCTGGTTCTTAGGTCACCCAGAGGTTTACATTGTTCTGCTTCCTGCTTTAGGAATCAGTTCAGAAGTTATCGCTACGAATTCTCGAAAACCGATCTTCGGATACAAGGCCATGGTAGGCTCAATCATTGCGATTGGATTTCTATCTTTTATTGTTTGGGCACATCATATGTTTGTCACGGGAATGAATCCATTCCTGGGATCGGTATTTGTTTTCACGACTTTGCTTATTGCGATTCCTTCAGCAGTGAAGGCGTTTAACTACATCACAACCCTGTGGAGAGGAAATATCCGTTTCACACCAGCTATGCTCTTTAGTATTGGTCTTGTGAGCACCTTCGTCACAGGAGGATTGACAGGTATTATTCTTGCAGATTCGGCACTTGACGTGACGCTTCATGATACATACTTCGTGGTAGGGCACTTCCATATTGTGATGGGTCTCTCGGCGATCTTTGGTTTGTTTGCAGGTGTTTACCATTGGTTCTCGAAGATGTTTGGAAGGATGATGAATACCAAGCTGGGGTATGTTCACTTCTGGTTTACCATCGTTTGCGGATACGGCGTATTCTTCCCGATGCACTTTGTCGGTTTGGCTGGAGCGCCTCGAAGGTATTATGATTCAACGAGTTTCGATTTCCTCGATTCAGTGACAGACCTTCAGCCGATTATTTCGATGTTTGCGATTGTTGGCGCACTGGCTCAGTTGGTTTTCATGTTCAACTTCTTTTACAGCATTTTCAGAGGTCAAGCAGCTACTCAGAATCCTTGGAAATCGAACACATTGGAGTGGACTACTCCTGTAGAACATATTCATGGCAACTGGTCTGGAGCATTGCCAGAAGTTCATCGTTGGCCTTACGATTACAGCAATCCCGCGCATGATGAAGACTTTGTGTTGCAGACGACCCCTCTTAAAGATGGGGAGGTCGGACACTGATTCTCATTCTTGATAAAATGTTATAAACCCCTCGATATCTTTTCGAGGGGTTTTTCTTTTCGATTAACTTGCACACATGGAGCCAAACGAAGAGTTTGACATGAGAGACAGTGATGCACACCGTTCGGATATTGAATTCGAACGTGTGCTAAGACCTGCACAGTTTGAAGATTTCACCGGTCAACGTGCAGCGATGGACAACCTGCAAATATTTGTTGCAGCTGCCCGACAACGCAATGAATCCCTTGACCATCTTTTACTTCATGGGCCTCCAGGATTAGGAAAGACGACACTTGCAAACATTGTTGCGAATGAGATGGGGGTAAAAATCCGTACAACCTCAGGACCAGTTCTTGATAAGCCTGGTGATCTCGCTGGACTGTTAACCAGTTTAGAGGTGAATGACATTCTTTTTATAGATGAGATTCACAGGCTTAGTGCAGTCGTAGAAGAATACCTATACAGCGCAATGGAGGATTATAGGATAGACTTGGTCATCGACTCTGGTCCAAATGCGAGGACTGTCCAAATTGATTTGAATCCCTTTACACTCATAGGCGCGACGACGAGATCAGGTCTCTTAACAGCACCGCTTAGAGCCAGGTTTGGCATAAATCTCAGGCTGCAGTATTACGACGCGAAAACATTGACTGACATTGTTGAACGGAGCGCTGGAATCTTAGACATTACACATGATCTAGCTGCAGCACATGAAATTGCTTCTCGAAGCAGAGGAACCCCTAGAATTGCAAATGCCCTTTTGCGGAGGGTACGAGATTTTGCCCAGATTAAAGGTGACGGAACGATTACAACTGCGGTTACTGATTATGCGCTCGATGCGTTGCAAGTCGATAAACGTGGATTAGATGAGATGGACAATCGAATTTTATCGGCGCTGATTGATAAATTTGCAGGTGGACCAGTAGGGATGACGACGCTGGCAACTGCCATAGGAGAAAATGCAGGAACCCTAGAAGAGGTGTATGAGCCATTCCTCATTCAGGAGGGCTTGTTGGTTAGAACGCAAAGGGGGAGGCAGGCAACAAAAGCCGCGTTTGAGCATTTGGGACGGACACCAAGCGCCACGTCTGGGAGCTTATTCGATTAGCACAATGTCTCGAGAGACACATTTGGCACAGAAAAGAACAGTTTGGCTTAAAGCAAAAGCTTTAGAATTGGGTTTTACTTCAGTGGGCATTTCTCAAGCGCGCGAGTTGGTGGAAGAAGTGCCAAGATTGGATAAGTGGCTCAAAGAGGGTATGCACGGGGAGATGACATACATGGAGGGCCACTTTGACAAACGTCTCGATCCAAGAAAACTCGTCCCTGGAACAAAGAGTGTTGTGAGCTTGCTGTTTAATTATCACAATCCCGATGTGCCCGCGCAAAATGGCGCCCCCAGAATCTCACAATATGCTTTAGGTAAGGATTATCACTATGTCATTAAGTGGAAGCTAAAAGAGCTCTTAAAACAAGCCAGAGCGGAGTGGGGTCAAGTAGATGGAAGGGTCTTTGTGGATTCCGCACCTGTCATGGAGCGCGCTTGGGCAGAGCAGTCAGGCCTTGGTTGGATAGGAAAGCACTCCCTTTTGATCTCAAAAAAAAGAGGAAGTTATTTTTTCTTAGCTGAAATGATGTTGGATATTGAACTGGTGGTTGATGGTCCAGTTTTGGATCATTGTGGCGATTGTACCAAGTGTCTTGATGCCTGTCCCACTGGCGCAATCATAAAACCATATGTTGTAGATGGTTCGAAGTGCATTAGTTATTTCACAATTGAGTTAAAAGGTGCGATTCCAGAACCCTATGCCGGAAAGCTCGACAATTGGATCTTTGGGTGTGATGTTTGCCAAGAGGTTTGTCCTTGGAACAGGCATTCAGAAAGAACACTTGAGGAAGAATTTAAACCCAAGGCCGGCCTGCTCGAAATGGGTCAAACAGAATGGATGGATTTAACGGAAGACGTCTTTAATAAAACATTCAAAGACAGCCCGGTCAAGAGAACGGGTTTTGAAGGTCTCAAAAGGAACATTGCGTTCATTTCTAGAAAAAATTGACATAGAGTAAAACGCGCGCACTATTTCAGTTGTCCCGCAATATAGCCAGTCGTCCAAGCGGCTTGAAAATTGAAGCCCCCAGTAATCCCATCTACGTCCATAACCTCACCTGCAAAATATAGATTTTTCAGGGCTTTGCTTTCCATAGATGTCATGTCGATTTCAGACAATTTTACCCCCCCACAAGTGACGAATTCTTCCTTAAAAGTGGTCTTTCCAGACACTTCGTAGATGTCGTTTAACAAGGTATTCAGAAGTTGATTTAGACTCTTTTTTGAAAGATCAAACCATTTCATATCCGGATTTATCTTCACCTTCTGTAGGAGGAAGGCCCACATTCTATTTGGGAGGCCAAACGGATTTGCATTCATGATTTTTTTTGCGCGAATACTTGCATCCGCCTTCTTTAAAATATCGTGTGCTTCTTCTTCACTTTTTATTGACAACCAATTGATTTGAATTTTAAACTGGTACTTCTTTTCTGCAAGCAATTTTGCCCCCCATGCGGATAATTTTAAAACCGCAGGGCCACTCATGCCCCAATGTGTAATGAGAACGGGCCCAGAATATTTAAGTTTGGTGCCCTGTATTCTTACAGTAGCATTTTCCACAACCAATCCCATTAATGTTTTGACTTGATCTCCAGGAATATTAAACGTAAACAGTGAGGGTACGGGGGGCGATATGGAAAGACCTAGTTGACGAAGCCAATACGTACCACTTTCCTTGGGACTTCCTCCGGTGGCAATGATGACTTTGTCGAAGTGTTCTCTGGTCTCGTTGTGATGTAATGTATAGCCTGTTTTTTCAGGTGTTATTTTCGAAATAGGGTTGAGTTTTAAGAGTTGAATGTTTTTTAATTTGGCTTCCTCTAGAAAACAATCAATGATTGTTTGTGAATCATCGGTGATGGGAAACATCCTGTTGTCTGATTCGGCCTTGAGACTGACACCTCGTTTTTCAAACCATTCAACGGTGTCTTTTGCCTGAAAAACAGAGAATGCCTTTTTCATTTCTTTTTCACCCCGGGGATAAAATTTAGAAAGTTGACTTGCACTGAAGCAGGCGTTCGTGACGTTACATCGGCCACCTCCAGAAATTTTAACCTTTGCTAAAATTTTGTTTGATTTCTCAAAAATGACCACTTGGGCTCCTTTGTGATGTTCAATCACTGAGAATGCTGCAAAGAAACCAGCGGCGCCTCCTCCCACAATGGCAACTCTTAAGGATGATCTGTTTTGTGCCTTCATATGTGCTGCAAGTTATATCAGGCAAGAAAAGAAAACGCAAAAAAAAGCCCTCATGCCTTGTAGCAAAAGAGAGGGCAAAAAAAAGCCCTCATGCCTTGTAGCAAAAGAGAGGGCAAAAAAAAGCCCTCATGCAATGAGGGCTTGGTTAGAAAAAGTTGCATGGATAAGGTCTCCATAGATCTCACCATATCGCTTGAGGCACCAATCTTTGAGTGTGTGAATCTCAGATCTTTTCAGCCACCGTACACTCTTTTTAAGCTCCTTTGCAAATAATGCTTTGTCGAAACTTACTTTGACGAGGACGGTTTTACAAAATTCTAGCATTGAATTGAATTAGGCGATTTATTACCTTCTACTAACGTACAATTTATTGCAATAGTCTATTCAAGGAAAATTAATCCAAGCCAAGTTATCACAAATAAAAGATTGACGTCAGACAAAACACACCCCGTGATTCTATTTACTCGTGTATTCGTGCGCACCTACGATGATGTAATTCATTTGGTAGACATCGTCTGAATTGAGCTTGAGCTCTCCTGCAAAGGTCAGCCGTTCATCTGTAGCATATTCTCTAGGTGAATGTCCAGTAAACTGAAGATCGACCACCGTTTCTGGCCCTGCACCGCCACAAAAGAAACAATTCGCAAATGGGTAACGACTTAAGACATAGAAGTCTTCGTCGATATCCACTGGGATGACATATCCAGTGATATGGAATTTCCCTCCCTCGAGGTTTTCTACACTTGGCCCAAATATTGGTTTCCAGTAATAAGCATCTAATTCTTCGACATACACATCTTTAAATTCAACGTCTGTTAAATCCTCCCATGTGAGTTCTTCAAAACCAAGGGCGCGATCTGTAGCGATGTCATCAGGCGTTTCATCAGACGCTTCATGAGAGGGTTGCGAAGATGCAACAATTCTCATTTTGTCTTTCATTGCTTCACCTTCAGGCGACGGGTGACACATGCTGCTCCAATCTAGAGAAACGATAGATACCAGAATCATTGCTCCAACAATCCAACTGGATCGGAGGACATGAACTCTAGGTTTTTTTAGATTCATCATTCGTTCGAAAGCGTTTTTGAGATATCCATTCTTAGCGTTCTTTCAGCAGGCAGAGCCGCCGCAATTAGCCCTACTAAGATAGCAAATATTGCAAGAATAACTTCAGGAGCTATCAACCCGAGATCTCCGATGTCATATTGAAATTTACTCTCTACTTCTGAGGCCAAAATAAAGAGTCCTATGCGTGAAATAATCAAGCCGAAAATGGTGCCAAAGAGACTTAAAATCCCCCCTTCTAACAACAGGAGTTTGATCAATGTGAAGGGAGTGGCACCCATGGTGCGCATCAGGGCAAGTTCATATCTACGCGCTTGCATATTCTCAAAAACAGAAATAAAAATACTCGCAAAGCTGAGGATCATAATCAGAAGCGCAATCGACCGAAGTGTCGCAGCACCTAACCCAAACTGTTGATTGAGCCTGTTAATTTCTATTGCGGGAAGTGCAACCTGCATATTTGTTTCACGGAGAAGGTTTGGCAACGTAAGTATGGCCATAGGGTTGCGCTTTTTAAGAAGCACGGCTGTAATTTCTCTTGACGCATAGAGTTCCTCAGCAGAGATGTCAAGGTCATCGTCTTCGGCATGTACGGCCCAAAGGCTTTCTACGCCCGTTAAAATCAGTTGGTCGATGACAGAATTGCTTTTTGCAAGTATTCCTACAACGGTAAAAGCCTTGTCCTTGTGTACGTCTGTTTCGTCGGTGAGCCCATGTGAACTGAAGAACTGATCTCCGACTTTCAGACTTGTTTTAGAAGCCACAACATGTCCAAGTGTGACCTCAAAAACATCCTCCCAAAGCTTTCCTTCAGCGATACTTGCGTCGTAATGCTCAGGGTAGGAATATTCCGTCCCAACAATTCTAAAGCTTCGGTAATTGTCTCCATATGCAAGCGGAATCCCAGATTCGATATATGGATTTTTCATCACCTTTTCCGCCTCTGCAAGAGAGATGTTTCCAGTGGGCGCATCGACATGATATACATTTGCTAAGATGAGTTGGAGCGGACTTCCCTTCGCCCCCAGTACCAAATCGATGTCTTTAATGTTTTTTTCAAACTTGTCTGTCATTTGACGCTCGGCGAGCATCATGAGACTCACCATGCCCACCCCGAATGCGAGGAGTATGACACTGAGCGCCGTTTGTAATGGTTTTGAGGCGAGGTTGCGCCTTGCGATATAGGATAGGCGCATCATGAAGCATTTAAGGGATTATGAACAAGACGAGACAGCTCCACGCGGTCTTTGTACCTTGTCTTCAGTCTTGAGTCATGCGTGACGATGATTAAAGTCGCACCTGCCTTTTCAGTTTCATCTTCGAGGAGCTGTATGACAGATTCAGTGCTTTTGTCATCCAATGCGGAAGTCGGTTCGTCCACAAAGACCACTGAAGGTTCATGAACGAGCGCTCTGGCGATAGAGGCTCTTTGCTGCTCGCCGACACTTAAATCATTTGGTCTGGCATCGGATTTGTGCCCCACGCCAAGTCGCTCTAAAAGTTCGTGCGTTCTTTGCTTGAGTTCAGTCGCACTCATTTCTGTGCCACTCATGAGCGCAGGTAGGGAGAGGTTTTCAGCGACGGTTAAACTCTGTACAAAGTGAGATTGTTGAAAGACAATTCCAAGTTCACGCCCCCGAAATTTGTCAAGCTGCCTGTCGTTTAGAGAATTAAGATCAACCCCTGCAACATTCATCGACCCTGATTTGGGACGTAACAAACCACATAGCAAATGAAGCAGGGTGGTTTTTCCCGTCCCCGAATCTCCCAGAAGCAAAAGCTTTTCGCCACGATTGCACTTAAAATTAGGAAACGCTATCGCTGCATTGCCACCGTATGAAAATGACAAATCATTTACTTCAATCATATCACGAAGTTAAGGTTAGACGAAGATAGTTTGGAGTAGATTCGCAACATGAAATTTTTAAATCGTTTGACGAAGTATTTAATAGGAGTCATGATAGGTTTGGGGCTTACTTGGATTATGTTTTCGGAACGCGGCTGTATGGATTGGCTTCCCTCAGAACGTATTCGGAAAGAGATTGCCTTGAGTGGTATTCAAGCTGACAGTCAAGCCCATTGTGTTTTGAAATGTGGGGGTCTTACAGTAAGTGATCTGGCAGATCTTGGACGATTGGGTGATGTCGATTACGAGAAAAGCGCCACCAGAGAGAAACCTCGCAGATATTTTATTGAAGGAGGTGGTAAAGTGAAATCTGCCTTTTTTATCATGACAGATACATCCAGTACGGTGACTCAGGTTGTGTTAAGGGACGTTGAAGAATGCCCCTGTCCTTAGTTTTATTCTCCGTCGATCACTAATTTTCCGAAAAGAATTTCATCGTGGTCTATGACATCTACTCGCACGCTGTAAACTCCCGCAGTAAATCCGCTTGCCGAAAAAGTAGGGTTGTCGCCTGATTCCTTAGGATATAAATCTTTCACGAGTCGTCCAGTTGCATCGAATATTCTTAACCTACTGATATCTCCTTCAAATCCTAGGTCGACTGTTACGGGATAATTACTTGATGCAGGGTTTGGGATAAAACGTAAACCTTCTTCGCGGAAAGTTATAGGAGGGTTCAAAGGATCGAATAACAGTTTATACACGAAATATCTGGTGCAGAGGTAGACTTCTCCCTTGTTGTCTTCTCCGAATGCGAATTTTGTTTCTGTCCAAGGCACAAATCCGCCTTCTACATCAAGGACAAGTGGTTGATCGATCCACCCCCCATTCCCATCGGATATTAATGTGAAAAATTGGGTGTCTCCAAACCCACATGCGTCAGATAAGATGTAATACCCCTGCAGAGATGGGATGTCTTGTCCGCGGTATACCACCCCTCCGATGACACTGCAGAGGCCATTTTCGTGAGGGAATGCAAAGATGGGTTCCGTGATGCTATTGTTGGGATCACAATCCACTATGGGTTCATAACAGTCAGGACCTTCCATGAGCCTCCATCCGTAATTTATTCCGCCACCACTGCCTCCAGCTTCATAATTGATTTCTTCCCAATCGACTTCGCCCACATCCCCTATATACATGTCTCCATTCTCAGAGTCAAAGCAGAAACGCCATGGATTTCTTAATCCGTAAGCCCAAATCTCATCTCGCGTATTTTCAATGCCCACAAAAGGATTGTCAGATGGGATTGTATATGGATTCAGTCCGTGCACATCAATACGCAGAATTTTACCGAGCAACGATTCAAGATTCTGACCATTTCCGATGGGTCCATGATCATCCCCCCCTGAGCCTCCTCCGACTGCACTGGTTCCAGTAGACCCCCCATCCCCAGTTGAGATGTAAAGGAATTCATCTGGACCGAAAAGAATTTGGCCTCCATTGTGGCCTTGATCAGGTTGTACGAGTTCAAGCACTTCATACCAAACCTCTGTGTCTGCACGAAGGTGGTCATCTGTGGTGCCGAAACAAAGGATACGTTCATCAATGAGTTCACCGGTGCCATCAGGTCTGTAGCCATTGTAAATGATGTAAAACAGTCCGTTGTTATCGAAATCAAGGTCCAGAGTCATGCCATTAATTCCTTGCTCACTGTTGCTCCCAAAGTCGAGAATATTTAATCCGGTCGCTCCAAGATCCAGAAACGGTGTATCCCTTACCCCTAATTGAGGGTCCCAAAAATGAACGATTCCGTCATGTCCTACAATAAGCAGAGAGGGATTTTCCGTATCGTTCGAAGCGGAAAGCACTTGAATAGATTGATTAACTTCGGCGATACGAATGGCATTTATCGTAGCGGGAGCGGTTTGGGCGGAAACATTTGAACATATATAGGTCAACACAAGAACTGTTAAGAATGAAAATAACTGCGTCGATTGTGTCATAGATACTTACTTTTGCTTGGATTAAAACTTTGCAAATGTACTGCCTATGCGTCTACTTTTCTTGTGCCAATTTGTGATTGCCTCTTCATTATTTTCCCAAACAAACTACACTCTTTCTGGTCACATTCAAGATTCTTCAAGTGGGGAACAATTAATTGGAGCGACGGTGTGGTGTGAAAATTTGGAAGTAGGTGTGGCAGCAAATCTTTACGGATTTTATTCTCTGACGCTTCCCGAGGGGAACTACAATGTGTTCGTGAGGTATATCGGATACGCGACCCAAAGATTTGAGATCAATCTCAAAGAAAACATTAACATGGACATCGAACTTGTTTCTGGCACAACGCTTTCCGAGGCGGTGGTGACAGGTGAGTCCTTCAACAAGATTGAAGATCAAGTTCAAATGTCAAAAATCACGATTCCGATAGATCAAGTGAAGAGTCTTCCTGCAATCGGAGGTGAGGTAGATCTATTAAAAGTCCTTCAACTTTTGCCAGGAGTGCAATCTGGAGGTGAGGGTACGAGTGGGCTTTATGTCAGAGGCGGCTCTCCGGATCAGAACCTCATGCTTCTGGATGGTGTGCCCCTGTATAGTGTCAATCACCTGTTTGGATTTTTCTCTGTTTTTAATGCGGATGCGGTAAAAAACATGTCCATTACGAAGGGTGGGTTTCCAGCGCGCTACGGCGGAAGGCTTAGTTCGATTCTTGAAATTAACATGAAGGATGGTCACATGAAGGAATATCATGGAGATGCAACAGTGTCCGTCATTGCGTCCAAACTCACCTTGGAAGGACCTATCGTAAAAGACAAAGCGTCATTTATGATAAGTGCCAGACGTACTTATCTCGACCTTCTTATTACTCCCTTAATCGCAGCGAATAACAACAACCCAGACGTTACGACTGACCCAAGATATTTTTTCTACGACCTTAATGCAAAACTCAATTGGAAGGTGGGCAAAAAGGACAGGCTTTATTTCAGCGCATTCCAAGGGAAAGATGATTTCGGAATTGCGTCCACAGAGAATTATGGACAAAACACTTCGTCTCTCGATTTTGGCCTGGATTGGAAAAATGCAATACAAGCGCTCCGATGGAATCATGAATGGACCCCAAAACTATTCTCAAACGTAACGTTGACAAGATCACTCTACGAATTCAATACCGGCGCTGATGTCTCAGAAACCTCGACTGAGGGAGATTCTTTGAGGTTCGCTGCATTGTACAATTCGGGCATAGAGGATTTCACGGGACGTGTAGATTTCGATTATGCGCCCAATGCACGTCACTTCGTGAAGTTCGGCGCAAATTTCACAAATCATACTTTCAGTCCTGGCGCTACTGCTCTTGAACTGGACTTCGGCGAGATCAATGCCATAGATACGATACTGGGACCTTCAGACATTACCTCCAACGATGCCTTCGTGTATATAGAAGATGAATTCGATTTGGGAGATAGGGTCAAAGTCAACCTTGGTGTTCATGCCTCTGCGCTGATGGTGCAGGATACATCTTACTACTCACTTCAGCCAAGGGCTGCACTGAACATTAAACTCCCCGGAGGTTACGCGCTGAAATCATCTTTTGCAAGAATGGCCCAATTCGTGAACCTACTTACGAATGAAGGTTTGGGACTCCCTACAGACCTTTGGGTTCCTTCTACAGCTAGAATTCGCCCTCAACAGAGTTGGCAAGTTGCCATGGGTCTTGCGAAGACTTTTGGAGAAATAGAGGTGTCACTTGAGGGATACTATAAAGAGATGGATGGTTTACTTAGCTACAAAGAAGGGGCGAGCTTTCTCTTTAGTTTAGACAGTGATTGGGAAGACAAGGTGACTCAAGGAATCGGAAACTCCTATGGTGCCGAGCTTTTGGTCCAAAAGAAATACGGACGTACCACTGGATGGATAGGCTACACACTTTCTTGGTCTAACCGTCAGTTCGAAGAGATAAACAGTGGAGATTGGTACCCTTTTACCTATGACAGAAGACACGATCTGAGTTTTGTCATCACCCATGATTTTACAGACAAATGGACTGGATCTGCGGTTTGGCTTTATGGTACTGGCCGAGCGCTCACATTAAGCGAGTCGTCATTCGCGACATACATCCCTGATGGCTCTGGTACTGGAACCTACACCTTTGAGCCAGAAATACCTTCTGAAAAAAATGCGTACCGCATGAGTCCTTATCACAGGTTAGATTTATCTCTTACCCGAACAAAAAAGACCACGGATGGTTCGAAACAACTCGTTTTCAGTATTTATAATGCCTATAACAATCTCAACCCTTTCTTTTTACAAACAGATCAAGATGATGCCGGAAATCCTGTCATACGAGAGTATGGCATCTTCCCGATGATTCCCTCAATCGCTTGGCGTTACTCGTTTTAATCATGAAAAACTCATCTTTTTATACCCCACTACTTCACGCATTTCTCCTGGCACTTACAATCACCAGTTGTGAGAAGTTTACGGACGGAGTGGTTCAAGAAATTCCCTTTCCGGACCACATCCCTGTGCTTACTGCGACACTCATTGTCAATGACCAGGACGATAAGATTTTTGCACAAATATCTAGCTCTGCTTCTGTCATAGATGCTGAAGGCCCTCAACCTGTTCAAGGCGCAGTGGTCACTTTAACTGACGAAGGCGGGCAAACGCTTTACACTTTATCCGAATCGGACTTCTACGACCCTTTATATCAATTAGATCTTGAAAACACCTTTGGGACGACTTCAGGGCAGATTACGCTCACAGTTGATGCTCCGGGTTTTGATCAGGTAACAGCCACCAATACCATGCCTTCAAAACCTATGTTTGAGGTAAATTATGAATATCAAGGTGACTCAACATCATCCCCCTGGGGTGGTCCGTCGATTCAAGATGTGTACACGATTAATTTCGACAACAACTTGGGCGTGAAGAAGAACTATTTAATTCATATTGATGCACTCTATCAAGACACTGAAACGGGCAACGAGGAATGGATGGCAATGTATTTTCAAACAAGAACAGACCCTCGTATTACACGTCTTACAAGTCAAGATGAATCTTCTGTCATTATGGTTTCAGATGAAAGTTCTTCTTCTGCAGTTTCTGCATTACACGATGTCCAAATCTTAACAAAGTCCATTCCAGAAGCGTCTGAATGGGCACCGATTTCAACAAGAGTAAGAGTTGAATCTCTCAGCCCAGAGCTGGCCAGTTATTATTTAAGTGTGGATTCATATTTATCTGGAGGTTCAGATTTCTTTGCAGAACCTTCACTTTTGTATTCGAATGTAAGTAGCGGATTTGGGTGCTTTGGGCTCTCAAGTCAGACGATTATTGAGATCGATTAGATTGAGGTTTTGTCAAGATATTCTTTAGGCTATATTTTTTGAGATCACAGACTTCACGCTTCAATAATAGCGACTTAAAAATACCTCACGTTTTATTATTCTGAGTCTTGGCCATCTGTCTTCTTGTTTCTAAAATGAGAAATATTCTACCATCATGATGCAAGGATGGATTTGTAAAGAATTCACTTTAGACGCTGTTTAGTTTCTTTATAACTGAATGTCTTTGGTGCCTATTTATGAAGATAAATAAGCAATGGTTAAGCGCAACTTATTATTAAGAATGAATCTAAATACCTCTTTTGTGGTATTGTGCAGACATTAAATCCAAACATATATTTGCCGAAAATTAATACAAATAAATAAGATAATGAAATTTACAATAGACACCATAATGGGCGTTGTTTTAATGGTAATAGCGATGACCTTCTTCACGTCATGTAACCCTGATAAGACGGGCTGTACTGATCCTGTAGCTACAAACTATGATGACAATGCGGAAGATGATGACGGTTCTTGTAGTTACGATTTGACAGTGCCTGTAGACTATACATTTGTTGATAACAACGGTTTCAGTACTGTGAGTTTTTCAGGCCAACATCAGAGATTAAACATGTTGTCTGAAATGACCACTTACATGAAGACTGCAAATGGAGGAGCCGTTGTCGATGGCGCAACACTCATCAATATGTTTGGCAATGAATCACACACATGGGATGATTGTGACAACCTAGAAATGACAGGTTCATCAAAGCAATTAAGGAGCAAGACAGTCGGGGGAGATCCAGAAACGGTTGCTCAGTTCGAAGGTTGGATGAACGAGTTAGGGGCCGCTTCTAATGGTGAGTTAGAAGGAGCGGGTGTAGTCACTTCGAATGATGGCACAAAATCATACATGCAAAATGCAATGGGTTATGAATGGACTCAGTTGATTGAAAAAGGTCTCATGGGAGCTTGCTTCTATTACAACATCTCGCAGGTTTATTTGGGTGATGGTAAAATGAACGTAGCGAACGATGATGCAGACCCTAGTGCTGAAGACTATTACACAACAATGGAACATCATTGGGATGAAGCTTATGGATATTTCACATCCATTTCTGAGTGTATTAACAATGACAGGTTTTGGTTGAAGTATGCAACGGACATCAACCTCAACTCTAGAAACTCAATGGACGTAATTGATCTTGCTTTCAGGACAGGACGAGCGGCAATATCCTCTGACATGTTACCTGTAAGAGATGTGCAAATCCAAATCATTCGTGAAGAACTTGAGCTTGTTTGTGGTGCAATCGCGATACATTATATTAATGGAGCCATTGAAAACATTGGGGACGATGCCATTAGAAATCATGAGTTATCTGAGGCAAAAGCCTTTATCATGTCCCTCCCTTATGGAGAAAACACGATGGTTAGTTTGGCCGATGCAAATTCCATTCAAAGTACCATAGGCGACAACTTTTACAACGTAACAACAGCTTCTTTGATTGAAGCAAGATCACAATTGGCGAGCTACTTAGGCATATCGTCTGCTGATGCCGAAAGTCTATAAAAACAACTTAACCATATCATTGATGTTTATCAAACAAATACCCTTTTTAAAGGCAGAACGACTCACCAGTCGTTCTGCTTTTAATGTTTTATTGACGTTAGTGTTCTCAGTGACAATTGCCAGCTGTGTTCCTGACGTTGACGACAATAACAGTACGAATTTTGACAGGTCTGAATTGTTGAACAATTATTCTGACAACATTGTCATTCCTGCATATGAAGAATATGTTGCTTCAACAAACAACCTATTAACTGTTATTAATGACTTTGCGTTGTCACCAGCGGACAATAGTAAGCTTTTAACATGCATTGAGCAATTAAAGATTGTGAGTTTAAAATGGCAGCTTGCTTCATTGTTCGACTTTGGCCCTGCGTCAGATTATGCACTTTTAGAGTTCACAAATTCCTATCCAACAAGTACGGGTGACATTGAATTGTCAATCGGAGCTGAAAACTGGATAGCAGGTCAAGCAAGTAACATTGATAATGTAGGTTTGCCTGCGCTTGACTATTTGCTAAATGAAGAAGGGGCCATGGATAAATTAAACGCGAATCCAGCAAGAGTATCGCATCTGGTTAGACAAGCTGAATTCCTCAACGAACAAGGCGAATTGGTTTTAGAAACCTGGCAATCCTCATATCAATCAAATTTTGTATCAATGACAGGGACAGAAATGGGCAGCTCGATTGGTGCAATTCTCAATGCCTTCAACAGGGTCTTTGAAGCAAATATTCGAAAGCAAAAACTCGGTTTACCATCAGGAGTAAGCACCTTCTCGGGCAATCCTTTGCCAGGCCATGTAGAAGCCAAATACGCCAATTATTGGAGCATTGATTTGCTCTATGAAGCCCTGCTATCGATTGAAAAGGTATATATGGGGAATTCCTCTTCCTCTAATCCCATAGACATGGAAGGAGTGGGTTTTGATGATTATCTGATCTCTCTAGGTGATGAAGCCTTTGGACAAGGCCTTAACAATGATATTATAGCCCAAATTCAATCTTCAAAAGAGGCTGTTTTATCATTGGATGATCCACTCTCTGAATTTGTATTAACAAACCAAGAAACGTGTCTCTCAGTATACAGTGAACTTCAAGCGCTTGTTGTCTTGTTTAAAGTTGACATGATGTCATCTTTAGGTGTTCTCATTACCTACCAAGACAATGATGGTGATTAATGATTGACTCAGCACCATTAATTACGCTTAGACGATTATTTGGCGCACTCGTCATCTTTAGTACACTGCGATTTATTTTCAACGGATGGATAGATTGTCAGATTCTTGATCCACTGGTCACATTTCCTTTTGAAGGTTTTGAATGGCTACCTAGACCAAGCAGGTTTGGTGCTTATACACTTTTTGCGGGCATGTTGATCGGAGGAGTATCCATCATGACAGGGAAAGTTTACAAAGTAGGATGCTTGGTGTTTTTTCTTTGCTTTACATATGTTGAGTTATTAGATAAAAGTAATTATTTAAATCATTATTACTTTGTGTCGCTCATGTCATTTCTGTTGTGTTTTTTGCCAGCCAACAAGCCAAGGTTGAAAGTCCATGCCTATCTGCTTTCGACATGTAAGCTTTTAATTGTCATGGTGTACTTTTTTGCGGGACTTGCAAAACTGAATGGAGACTGGCTTTTTCATGCTCAGCCGCTAACACTTTGGTTGCCCCAGCACAGTGACTTTCCATTGCTAGGTTCTTTATTTCAGTATAGAGAAACTGCATATGTGTTTAGTTGGTTTGGAGCGATTTTCGATCTAGCGACACCTTTTGCACTGTTCTCAAATCATGCTCGGAAGTATTTTTACCCACTGTTGGTGTGTTTTCATATCCTCACGTGGTTGCTTTTCCCAATTGGCATCTTCCCATGGGTTATGATAGCTTGTACAACTGTTTTTTTCACAGCAAAGAGCCACAGAAGATTTTGGAATTATTTTAAAAAATTTAACCTCGACCTTCCTGATTCAGTCATCAACCCTGCGGAACCTAAGTCATATAAAAAGGTTTTTGCGATCGTATTTCTTACGATTCAATTTGTCTTCCCCGTAAGACATCTGATGTATTCTGGCAATTATTTATGGCACGAAGCAGGATACAGATTTGGATGGCGGGTGATGTTAATTGAAAAATCGGGGTGGGCAAATTTTTTCGTCATTCATTCAAAAGGAAATAAACAAGAAGTGAATCTTTCATCGTGGTTGACAAAAAACCAAGAAAAAATGGTCAGTACTCAACCAGATATGATTGTCCAGTTTGCCCATCATTTATCTGACTACTGGAGGGATAGTCTTCATCAAGACATTGCAGTCAATGCTGAAGTTTGGGTGAGTTTAAATGGAAGACGTTCTCAGCTATTTGTGGACCCCAACATTGATCTCTCATCAATCAATAATACTTGGGCTCAAAGATCGTACGTCATCCCCATGGATTCAGTAATTTCGCACTCTCAATTCCAGAGCCTTGATGATGATTAAAAAAATATTATTGATATGTTGTTTCATATCACTGGCATCATCTAAGTTATTCTGTCAAGATGCTTTCATTACTGGCAGAGTGTCAAGTTCGGATCAACGGTCTCTTGAGGGCGTAAAATTGGTTCTATCCTCTACAGTTACAAATCAAGCGTATGTTTTGTTCACGAATGCTGACGGAACATTTACCCTTGATCAGGAAAAAGGAACTCCTGATAGTTTATTTTTCCCAATCAATATACAATTATCGAGTATAGGGTTTGTAAGTATGGACACGACCATTGTCAGAGGTGTCAATGGCCCCATTGAATTGGTGGTTAAGCCGATGTCTTACATTCTGCCAAAAGCTGAAATAGAGTCTCAGGATGATGGTGATTTGGTTTGGATGAATTCAATCCACGAAGGAAGTATTTATAGAGGGATTAAAAGCAGTCAAATAAATCTTGAGAAGGAGATTGTTGTGCCAGGAGAAGTACAAGCGAGGGCAATATTTTCAAAAATTCCGGGAGTTAATATTTGGGAGAGTGATGCGGCTGGCCTTCAAATTGGTATTGGGGTGAGAGGTTTAGACCCAAATAGAACATCACATTTAAGCGTACGCCAAAATGGATCTCCAATCGCTGCAGATCCATTGGGATATCCAGAGTCTTATTACACGCCACCTTTAGAATCCGTGAATAAAATCGAATACGTTTCAGGTGCTGGTGCACTTCAGTATGGGTCTCAATTGGGTGGAATGCTCAACTTTGATATTAAGAAAGGAGAGTATCAGTCGCCAGGCAAGCTTAGATTCATTTTAAGTGGTTCAGCATATGCGCCGAATAACGAATCTACTCATACAAATGCAAATGTTTTTCTCGATCACACTGCAGGAAACAAAAACACATCTCATTATATATGTTTTGATTTAAAGGATGGCATTGGTTGGCGTAATAACACTGAATTTAATAGTTTAACAGCCATTGGCTCATTTTCACAAAGAATACTAACCTTATCCGGTGAGCTGGAATTGACTGAAGATATTACCATTATGAAGCGCACTGAGCATCAGCCAGGAGGTCTAACAGACACACAATTTAGTTCAAATCCGAGAGGCACAAACAGGGATAGAAATTGGTTTGAGGTTGAATGGAATGTCGGTCGTTTGGGCTTGAAATGGCGACCCGATGACAATTTATGGCGTTACAATGCATCCGTTTTCATTCTCAATGCCAAAAGAAAAGCCCTAGGCTTTTTAGGTACACCAAATAGAATTGACTTCTTAGAAAACAGAGACATGATATCTGCGGGTTTTTCCTCTGTGGGATTTGATCTTAGAGCTAGTCGAATCTGGGACAATATTGACAAAGAAAGCATCAATGCTTTGGTTGCAGGAATTCAAGGATATACAGGGAATACCATCATGAAACAAGGTCATGCTGATGCGACTGATTTGCCAAATTTTGAATACCTGAACCCTGATGATTTAGAAGGGTCTGATTTCACACTGCCAAACAATCAGCTGTCGGCTTTTGTCCAAGGCATTTTAAGTCTTTCTACAAAGTTGTCAATCACCCCTGGGTTAAGGTGGGAATTCATTGACACCAGGGCAAATGGCTGGTATAGAGAATATATCATTGATGGTGCTGGAAATATTATTGAAGATTCAATTTTTACTTCAAACAGAGGTTTTCAGCGACACGTTGTGCTTCCAGGAATTGGCTTTTCATACAAGGCATTCCAAAATGTAGAATTCTATGGAAATGGAGTCGCTAATTTTAGAGCGATTAATTTCTCAGATATACAAATTAGAAATTTAGGCGTTGTCGTAGATCCAGACATCAATGATGAAAGAGGGTCTAATATAGATTTAGGCGTAAGAAGTAATTCTGGAGTTTTAAATTGTGACTTCAGTATGTTTATTCTTAATTACAATGATAAAATAGGACTGTATCCGACGACAATCCCTGATCCAATTATTGTTGAAAAACCTGTTCTACTAAGAACAAATATTGCAAACGCCAGGACCTTGGGCCTCGAAGGTTTAATTCAGACAACATTGTTTGAACGTGATACATACAGCATGGGATTGTTGGTGAGTGCGTCCTTGATGAAAGGCTACTATATAAGTGGCGATAACGCGTTTTTCATAGGAAACCAAGTTGAGAATATTCCCTCTGGAACATTTCGAGCTAAGGTCAGTTATATGTCCAATATGACACATTCGAGTCTTCAATGGAATTGGGTAGGTGCACAGTATACCGATGCGACAAATGCCGAAAGAACCCCGAATGCGCTTTATGGAATCATTCCAGCGTATAATGTTTTAGATTTTTCGATCAGTCATTCGATATCTGAAAAAATAAAAGTTGGATTTAAATTTAACAATATTTTGAATGCCATGTACTTTACCAGAAGAGCTACAGGCTACCCTGGGCCGGGGATAATGCCCGCAGACGGAAGGAACATCAGAGTTTCTTTATTGTTTAATAACTGATAAGCATGCTGACTAGCGTTAGGTTTAATCGCTTGCAAATACGAGGCTTCTCGTTATTGATCTTTCTTTGTTAATGTTGACGCTTCCGCCTTGCGATTTCGGCCTGAATCAGCATGAGCTCCCGTGAAGTTTGGCCTGCGACGGAAGTATTCTCCTTGGCCCGACGAATGAGATATGGCATCGCCTCTCGAATGGGCCCGTACGGGACGTATTTTGCAACATTATAGCCTTGTGAGGCAAGGTTAAACGTAATGGGGTCACTCATCCCCAGGAGTTGAGAAAAAGTAATTCGTTTGTCGTCTGCTGAAATCCCCCTTTTCATCATCATTTCACAGAGTTTTAAATTGCTTTCCTCATTATGTGTTCCACAAAATAGATTGACCCTGTCGAGGTTGTCTAGGCAAAATTCAACAGCGGAATTGAAATCAGCGTCTGTCGCCGCTTTATCCACTTGAATAGGTGAGGGATAAGCATATTTCTCTGCGCGTTGCCGCTCTTTTTCCATATATGCCCCTCTGACCACTTTCACACCAACAATAAAGTCTGCTTCTTTTGCGCGAAAAGCGAGTCCTTTTATGAAGTCGAGCCGGTCATGCCTGTAAAATTGCGCTGTGGTAAAGACAACAGCTCTGTCGCGATTGAAGTCGGACATCATGTCTTCGGCTAATTTGTCGATTGAATCCTGAATCCATGTTTCCTCAGCATCGATTAAAACGCTTCCGCCTGCTTCAGCTGTGGCGGCACAAATTGAACGGACTCTTCGAACCACTCTCTCCCAGGCCTCTTGTTCTTGAGCGGTGAATTTTGAAGCATCTTTTTCGAGGATGGAATTGTGAGAAAGCCCACTGGGTTTAAACACTGAAAAAGCATGGCGAGGGTCTTGAGATGCCGCATTCACCGTTTTTAAAATTTCAGCACACGTCATATCGAGCTCTTCTTCTGCATCAACGCCTTCTGCACTGTAGTCAAGAATGGTCTTGACGTTTCTGGTAGACAGCAACGCAATTGTTCCCTCGGATTCAGCAACATCCTCACCTCCACAAAATTGTGCATACACTGTAGGCCGAATCGCCCAACCAATGGGTAAGTTTATAAACAGAGCCAATCGCGCAAAAAAGCTTCCTATTGCGACCAGCCATGGTCGGCTTAATAGCTCAAACAGCAATCTTCCACGACTTAAATCCCTGTCAGACAAATGACGGAATGCGCGTTCTGTATCTCTGAAATCGGGCAGGTTTTTATTGCTCATCTTTTTCAATAGTTGCAAAGATAGGTAGGCTCCCCCTTTGTACATTTGACCATGGACATTAAAGATTATATTGATAAAAATCGTCAGCGTATGCTGGACGAATTGTGTGACCTGTTAAGAATCCCCTCAGTTTCTGCTGACCCAACTTTTGATGGCGATGTAAAACGCTGTGCCGCAGCTGTTGCAAGTTCTCTCCAACAGGCTGGCGCAAGCAATGTGGAAGTGATGGCGACACCAGGACATCCAATTGTATTTGGGGAGTATCATGTGAGTGATGAGGCACCTACCGTCCTTGTATATGGACATTACGATGTTCAACCTCCTGATCCGATTGATCTCTGGGATAACCCAGCTTTTGAGCCGATAATTAAAACAACGTCCAAGCATCCCGAAGGTGCCATTTTTGCAAGAGGAGCGTGTGATGACAAAGGCCAAATGTTTATGCATGTGAAGGCCCTGGAATCAATGAAAGCGAGTGGTGAGGTTCCTTGCAATATTAAATTTATTATTGAGGGTGAAGAAGAAGTGGGAAGTTCACATCTAGACACATTTCTCGAAAAGCACAAAGACAAACTTTCAGCGGATGTCGTTTTGGTAAGCGATACGGGAATTATTTCAAACGATATCCCATCTATTACTGTTGGACTCAGAGGGCTTTCTTATGTTGAGGTAGAAGTCACTGGACCCAACCGTGATCTCCACAGTGGTCTTTACGGAGGAGCTGCTCCCAATCCCATTAATATTCTATGTGAGATGATTGCGTCCCTTAAAGACGAAGACCAGCGCATTGCGGTTGAAGGATTTTATGACGACGTTCTCGAACTTACAACAGAAGAACGAGAAGATATGGCGAGAGCTCCTTTTAATGAAGCGGCACACAGGGACAGCATAGGTATCGGAGCGCACGAAGGAGAAAGTGGTTATTCTCCGACTGAAAGAATGAGCATTCGCCCCACACTAGATATTAATGGGATCTGGGGTGGCTATATGAAGGAAGGTGCAAAAACAGTGATCGCTTCAAAGGCGACAGCAAAAGTGAGTATGAGACTTGTGCCTTATCAGGACCACGAAAAAATCACCTCACTCTTCACAAAGCACTTTAATAAAATAGCGCCGCCAAGTGTGACTGTTAAGGTCACGGAAATGCATGGAGCAACGCCTGCTGTCACACCTACCGACAGCCCAGCGTATCATGCGGCATCTCTCGCAATGAAACATACATTCGGGAAAGATCCAGTGCCGGTTAGAAGTGGAGGGAGTATTCCCATTGTCGCATCATTTGAGCGCATACTCGGCTTGAAGACTGTGCTATTTGGGTTTGGTCTAGACTCAGATGCGATACACTCCCCCAACGAGCATTATGGCGTTTTTAATTTCTTCAAAGGCATTGAAACGATTCCCCATTTCTACACACATTTTGCGAGACTTCACAATGAAGATTAGATTTCTAAGCATCACTTCTATTGCAGTACTGGCACTTTTCACTTTGACAGGATGCTATCAGCAACTTGAGGTGATTGATGTTCAGGATTTTTCTGAAGTCCAAATCGGATTGAAGGGTCTCAAATCAAATCTAGACGTTCGGATTTATAATCCAAATTTCTTCCCAATTCAGATTAGCGAAACCCAGATTTCTCTTCGGGTCAGAGAAGTAGATGCGGGAGAAGTCAGTCTCATTGAAGGAATTAAGCTCGGCGCAAGAGATACTGCGTTGGTGAGATTTAATGTTGCCACCAGAGATGGTGCGATTGCCGAAATTCTTAAAGCGGATGTTATCAATTTCCTGAAGGGCGCAGATGTCCCTTTTTCTGCATCGGGAAAAATAATAGGAAAATCGTGGGGGTTAACGATGGAAGTGCCATTGGAGCACTCGCAAAATATCAGTCTTCGCAACTAGGATATAGACGCTCTGCTTAGTTATCTATTTGTGAAAACATATAGGTCACACCGACTTCGGCCGTCATATTCAACATACGGTTGTTCCATCTTGATGTTCCAGTCGTCGTCTCTGGGCGAGGGACAATCGCAAGAATGCTTTGGGTGACACGCGCAAAAAGATGTGAGTGACCCCCATAGACCGTGCGTATTCCCAATACAGCTCCCAAATCATACTTTTTAATGGGCAAGCCAGTTGGATCCCAAGCCACGCCATAAAAATCTTCTTCTGCTGCGAGTAAAACCGAGGGTTGTAATCCGACCAGGATGTCAAACATTTTGTAGCCTGCTAAAGAATAGCTCATCGTTATAGGAAGGTCGATGTACGTAAACCGATATTTCCAGGTGTCGTAATCTTCAGGTGGATTTGGCGGTTTTTTACTCCCTTTCTGATTGTAAACGATGCCGAGTTGTATGTTTTTCTTCCCACGACGTCCAATCTCAACAGTAGCACCGAGGTTGAAGCCTACTTTGTTAAAGCCACCAATTCCATCTCCATGTATTTGGGATGCGGTAGCACCACCAATAAGTCCACCGTTAAATTGGAAGGCACGACCCTCTGAATACTCGGACTGCGCGGAAATCAAGTATGGCAAAAAAGCAAATAACAAAAGGGCTTGACGCATGATGTTGTTATTCAGCTAAATGGTGAGACAGACAATTGACGACTTCTCCATTTTCACTGTTGGCGACCACTAAAACAGATGAATTCTCAAAAACCCACTCAGGATTCCAGTTAAACGTATAGTCAGATTGAAATCCCTCTCCCTCAAGAGCATCAACGATGACCACAAGTCCTTCAGCGCCAGAAACACTCCCTCTCAACATATGATCGAATTGGTAATCTGTAACGTGTTCAGGTTCTTCACCATAATACAACTGATCTCCGATGAGTTTTGACTCTGTAAATAGGATGGCGAGCCTACATTCTCCATCTAGACCCCCGCTTGTGAATTGTCCGTTGACATGGATGTTCAGTTGACCATTGCCAGCGGAAGGATGCCAGAAAGTCTTGACTTGAAGCTGCAGGGGCGTTTCAGAAGCGAGTTCAGAAGTGACTTCCTCCGACCACTCAGCAGCAGAGAAGAAATTCCCTGTCCCTCCTTTGCGGTTAATCCTCCCTAGGGGATTTGCTTGGAAATCGAGTTGAGCCCAATATATATCACTGTCCTCGTTTGTCCAATCGATGGGGTAGTCGTCGTTTGTGATGGCCAAATTTCCAGCGTGAATTCCAAGTGGAAAAACACGATCTGGATTCGATTCTGCCAAGCCTTCAGCAATCTCCGCAGCAGGAGGGCAGTTGCCACATTGATGGGCCGTAAAATCTTCGACCAATACGTTTTTTCCTGAAGTGGTGGCCGGTTGAAAAACGGGCGGGTTTCCATACAACTCTAAATTGTACCCGCCAGAAAAAGGTATTATAGGATCTTCAATAACATCGCAAGCAGGAAGAAAACTAAATGCGGCTATTAAAACGATGGCGATATATCTACTAAGCTTCATATCAATCTAAAATAACCTCAAAATATTGAACAAAAAAAATCCGCGTCTGTACGCAAGGTACAAAACGCGGATTCAAAATTATTAAGACTGAGTCAGTCTATAAGGAAAATCTTACTGAACGTTCGTAACACGAAGCGTAGATGTTTCGTTTCCTGCAGTGAGGTTTACAAGGTAAATTCCTGCTTCAAGAGAAGCGAAGTTTAACTGTAGAGATTGCGTTCCAGCAGCGATGTTGCCTAGGTTCATCTCGATCACCTTCTCACCAATGAGGTTGTACACGACAACAGATGCCTGTCCTGCTTCAGCAGCAGAGAAAGAAAGGGTTGTATTGTCAGAGAAAGGATTAGGGAATACGTTCACGCTAGATGTAAGATCGTTTTCAGTGATTCCAGTTACAGAAGTGACTTCCATGCCTGCAACCAATTCTCCGAACTCAACACCTGATGCACCGTTGTAATCGACTATGATACCGACGACGTCCATTCCGTCCATAGAAACGACTGAAGCAACACCATCAACGTAGTCACCCCACTGAGAAGCATAAAGCCCGTCTCCGTATGTGTCTAACATTGTGAAGACGTAGCATTCGTTAAGATCGAGAGCAACATCCCAAGTCAATGGAGTGTCATTTTGACCAGCCAACGCGCCTGTTGCAACGCCATCGATGTACACGCCAGAAGCCGACTCAATGGTCCAACCAGTCTCCTCAGGCCAGTTGTCAGTCGTGATACGAACTTGAACATATGATGTTGCTTCAGTTGAACCAACAATTGCAGCTGTTCCATCAGCATTCCAATCTGCACCGTTTACAGAAACAAGACTGTAGTCAAATGTTCCGATTTCGTTGTAAGATCCAAGATCTACAGTTTCATCTCCACCATTTGAAAGTACGCCTTCCCATGTGACCTCACTTTGAGCAACTCCGTTTAATTCAACAGCAAAAACCATTTCAGTGACATCGTCTGATCCAAGGTTAGAAACAGATGTAGAAGCCATCCACTCGCCTCCTCCACATGAAGAAGTCTCACCATTGTAAGTCATTAATGGAGCAGCACCAGTAATTGAGTTAGCGCAATTCTGAAATGCAGCAGCGACGTGCCCTTCAAAAGTAGTTTGACCTGACTCAACCAGTGAATATTCCATCTCACCTGTAGTTGCGTTCTCTGTTCCATCAGGACAAACAGTGTAGATGGTAGGGTAGTATGTGTTGCTGTAGCTGTCAAAAATATTAGATGCGTTGTCAATAATTGGAAAATTAGTGATAGACACCCAATCTCCAGCGGTAGCAGGCCCAGTTCCATTTAGGTCCGCATCAGTAGTGGTGTCATCAGATTCTAAATAGAAAACGTAAAGGTCTTCTGTGCCTTCTGGCCCAAAAGTCGAATACATATCTTCCAAAATACCAGCTTGAGCGTAACTCCAACAAGGACCGCACCATGTGGCTGAGAAATCAAGGATGACTGTATTTCCTTCCTCAAGAAGGTCGTATAAATTCCACTCTTCACCGTTAATGTCAGTTGCGGTGAAGTCAGGTGCGATGCTACCAGAAGGAAGTTGCGCAAGAGCAGTTGAAGAGATAGTTAGAACTGCGAAAAGCATGTAAATGTGCTTCATATTATTTAGGTTTATAGGTTTATTTCTTAAAAATTATTCTATAAGTGGAATACTTAGCTCAAATTTGGTTCAGCTAATTTAGAAAAAATCTGCTGAGATATCTAGTTTTCACCCTGTTAAAAAAGAGTGTTCATTTAAAAACTAGATGTAAAGGTTACTTCTAAACCACTTGATGCAGGAACTGCGCGACATACCCCTCCTACACAAAAGATCCCTTCTCTTCGTTTTCCGTATCCGATACTCAATCGGTGTGGCCCATTAATATACCCTGCGGAACCATAGAGGTAGTGGACGCGTTTTGCTTCGTCTGGATTGCCGAAGTTATATTGGTCTATGATGCTGGCAAACCAGTGGGGACTCCATGTATACTCAAAAACAGCGGTTGCCCAATCTCCCTTATCCTGCTCGGTAAATAAAGCTTGAAATTCAGTGCGCAAACTTTGACGTTTTGCTGTTTTTATTTGTGTTTCTAACACGAAAATGTCCGCAAAAACTATCCCCTTAAAATCTGTTGTTACAGGTGTAGCGAGGGTGTTAAATTGAAGATTCATATACATCGCTTTTGCTTTGAAGTTTTTAGAAAACTTTCTTTCGATCTCGAAACTTATATCCTGAACATTTAGGGAATCCCCGAATCCCCAGCTGTTTCTTTGGTATCCGTTCACAACACCTTCAACTCCACTAAAATGAGTCGTGTCTAGGCTATAAGACGTCGAAAAAACAAGATTCATTTTCGTGCCGTACTTGCCGCCCAGTTTTGACCCTCTCTTAAGATTGTAGTACAGTTCTCCTCTGAAGCTAGACTCTCCATTGATCACGGTAGCATATGGGTATAATGTTGCCGCCAAGTTGTAGGTGTGATTTTTTGTAATTGAAGGGATGTTGTTAATAGGTGCATCAAAAAGAAGCAGGTCTCTATCCGAGCGAAAGCTCATGTTGTCAGTGATTGATCTCTGCAGTAGAAACGAAAAGTCTTTGATGTTTCCTGTGAGATAAGCCATTAACGCTTCCCCGTCTTTGTAGATGTATCCGTTGTCAGCTGAAGGGTCATTGATCTTCTTTGTAAGATTAATTCCGCCTTTCCACATCCCATAATGAACGGATGCTCCGTACTCCCATCCTGCAACATTTTTTGGAAGCTCAAGGATAAGCGTATCCTTGACAATGTTTCCACCCTCCTGAAATCGACTTACAAAGGAATAAGAAGGGGTAATTCTCAGCTTGGCATCTTCCAATCCTGGGATAAGGTCGTTGAGGTTGACTTCTGCGTTTAGGCCTCGAATAATGCCCTCACCATTAATCAGCTCACTGTCAAAATCCAATCTTTGCTTGCCATAGACCATTTTTACAGCCACTCCATCAATAGGGTTAAGCAAAAGGCGCACACCATCCATCGCATTGTCAAGTCCCAAGTCTCTCGCTTCGTAAGACCTGAAAAGATACCCTGCTCCGAATGTCTCGTAAAAATTCCCCACAGTCACATCAACGCCAACTTCTCGGTCACTCCAACGTGCATATCGGTATCCAATTCCCGACCCTTTAAACCTTCCGGGAAAGCCGAGAACACTATTTAAATAGGATTCATAACGCAACCCGGCCGTGAAATTTCCTTGTGTGTAAATAATATTTGAATAGGCATTTAATCCTGATTTTCCAGGAGGCACAACCGCGCCGATTAGCGTATCCTCCTCGTATGATTGAAAGAGGATAGAAATATTTCCAGAAACGACACCTGGATTCGTTTCTTGAGATTTGACAACCCCACTCACAAGAATTCCAAGCGTAAAAAATGCGATAAAATGCTTCATGATTATTTCGCCAACTTAAGCAGTTCTTCATACAACTCTTCCTCGTCTCCTTCTGCGTAATTGTTGTGAGACCAAACCAATTCTCCCGCCCCGTTGTATAAAAATGTATGGGGTACATTAATCACGTTCATGGCGCGTTTAAAATCTCCTGCGGGATCTAAAAGCATGTCGTACTCCCATCCAGAACTCATCACGTAAGGTGCAACCCGATTTGTAGACCGGCTGTCATCGATACTTATTGCGACTATTTTAACCCCGGTTTCATCTTGCCAGTCTCCGTAATAATCCATATAGTTGTTCAATTCTCTTTTGCATGGGCTACACCATGTTGCCCAAAAGCAAATGACAATAGGTTTACCGTCATTTTCTAATGTTCCAGTATCAATATTAGACCCAGTAAGATCTTTGAGTTCCACAGAAGGGATGGATTGAGTATATGCATCATCTGTCATTAATGAAAGTAAAACTCCAGCGATCAATAGTCTTTTCGCTGTGCGATATGCTTTGTAGAAGTTTAAATGCATGGTTTAAATATTAATAAGGAACAACAAAGAAACGGCTTTATCACTAAAGCAGATGTATTACCTTCGTAACCATGTTTTATACCAAACTCAAAACCCTCGTCTTGGCTTCGATGTTTTTATTTGTCGGAAACCTATCCGCACAACTTACAATCATCGCTCCTTCAGACACGATTTTTGCGGCGCTAGACACGCTTAATGAATTGCAGGCGGGCGAAATTTCTATGCATTGGGATGTCTTGAATGACTCAAATTCAGAAATGACATTAATGTGCACACGAACGTTCATAGATTCAGTATCACCGTTTAACTACCCGTTCGTTCAGTCATTGCCTGACGCTCCGGTTGAAGGTGCTTACGAGAAGTTTTGTTGGGGACCACTTTGTTACAACTACGGTACAGACGCATCATCTCAAAATCCTTCTCTACTTGTTAACCTTCCAGCGGGAGCAACCGAGAGCACATTTATTGCATATTATTACCCAGACGATGTTTCAGGAACAACAACTATTGAATATTGTTTTCACCCTGTTGACGATGTTGCGGCTGGTTCGTGTCATCAGATAACGTACGTTATTGATGAATCTGCATCTATTGAAAACGATCTCGATCGCCTCAGTGCTTCATCAATCGCGACGGTTTATCCAAATCCTTTGGAAGGAACGGGCTGGCTAGAATATGACATTCGTATCGGTGATGTCGGTGAGGTTGTATTTAGGGATTTGGCGGGAAAGGAGATCATGCGAGAAAGCGGTTTGGTTTTAAGTGGAAAGATTGCAATAAATTCAGATAAATTCACACAAGGGCTGTGCTTTTGCACTCTGGAAATAGATGGTTTTGCTGTAAAAACCGAGCGCCTCGTGGTCATTCGATAACCGAATAAATGTACGAGCCGAATAAACAAGATGCCCTTGATTATCATTCGAGGGGGAGGAAGGGAAAGATAGAGGTTGTTCCGACTAAGCCTTACAGTTCTCAGCGTGATTTATCCCTCGCATACAGCCCTGGTGTCGCAGATCCTTGTCTTGCCATTGCTGAAAATCCCGAAGATGTATATAAGTATACTGCTAAGGGCAACCTAGTTGCAGTCATTAGTAATGGAACTGCAGTTCTGGGTTTGGGAAACATAGGGCCAGAGGCAGGGAAACCAGTGATGGAGGGGAAGGGGGTGCTTTTTAAGGTGTTTGCAGATATCGATGTTTTTGATATTGAAGTGGATGCATCAGATGTTGATTTGTTTGTGGCCACAGTAAAAGCCATTGCGCCCACTTTTGGAGGCATTAACCTAGAGGACATTAAAGCGCCCGAAGCCTTTGAGATAGAGAGGCGCTTGAAAGAAGAGCTTGATATTCCTGTCATGCATGATGATCAGCATGGAACAGCGATTATCTCAGCAGCGGCATTGTTGAATTCGTTAGAGCTTACGTCGAGGGATATTAAAGACACACGTATTGTCGTAAGCGGAGCAGGAGCTGCGGCAATGTCATGTTTGGACTTGTATATGCAGTTAGGGATGTCTCTTGAAAACATTGCAGTTTTTGACAGTTCTGGACATGTTCATGCTGGCAGAAAAGATTTGGGCGCGAGAAAAAAAGTGTTTGCATCAAAAAAGCAATACAATTCTTTGACGGATGCCATGAAAGGTGCGGACGTCTTTCTCGGTTTGAGTAAGGGCGGATTGGTGGATGGAAATATGATCAAAGGCATGGCGGAAAACCCAATTGTTTTCGCGCTCGCCAATCCAGATCCAGAAATATCGTATACCGAGGCAATAGAAGCCAGGAATGATATCATAATGGCTACAGGTAGAAGTGATCATCCAAATCAAGTCAACAATGTTCTCGGATTCCCCTTTATTTTCAGAGGGGCATTAGATGTTAGAGCCACAGCGATTAATGACGCGATGAAACTTGCTGCGGTGAGAGCAATTGCAAATCTTGCAAAAGAAACGGTTCCCGATGAAGTGAGTGTGGCATATAAAGAGCAATCCCTTTTCTTCGGCAAAGAATTGATTATCCCCAAGCCACTTGATCCAAGATTGATGACCGCAATTGCGCCTGCTGTAGCAAAAGCGGCGATGGATTCGGGCGTCGCAAAAGAACCCATTTCTGATTGGGATGGATATGAAAGGACTTTATTAAGTCGCCTCGGTCAAGCGACCAATTTTTCAAGATCCATTAGCGAACGCGCTTCAAAAAATCCCAAACGGGTTGTTTTTACGGAAGCAGAACATTATAAAGTTCTTAAAGCTGCTGAACAAGCAGTTCAGGAAGGTATCGCGCACCCTATTTTAATTGGAACAAAGGAAAAAATTGGGCGTCTCATCACAGAAAACAATCTCGCGTTACATTCTGCGACAATTATTGACCCCAGAAGTCCAGAAGAAGCAGAGAGACGAGAACGATTTGGAACTGTCCTTCACGAGAAGAGAATGCGACATGGCTTAACAGCGATTGAGGCAGAAAGGGCCATGCGAAACAGAAATTACTTCGGGTCTATGCTCGTTGAGAGTGGAGAAGCGGATGCTTTGGTTTCAGGACTTACACGAAATTATCCAAACGTAATTAGGCCTGCATTGCAAGTGATAGGTAAAGCAGATGGCGTCAATAAAGTAGCTGGGATGTACATTATGCAGACAAAGCAAGGGCCTATGTTTTTTGCGGATACGACTGTCACGGTTAATCCCACAGTTGAAGAGATTGTTGATATCACAATCCTTATGGCAGAAGCCGTGCGACGCTTAAGGCTAGTCCCTAGGATTGCACTCTTAAGTTACTCTAATTTCGGATCTTCCAAAGGAGAAGATGCTGAGAAAATGTCTGAAGCTGCACGGATTTTACACAGAGATTATCCCGATTTGATCGTTGACGGTGAGATTCAGGCAAATTATGCGATCAACCAAGACCTGTTGTCTGAGAGCTTCCCCTTTTCAGTTTTACACCAGCGCAGGGTCAACACCCTCATTTTCCCAAATTTATCAGCGGGTAACATTTCATATAAACTTTTGCAAGAAATGGGTGGCATAGAAGCGCAAGGCCCTGTACTTCTTGGAATGAAGAAATCAGTACACATTTTACAGATGGGGTCTTCGGTGAAGGAAATTGTTGATATGGTAAGGCTTGCCGTCGTAGATGCTCAAAACAAATCTCACGAATGATTTATCATCTAAATGGAAGATTAATTGAGAAACACCCAACACATGTCGTGATTGAGTGTGGTGGGGTGGGCTACCTCGTTTCTATAAGTCTTACGACCTATGAAGCACTCACGGATGACGAAAGTATTTTTCTAAATATCTATATGGTGGTAAGAGAAGATGCGATGACGCTTTATGGATTTGCAACCCAAGAGGAGCGTAGAATGTTTCTTTTACTCATAGGTGTGAGTGGCGTCGGGGCGAACACGGCGAGACTCATTCTCTCAGCCATGAATCCTGCAAAGACTACAGAGGTAATCGCTTCAGGCGATTCAGACACCATGAAAAAGGTCAAAGGAATAGGCGCAAAAACAGCACAACGAATCATTATTGACCTTCAAGATAAAGTTGGACCAGAAACAGGCGGAGGAGATGATGTATCAGAAATATCTTCGCAACACAATACATTGAAGAATGAAGCGTTACTTGCTTTATCCACTCTAGGATTTGACAAGGCACGGGTTGAGAAGACACTCAGCCGAATACTTGAAAATTCCGAGAGGGATTATACCCTGGAGGTCCTTATAAAGCAGGCGTTAAAGGAGCTTTGAACTTGAACTGAATAGCAGAACGAACACGTGAATAAGGTGAAAATACAAGGCACAGCGATTCTTTTTGTCTTAGTGGCATCTATGTTTTGCGCCTCATTTTATGCACAAGAAGCGGACTCTTCTGTAATTAATTTGCCTTTTCCACATGGCGGAGAAGACACCTTTAACCCAGTTGAATTTCCTGGAGGCATTTCTCTTGATTGGCCCTCAAACTTTAATTATGGCGTCACCTATGACCCGCTCACGGATCAGTATATAGTGGCCCAAACCATCGGTGACACACTTGACTTCCGTCCTGCATCTTTGTTTTCTTTGGATGAATTTCTGAGTTATGACATGCAGGGGAATTTATCTGAATTTTGGGATCAGTTGCAAGAAGAAGATGATGAGGCTTCTCGTGGTTTTGCGCCCAAACTTGAAATAGATTCGGAACTGTTCGAAATGCTTTTCGGCACGAATGAAATTGAAATCATTCCCCAAGGAACCGCTGAACTCACTTTTGGCATCAACAGCTCCAATACCGAAAACCCTAGAATCCCCGAACGTCAAAGACGGGTGACCACATTCGATTTTGACCAAAGAATTCAATTAAACATAACGGGTAAAATCGGTGATAAAATTGAGCTTGGGACGCAGTATAACACAGAATCTCTGTTCGATTTCGAAAACCAAATGAACATCGGTTTTCAGGGTGAAGAAGACGATATACTCAAGAATATTGAAGCGGGAAATATTTCTCTTCCTCTCCAAGGGACGCTCATTACAGGTTCTCAAAGTCTCTTCGGTGTGAAGCTCGAGACGCAGTGGGGCAAGCTCTACAATTCAACAATACTTTCTCAACAAAAGGGTGAACGCAAGGAGATCGAAGTTGAGGGAGGTGCACAAACGCAAGATTTTGATATACGCGCAGATGATTACGAAGCGAACCGTCACTATTTCCTTTCTCAGTATTTCCGTAACCAGTATGACAATGCGATGCGGTCTTTACCTGTCCCAAATTCAGGTGCTGCGATCAATAGAATCGAAGTGTGGGTTGTGAATACACAGGCGAATACACAAGACGTTAGAAATATTATTGCTGTCACAGACCTGGGAGAACATCCGGATTATATGTCGTCAAACTTGCCTGTCAAGCAATTGTCTAACGGTTCGGAGACGTTTCCAACATCTAATCGTGCCGCAAATAATGCAAATAACGATTTGTTTGATGACCTTGTTAGCAACGATGAAGTGATGGGCTATACAGGCGCAAACGCTGCCATCGTCGCTATGAACATGGGATTCGAACAAGGGGTTCACTACGAGAGAGTGGGCAATGCGAGGAAGCTGACAAGTTCGGAATTCTCATTCAATTCGAAACTTGGATTTATCTCGTTGAGACAGTCCCTCAATAACGCAGAAGTCCTTGCCGTAGCTTATGAATACACTTTGAATGGCGAAACATATCAAGTTGGAACGCTTGCGCAAGATGGCTATACGACAGGTGCTGGGTCGGATGAAGCCATGGGAGCGCTGGTATTGAAAATGCTCAAATCGAGCATTACGCAGCTTGAGCTAGGCAATGGAGACCCATCACCTCTTTGGGAAGGAATGATGAAGAACGTATATTCTATGAAAGCGTTCGGCGTAAGTCAAGAAGAATTCCGATTAGACATTTGGTACAATGATCCTTCTACAGGGGTAGATCTCAATTATATTCCGCGTGACCCACTTGATGGAACACTCTTGTTACAGCTTTTGGGCCTAGATAGAATGGACATCAACACAATGCCCAATCCGGATGGTGTGTTCGACTATATTGACAATGCGGCTACAGAGGGAGGAACTATTAACAGCCAAAACGGCAGGATTTTCTTCCCTTCCGTAGAGCCATTTGGGGACAATTTACGTGCAGTCATTGAGGACAGGGTAAGCGACCCAAATTTGGCGGGAGCGTTAATTCAGACCCTCGTTTTTGACCCGCTCTACGATTCCACAAAGACTGCGGCACAGCAAATACCTTCGTTGAACCGCTACCACATTAAGGGACGCTTTCAGTCACAGAGTAGTTCGGAAATCGCACTGAACGCACTGAATGTTCCTGAGGGGTCCGTGACTGTAACTGCGGGCGGTGTTCGTTTGGTTGAAAACCGAGATTATACGGTAGACTATAATTTGGGTAGAGTGAGAATTATTAATGATGGTCTTTTGGAATCAGGCCAAACCATAAGGGTCTCCCTTGAAAGCAATTCTCTCTTTAACATACAAACAAAGACACTTGTAGGCACCAGGTTCGATTATGTTGCAAGTGATGATTTTACAATAGGTGCTACGTTTTTAAATATGCGTGAGCGCCCGCTTACTCAGAAAGTCAATATTGGAGATGAGCCCGTTAACAACACCATTCTTGGTGCTGATTTCTCATGGCAAACAGAGAGTAGATTCCTCACAGAACTTGTAGATAAACTTCCTTTTTATGAGACCACTGCGACGTCAACACTTGATGTGAGTGCGGAAGGGGCTTACCTCATCCCCGGTCACAGTCGGGCCATTGGTGAAGAAGGGAATGCATATATTGACGACTTCGAGGGGAGTCAATCTACGATAGATATCCGATCGGTCTCAAGATGGTTCCTTGCCTCTACACCGAAACTTCAAGATGATTTGTTCCCCGAATCTGCGATTGAAGACAGTTTGCTTTATGGATACAACAGGGCTGCGCTTTCATGGTATACTATTGACCCGGCGTTTTATTCAGGGAGTGGATTGTCAGATGGTCAAGTCTCAGACGACGTGAGACAAGATCACAGAATGCGTCAAATATTAGAACAAGAAATATTTCCTAACCGCGATTATCAGCCAGGGACTCCAAGAAATATCCCCACATTCGATTTGTCATACTGGCCAAGCGAGAGGGGGCCTTATAATTATGACCTCCCTGAAGGTGAGCCAGGATATTCAGCGGGATTTGATGAAAACGGTGGTCTTGAGGATCCTTCATCACGTTGGGGTGGTATTCAACGGGCACTGACAACAACAGACTTCGAATCAGCAAATATTGAGTACATCCAGTTTTGGATTATGGATCCTTTTAATGAGGATTCAGAAAACACCACAGGCGGAGATATTTATTTTAACCTTGGAAATGTAAGTGAAGATATTCTCAACGATAGCCAGCTTGAATTTGAGAATGGTCTGCCTTCAGCCACAACGACTGACCTCCCCACAGACACGAGTTCTTGGGCGATCTATCCGGACCCTTCTACATTCAATGTTGTCAATGCATTCGACAATTCTTCGGGAAATTATTCCTTGCAAGATGTCGGGTTAGACGGGATGAGCTCAGCTGTAGAAAGAGACCATTTTTCTGATTGGCTGACTGACTTGGAAGCGTCAAATGTTTTAACCCCCGAAGCGTTTTCGACCATTGAAAACGATCCTTCATCAGACGACTTTAGATATTTCCGAAACCCAACGTCGCAAGCGCTGGAGGAAAATATTATAGATCGATATAAGTATTTTAGTCGCTACGAGGGCAACTCGAATACCGGGTCGCCAGATGGATACCCCATTACCTCAACAACAATTCCCAACAGTGAGGATATTAACCAAGACATCACCTTGGGCACGATAGAAAGTTATTATCAGTACAAGATTTCGATGCGTCCATCAGATTTGGGCGAGGAAAATGTGGGCAACAATTATATTACAGACGTCTATGAAACATTAAGCCAAAGTGCTTCTTCAAACGAACAGAAGCCGATCAAATGGTATCAATTTAAAATCCCAGTAAGAGAATATGAAAAACGTATAGGAACGATTTCGGATTTCAGATCGATTCGTTTTATGCGTGTATTTATGAAAGGGTGGAGCCAACCGGTCACGATGCGTTTTGCGAGAATGGACCTTGTGCGAGGAGAATGGAGGAAATACGAGGGGGCTCTGGCTGGGGAGCAAGAAATAGAACCCGAAGACCCATCAGCAACCTCTTTCAACATTGCAGCTGTAAATATTGAAGAAAACGGCAATCGCGAGCCGGTGGCATATGTGACCCCACCTGGGATTCTTCGAGAAATTGATGTGGCTACAGCAAATCAACGTCGTCTTAATGAGCAGTCATTATCGATGGAGATCTGCGACCTTATCGACGGTGACGCGCGTGCTGCGTATCGAAACATCAATTACGACATGAGGATGTACAAGCGTATGCGAATGTATTTTCACGCTGAAGCGGGTGCCGATGGCACTGCTTTAAACGACGGTGACATTACTGCTTTTGTGCGACTTGGCAGTGACTTTGATGCCAACTATTACGAGTATGAGATTCCACTTTCTGTGACGCCCTGGTATACAGGGGATGAAGATTTGATTTGGCCACTTGAGAACAACATGGATATAGAGCTGCAGAAATTGCAGAATTTGAAAATTAACAGACCGTCTTTGCAGCCGCTTTCTCAAGAATATTCTGAGTATGATGGGGTCGCAAGAATATCTGTAAAAGGCAATCCGAACCTTGCAAATGTGGTGACGGTGATGATTGGGATAAGAAATCCTGACAAGGATTCCAATGCGTTCAGCAACTCAGATGATGGTCTGAATAAATGTGCTGTGGTCTGGGCGAACGAGTTGCGTCTCTCGGACTTTAACGAAGAAGGGGGATGGGCTGCAGTCGCAAGAGTAAACGCCACGCTTGCAGATCTTGGAAACGTAAGTGTTGCCGCAAATATGTCTACGCCCGGATGGGGAGGTCTCGAGCAAAGAGTTCAAGAACGCTCGAGAGAGACAATACGTGGCATTGATGCAAACGGCACGATTCAACTCGGAAAGCTGTTGCCTCAAAAGCTAGGGGTATCTCTTCCGATGTACCTCGGTTATTCAGAGCAAGTGAGCACACCTCAATACGACCCGCTCTCTCCTGACATTGAGCTTGAAGATCTCGAATTGTCATCAGAACGCTTAGACAAAACACAAGAAGTAAACCGTCTTAGAAGCATCAATTTTGCCAGTATCAAAATTAACCCTCAATTCGGATCTGGCGGTGGTGGCTCTCGAGATCGAAACAACCGAAATGAAGGCGATTCCAGATCAAAGGATGACGTTACTTCTGACCGCGAGTCCATGGGTGGCGCCGCAGCGATGATGAATGGCAGGGGAGGAGGCCGTTCTGGTGGCGGTGGTTCAGAATCCTCAGGGCTGTTTTCATTTCTTAAAATAAGCAATTTTACTGGAAACTATAGTTTTAACGAGTTGTATCGCAGAGATATAAATACCAAATTCCAATTGAATAGAGAGCACAGGGGAGGTTTGGCTTACAATTGGCAGAACAGACCCAAGCAGCACAAACCATTCTCAAATATTAAGTTTATCAGAGAAAGCGAACTGCTCAAATGGCTGAAAGACTTTAACTTTTACTTGCTCCCAAAACAAGTGTCATTGAACACCCAAATGGAGCGGTTGTATGAGACCAGTGAAGTGAGAAACAATACAGCTGATTTACTTGGCGTAGAGACAAATCTGTTGATTCAGACTCAGGTGCTCAAATCATGGAATTGGAACAGGAATTATTCTGTGAAATACGACATGACTCAAGCGCTTAAGTTTGATTATACAGGTCAAGCTAGTGCGCTCGTGGGTGAGCCTGCAGGTGTTATTCCTGTTGAAGGTGAGGTGGATTACGATTTCTACGTGGATACTGTAAGAACTAATTTATTGGGCGCAGGAGAAGTGACGACCTACAATCACAATGTCAATGGTTCGTATAAGTTGCCATTTGATAAGCTTCCGCTCATGGACTTTGTAACAGGTGACCTTAGGTACCAAAGCTCATTCCGTTGGGACAGGGCCCCTTTTGCCCAGGATTCTCTAGGCGCAACGATTCAAAACTCACGTAATCTGAGTTTGAATGGACAAGCAAACTTCCTGAAGTTTTACAACAGGGTGCCATATCTCAAAGAAATTAACAACAAACGCCCCAAACGCCCTACCAACAGAGATGTAAGCAATGAGCGGAGAGATGGATTTGGTGAGGTGAAAGAAGAGGATGAAAAAAAGAAACTTGACATCAATCCGATAGAGCATATTCTTCGTTTTGCAATGGGCATTCAAAGCATCAGTGGCACATTTTCCCGCAATGAGGGTATTTTGCTTCCAGGATATGCCCAAACGAGTACATGGGCTGGTTTTGATGAAAATCTTGAGGCTCCTGGATTGCTCTTCTTGGTGGGACATCAAAACACGGATGTTTTGGGAAACAGGAATGCTGACTTTGCAATGAATGCTGCTGAACAGGGTTGGTTGGTAGAACAGCCATACTTAAATCAGTCTTACACAGAGTCGTTCACAGAGAACTTTAATGTTCGAATGAATATCGAGCCAATCAAACATTTTAAGATCGAACTCACAGCCAATAGAAGTACGTCTCGCAACTATCAGAGTTTCTTCCGTTACGATGAAGATTCTGAAGACTGGATTAATGAGTCGCCAAACGAGACAGGAAATTTTACGGCAACAGTGATGTCGTGGCCTACTGCATTTATGGATGATGATGCAGAATATAACTCTGACATTTGGGATGCTTTGTTGCTTAACAGATTAACGATTTCATCTCGCCTGAATGCTGAAACCTTTAACATAGACGAAGCGAACCCTACTGGATATTATCAAGGATGGGGTCCGACGTCTCAGGATGTTGCAATACCTGCATTTTTGAGTGCTTATTTAGGTTTGGACCCGAATACAATTGCACTTGATGTCATGAAAGCGCCTGTCGCACCCAATTGGAGAGTGACTTATGATGGATTGACAAAAATACCTTCTCTCAAGAAAACCTTTAAAAGATTTAATTTATCGCATACTTACCGCTCTACGATGAGTACGTCGTACACGACAAACCTCCAGTATAGTGAGGATGAAAATGGACTACCTACCGCTGTTGACAATGGGGACTACTCGAATTATATTTCCGAACGACAGTTTAATACGGTCAGTATCACAGAGCAGCTTTCACCTTTAATTGGTCTGGATATGACGATTAAAACGGCGTCAGATAATGAGCCACAAGTCAAGGTCGAGATCACGCGAGATCGAAATGTGAGTTTCGGGCTTGCAAATTATCAGATTACAGAAACGAAGAGTAAAGGCATTGTGATCGGTGTAGGTTACAAGTTTGCCGATGTTCGCAATCCATTTTTAAAGACCTATGGTAAACTTCCCATAAAGATGTTTAAAGAAACAGACTTCTTAATTCGTTGTGACATTAACATACGAGATAACAGCACTGTGATACGTAAGATGGTGGAGCGTCAGAACCAAGTTACCGCGGGTCAAACGCTTGTTTCAATTAAAATTTCTGGAGATCTTGAGATTAGCGACAAAGTCACGCTGCGCGCTTTTTACGACCAACAGATTACAAAGGCTAAGATTTCGACCTCATTTAATACATCTAATATAAATTCAGGTATAGCGATTCGTTTCAACCTGACACAATAGACTATTTTTGCACGAATAAAATTTTTTTGCGATGAACATTCCTTCAGATTTATACTACACTGCAGACCACGAATGGGTGAGAATAGATGGTGATATTGCAACAATAGGTGTGACTGATTATGCCCAAGGTGAGTTGGGTGATATCGTATTTGTGGAAGTAGAAACAGAAGGAGAAACACTTGAAGCTGAAGAAGTATTTGGCACCATCGAAGCGGTAAAGACCGTAAGTGACCTCATTTTGCCAATCACAGGCGAAATCATTGAATTGAATGATGGGCTCAATGATGATCCATCATTCATAAACGACGACCCTTATGGTGCAGGTTGGATTATTAAGGTACACGTTTCAAATCCATCTGATGTAGAAGGTTTAATGGACGCGGCTGCTTATAAAGCGTCTATTGGATAACTGTAAGATTAGATTTCATTTCGGTGTCCATCCCATCTTCAATAAAAGTATTAAGAATCCTCGCCCCATCATTTGTATTGGCGGTGTTGATTGTAATCATGCATCTTTTTCCTGTCTCGGGTGTTGATCCTTCCTCGTGGTTGTCGAAATTTCATCTTGACAAAATAGTTCATGCTTTTGCGTTCGCACTTTTGTCGCTTTCCATGTCGGTCGCTTTTACAAAACTCCACCTGTTTCCATATAAAATTCCTGTTTTAATGTTGATTATCTTAGTCATTTGCACGGGTTTTGGCACAATACTTGAGATAATACAGGGAGAGTTGATTGTTGGAAGAACAGCCGATTTCCTTGATATAGTTGCTGATTGCGTGGGTTCTGCCCTCGCGTTTGTCGCCTTTCGCGGAGTGTATGGCGTTTTTCCGGGCCAAATCCCCTCCGATGTGTTAATTTCGAATTCTAGAATGTCATCTCATGATTAGTAGAAAAACCCCCCAAGCAGACATAGAAAACAAACGCTCAACATTGCGAGCTTTGGGATTTATTGCTTCCTTGTCACTCGTACTCATTGCGCTTTCTTGGACCAGTTACGACGTGATCACGAGACAAGCTTTGAATTACGAAGCCGATCTTCTCGAAGATGAGGAGATTCCAATTAATATTGTGACCCCTCCGCCGCCTCCGCCGCCCCCTCAACAAACAACTGTGATTGAGATTGTCGATGACGAAGAAGAAATTGAAATTGAACTTGAGATTGAAGACATCGAGTTAGATGAGGATACTGAGATCGAAATTATTGAAGAGGATGATGACGTCGATGATGACACCCCTTTTATGATTGTAGAGAACATGCCTGCCCTTGCTCAATGTAAAACGATGAGGGGGGATGAGCGTCATCAATGCACTCAAATGGAAATTATCAAGTATGTTTCTAAAAACACCAAATACCCTCCCATTGCAAAAGATGCAGGCATTCAAGGAACTGTATTCGTTTACTTTGTGGTCGGAAAAGATGGAAAGGTAAAGGATGTTAAGGTATTACGTGAAGTAGATTCTCGTTTAGACAAAGAAGCGAAGCGGGTCGTTGAATCGTTGCCACGTTTTGACCCAGGTTCGCAACGCGGTAAGAACGTAAGTGTTCAATACACAATCCCTGTCAAGTTTATTATTAGATAATCAGGATTGTGGAGTGCCACTTGATGTGCTAGAATATTTGAATTGCCTCAAAGTAACCATCTAGTGCAAGAAGAAGATATAATGCAAAGAGGACTGAGCCCAGCTTGAGTCCTCTTTTTGCGTACAGGTATATCGATACAGTATCAATCACGATCCAGTATAACCAGTTATCATGGACCAAATTGATCATCAACCACGTTGCTACAAGACTGAATATTGTTGTGAACGCATCCAGGTATGGCATGGCAGCATCTGTCGAGTATTTTAAAAACAAACCTAACAGCACCGTCCCCAATGTCGCTGTTGAGAGCCATATGGCATGCGTAGTTAGAGAGATCTGATGAGCAGTCGCCCCGCCTTCAGAGACCAAGTTGTATCCGTAGACTGCCATCCCTATGTAGAAAAATTGAAGCGCACTTTCTGCATATATTTTCCGCTTCCAACACAGAAAAGCAAATAGTCCAGCGCCTAATCCCGCCAAGATGTATCCTTCAGGCAGCACCCCCTTTAAATACATTAAGGTGTACGCGAGTGAAAAAACGACTGCGAGTGCTTCTATAAGTTTGTTCTGTGTGGCGTTAGACATCGAATCTAGATCGTATTTCTTGTTCAATAAAATCTACCCGTTGTTCTGTGGATAGAATCGGCACGAAAACATATTTAAGCCCTCTTTTTTCAAGCTTCTCCCGAAACAGTTCGTTGACTTCGACTCTTTTACTATAATCGGGAAACAGTCTAATTGGGTCAGGCTCCCATTCCTTTAGGGTGGCACATAACAGATATAGGTCCACCGCTGATTCAGTTTGATCATTGTCCGCTGACACTTCTTTGCCGAACACGAGTTCAGACCAAACATCTAACGCGAGTATGCCAGTATCGCAAAAGATTCCTTTTGCATTTGTATGAGAGAGGAGCTTCGCAACCTCATTTTCATTGAGGATGTTTAATTCCTGCAAGGTTTTGAATGTTTCCTCTCCGTGTAACACTTCCTTATTTTCCCGGCATAGTTCTAGGATATAAGGCCAGTTGAATCGTTCGGCGAGTGGCTTAATTAACGTTGACTTGCCAGAATTCTCTACACCAGTGAGTACGATCCGAAGTGGCTTATGTTCGACTTTTAATACTTTTTCAGGGCTACTCATCGAACATACAATTACATGGTTCAGACATTTCTAATGCAACATCAGGGAGAAGTTCCCGCAACCATGTTTGCTCAAGGTATGTCATGTCATTATGCAGAAGATCTAAGGTCTTTAGGTTTTGAATGTTGCTTAGCGAAGCTGGAAAGTTCCTGATAAGGTTAGACCAAAGCCCAAGCCATTCGAGATTGCCCAAATGATCAATATTTATGGGTATATCCGATATTAAATTATCACCTAAATAGACGAGCCTTAATTTATCTAATGTCAAAATGGCCAGTGGGAATTCATCTAGTTTATTACGTTCAGCAGAGAACAGTTCCAATTTGGAGAGTTCTGAGATCCAAGAAGGGATTGAAACGATTCGGTTTTTATCCAAGCGAAGTTCCACAAGGTCTTTGTATGCCTTAATTTCTTCTGGGACCTTGCTAAGCTTTTGTTTTGTTAAGTCAAGCCGTGTGACCAGCATTCCATTTTCTGATGCTATTTGTGCATCTTCGATAGATTCATACATGGGGGCTTGCATTTGGGGAAAGCAAATGACAACACTGAATAACCACACCACAGTCCCAAGAAACCAAGCGCGCTTCATTGTTGAGGAGGTTTCGTGTCTGCAAGGATTGACATCGCCTTTAATTTGTCATTATTTAGCGCGGCTTTTAATTCATCATGTCCAGAAAATTTCTGTTCCTCTCTAAGCCGGTCTACAAATTGAACGTCAATACGTTTCCCGTAACAATCACCATCAAATCCTATGATATGTAATTCGATCGTGTCATCAGATGCGTTCATTGTTGGACGATTTCCAATATTTAACATTCCCGGCATCCAATCTCCATCCTCGACTTTTGCCCAAACGACATATGCTCCTTTCGCAGGCACAATTTTTAATTCATCTTTTAATTGAAGATTCGCTGTTGGGAAACCCAGTGTTCTCCCAATTTGATCCCCTTTTACAACGCGCCCTGACATTGGGAAAAGGTGGGATAGCAACCTTCCTGCGTAGCCTACTTCACCCTCATAGATTGCCTTTCTAATCTTTGTAGAGCTTACTCTCACGTTGCTAACCTTTTCAGCATCTAAGGCAGTAACGCCAAATCCGAACATCACACCCATTTCTTTTAAATCATCAAATGATCCTTCTCGATTCCTGCCAAATCGGTGGTCATCCCCGATGACGACTTCTGCGGGCCTAATCCCCTCAACCAAAAGTCCACGCACATATTCTAAAGGTGTTAATCTCGCTAAATTGTTGTCAAATCTCGCCATGATTAAATGATTAAGACCAGCATTCCCTAAAAGTTTGATTTTTTCCTCCTGTGAATTTAATAATTTTAATTTGTGGTTATGCGGATGAAGAACAACTCTTGGGTGTGGATGGAACGTAAGCAGTGCAGTTTCACCCCCTATCTCGTTCGCTTTTTGTTCCAAAACGCTTATAACGGCCCGATGTCCGGCGTGTACACCATCGAAAGTTCCAATCGTTAATACGATGGGTTTTGCTATTTTAATCCCGTCTGTGAGGTGGTATACTTTCAAGGTTGTAAAGTTATGCTTAAAGTTATGTTCTTCTATGCTTGAAATCCACTTCTCGTGTTGTATTTTTGCACTCGATTACACAATCCAGACACAAAACTATGTCAACACAACAAGGAGTCGTATCACAGGTTATCGGACCAGTCGTAGACGTTCGCTTTCCAGAAGGAGTTGAATTGCCTAACATTCTTGATGCCCTCGTGGTTGAAGGTGACGGCATTAAAGTGATTTTAGAAACCCAAAAGCACATCGGAGAAGATACCATTAGAGCTATTTCTATGGACGCTACCGAAGGACTTAGCCGTGGGATGAAGGTTACTGCAAAAGGTAGTGGAATTCAAATGCCTGTTGGGGATGACATTAAAGGAAGGCTCTTCAACGTTGTTGGTGATGCCATTGATGGCATTGGAGAAGTCAGCAAAGCTGGAGGACGTAACATCCATCAGCCTGCCCCAAAGTTCGAAGATCTTTCTACTTCTACAGAAGTTTTGTTAACTGGAATTAAAGTCATTGACCTTATCGACCCTTACTCAAAGGGTGGTAAAATCGGATTGTTTGGTGGAGCGGGTGTAGGTAAGACAGTCCTGATCATGGAGCTTATCAATAACATTGCTAAAGGATACGAGGGTATCTCAGTATTTGCTGGTGTAGGTGAGCGTACACGTGAAGGAAATGACCTTCTTCGTGAGATGATAGAGTCTGGTGTCATTAAGTACGGAAAGGCATTCGTAGAAAGCATGGAAGCTGGAGGCTGGGACCTTTCTAAAGTAGATAAAGAAGAACTTAAGGATTCTCAAGCGACACTTGTATTTGGACAAATGAATGAGCCTCCTGGAGCGCGTGCTCGAGTTGCGCTTTCAGGTCTTACTGTTGCAGAATATTTCCGTGATGGTGATGAAGAATCTGGAGGACGCGACATTCTATTTTTTATTGACAATATTTTCCGCTTTACTCAAGCTGGATCTGAGGTTTCGGCTCTTTTAGGTCGTATGCCATCTGCTGTTGGTTACCAACCTACGCTCGCTACAGAGATGGGTGTGATGCAAGAGAGAATTACGTCAACAAAGAGAGGTTCGATTACATCTGTCCAAGCTGTCTATGTGCCTGCGGATGATTTGACAGACCCTGCGCCAGCAACGACATTTGCTCACCTAGATGCAACGACCGTTCTTTCTCGTAAGATTGCTTCCCTCGGTATTTATCCAGCGGTGGATCCACTCGATTCTACCTCTCGGATACTCAATCCAGAAACTGTCGGACAAGAACACTATGACTGTGCAGAGAATGTGAAGCAGATTCTTCAACGATATAAAGAACTTCAGGATATTATTGCAATTCTAGGAATGGATGAGCTTTCGGAGGAGGACAAGCAAGCGGTAAACCGTGCGCGTCGTATTAGCCGATTCCTTTCTCAACCCTTCCATGTTGCGACTCAATTTACGGGAATTGAAGGCGTTCTTGTTCCTCTTGAGGACACCATTAAGGGATTTAATATGATTCTTAGCGGTGAATTAGATCAATATCCAGAGGCGGCGTTTAACCTCAAAGGAACCATTGAGGATGTGATTGCTGCAGGAGAGAAAATGCTCGCAGAAACTGCTTAAAGATGACAGTAGATATTCTTACACCGGACAAGCATCTTTTTAATGGAGAAGCCAGCTATGTAGGGCTTCCTGGTATCGGTGGCAGTCTTGGGATTTTGAGCAATCACGCTCCCTTAGTGACGACACTTGCATCAGGTGAAATAACCGTGAGGACTGACAAGGAGGAATTGTCGTTCAATGTGAAAGGAGGGACGGTTGAAGTGCTCAAAAATCACGTGACTATCCTAGCTCAGTAAGAATCTCTTTTATGCTAGGGGTGGTGATAAGGCTCTCCCTTAAGGATTGTATGCGCCCTGTAGAGCTGTTCAACAGCGAATATCCGGATGAGTTGATGAGGGAATGTCAAGGGCCCTAAGGCCCATTTCTCATTTGCTTTGCGCTGTATCGAAGGATCAAATCCATAGGGTCCGCCGATTAAAAAAGCAATATGTTTGAGTCCTCTCACCTGTAATTTTTCAAGGTGCTTGGCAAAGTCCATTGATCCGTAGACTTTTCCGTGTTCATCTAGAAGGATTAAATAATCCACGCCTTCTAACGCTTTTTCTTGAAGAATTGCTTCCTCCTTCATGACTCTTTTTGAATCAGCCTTTGCGAATTTATTTTTAAGGTTTGCGGTCTCAATAAAGGAAAAACGGCCATATCGCACCATCCTTTTGGCATATTCTTCTATCCCAGTCTTAATCCAAACTGCATTTGTCTTGCCCGTTGCTATAATTGATATCTGCACGCCGTGAAGTTAAGGTTTGTAGGGTATTATCTTCGCACCATGCTGAATGATGATATGAAGAGTTTTATTACCTATTCTCTGAAAGAGGATTTAGGATCTGGAGACGTTACTTCTGAATCGAGTGTTCCAGAGGATTTGATTGAAAAAGGATACATACTTGCAAAGGAAGCAGGTGTTATTGCAGGTATTAAAGTGGCAAAGGAGGTGTTTCACCAAATAGATTCTAGTCTTGCATTTAAGACTTTCGTAAAAGATGGCGCACCGGTCAAGTCAGGAGATGTGGTGATTGAGCTGCACGGATCGGCCAGAAGTATTCTCTCTGGAGAACGTTTGGCCTTGAATTTCATGCAACGCATGAGTGGGATCGCAACCAGGACTGCAGAGATCGTTCAAATCCTTGATGGCACGAACACCCAAGTTTTAGATACCAGGAAGACAACTCCTGGATTGAGAGGATTTGAAAAATGGGCTGTCAGCATTGGGGGTGGAGTCAATCACAGGATGGGACTTTACGATATGATTCTGCTAAAAGACAATCACGTAGATTATGCAGGTGGTATGACTGAAGCCCTTAAAAAAGTGGCTGACTATCAAAAAACCCGAGATGATGCGTTGACAGTTTTACCTCTTGTCATTGAGACGAGGTCTTTCCAAGAAATCGAAGATGCCATTGCCGCTTCACAAAAAGCAGGGATTGTCATCGAGAGAATTTTATTAGACAATTTCGGGCCGGATAAAGTAGCAGAAGCGGTTGAAAGTTATGGGCATCTTGTGACCTTAGAAGCTTCAGGTGGTATCACTCCAGAGAACCTCAATGGGTATGGAGAAACGGGAGTGGATTTTGTCAGTATGGGCTACATGACGCATTCAGTCAAAAGTTTAGATTTGAGTTTAAAAAGTTCGCCAAATGTCTAGCACGCCCAACCCAAAATCACAGAATCCTTTCTTGTTTAGGCTTAAGAATCTCCGATTGGTCATCAATACTCAGAAATTTTTACGTTCAAAAACGCCATGGGGTGTTGAGGGAATGACCCTCTATGATGTATTGAGGTTTTTTGGGCTTGGATTAATAAATGGATCGGTCTCAATTCGGGCAGCATCAATTTCCTTTCGTCTTCTACTGGCATTTTTCCCAGCCATGATTCTACTGCTCAGTGTGCTGCCTCATACGCCGTTAGAGCCTGATGCTGTTCTGGATGCCTTGCTTCTTTTTTTTCCAGGAGAAACAGTCAGTCTTTTTGAACTGACGGTCAGTGATTTACTTGAGAAAAGTCACGGGTCTGTGCTTTCAATAGGATTTGTTCTTACCGTTGTGTATGCTTCTAACAGTGTAAATGCGATTCTTGCAGGGTTTAATGCAAGCTATCTGTTAGATAAAAAAGGGAATGCGTTCATATACTCTTTGTTATCTCTGTTGCTTCTTGTTATTCTTGTATTTATGCTTGGTGTCGCCGTCTTGCTCATTGGTTTTAGTGGGCAAGCATTGACTTGGGTGTCCTCAAATGGATGGCTTCCGGGTGGACTGGTTCCTTGGCTCAATGCTGCCCGATGGACACTTTCGCTTATCCTCGTTTATTTCTCAGTTTCTTTGCTCTATCATTTTGGCAACAGCGAAAGAGATAAATGGCGAACGTTCACTCCGGGTGCGACAATGACCACTTTACTTATCGTCTTTCTTTCCCTTGGCTTTGGATATTTCATTTTGTATCTGGATAGTTTTAATAGGCTTTATGGGTCTTTAGGTACTTTCTTGTTGTTATTGGTATGGATCAATGCGAACAGTTCAATCTTGTTGCTGGGGTTTGAATTCAATGTCAGTATTCATAAAGCAAGAAATGAAGCACGAAGCAACTTGCAAACAAAATCGAAAATCACGTAATTAGCGATATGATGATATTAAAGAAAATCCCTTTGTTAAGCTCCCTGTTGCTGATTTCTGCTTTTTCTTTTTCCCAAACCTCAATTGAGGGGCTTTGGAAAACGATAGACGATGAAACGGGTCGAATCAAAAGTGTCGTTGAGATCACTGAAAGAGATGGTCAATTTTATGGCACAATCGTAGAACTTTTCAGACTTCCGGAGGAAGATCAAAACCCAATATGTGATCTGTGTGAAGATGATAGAAAAGATATTCCTGCCCTTGGAATGGAGATTGTGAGGAACATGGTCCTTGCAGAAGGAGAGTCTCAGGAATGGGAGGAAGGAACGATATGTGATCCAAAGAAAGGATCGATATACGATTGCGAAATGTGGTTCGCAGATGGAGATACGGATGTCCTTAAAGTTCGCGGATATATCTGGTTTATTTTCAGAACACAGGATTGGCTCCGCGTCAAGGATTAGGTAAGCTTATCTAGGAGCTCCGAGAGTTCTTTTGTTAATGCTTTTCTCTCATATGGCGAAGGATCTATCTTTTTTGTCCCATCATCAACAATGACATTGTGTAGCATTTCATATGCTGCTGCGTCATCATTGTGATCGCAAAACGGAAGTCCCCACTCGGTTAAACGCTGAGATAAATCACTCGGACTGTTACAAATCGACACGATTGGCTTTTGAGTCGCGATGTACTCAAACACCTTTCCTGGCGTACATTTCCTTGCAGGATCGGTGTTGTTTTGGACCAATAGAAGTGCATCACAATTCATCATTTCTTGAATGGCTTCCCTGTGATTGACGCCTGGCAAGTGTTTTATAAAATCCGTGTTTTCCATAGCCTTGCGAACGTCTTCGCCGATACTTCCCACGAGTACGATTTCGATTTTCATCTCTTGCTCAGAGTTCCATCTCGTTACAGCTTTCCAAAGCCCCGGAGCGTTCCTCGAACCATATAATGCCCCAAAATGACCTATCCGGAAGTGTTTTCTTTTTTCAGAGACAACTGAGATGTTTTCAAAATCATTACTATCCCAACCGTTTGGTATTAAGGTATGCTTGTTTTTATCTAAAATTTCTAGATGTGAATTTGCGACAGATGGAGAATTGATGAGGATGTGATCGCAGTTTCTCACCACTTGACGTTCCATTTCCACTAGTTTTTTCCGAGCTCTCGCACCCATTTTAAATTCGTCCAAATAGTCCATGTCTGACCATGGGTCTCGGAAATCAGTAAGCCATATTAAATCGGGGAAAGACTGTTTCACGTTCAATGCGATGAGGTGCATACTGTGCGGGGGGCCAGTGGATATAATTGCATCAACATGGTGCTTTGAAAGCCATTTTTTTAGAAATTTTGAGGAAGGCCGAATCCACGCTGATCTTGCATCGGGGATGAAGATATTTCCCCTTACCCATCTTGTAAATTCGCTGATCAGGGATTTATTTCCACCCTTTTTGTTTTCTGCGCCTGTACGTCCTGTTGATTTACGTCCTCCTATTACAGAGACAACTCTAGATGGCTCAAATATGGGTAATTTCAGTACGGTGACGCCATCTGGAATTTCTTTTAACAAGCTTGGATCTACAACCGGAACATCTGGGTTTTCTGGTGTGAAAATAACAGGGTCCCATCCGAAGCTATTTAGATATTTTGAAAATTTCAACCAGCGTTGTACACCTGCTCCCCCAGATGGTGGCCAGTAATACGTAATGATCAGTACCTTTTTATTTTCCTTTGCGTGATTCAAGCTAATACGAAATTACGGGAGGATCAAGCACCACACAATATTCGCAATAATGCGAATCTTCATTGTGAGATATTTTCTTCCCATTTTCACGAAACGCAGCGAGTCTCATTCCGATCCAATCTAAGAAGCGATTAACATCATCTTTTGTAATGTCTTTGCTGTCATTGATCGTCAGAGTTAGCAATCCTGAGTGTACATTTCTCCCCGAGCGTATTGCCGCATTCACAACGTCTAAATTCTCATTTCTCTTCAAGAGCATCGCACAATAGACCATAAGTTGAAGTGCTTTTCCTGCTTTGCCTCGATTCAATTTACCATCTTCACCATCCCAATCTCCTGATTTTGAATCTTTCAAATTCAGTTCTGATTGTGTTGTTTGTCCTGTTTTATAATCTACGACACGGGTCACCCCATCGATTTTCTCAACCCGATCTGCCATCCCGAAAAATTTTATTTCTCTCCCATCCTTTAAGGTGTAGGTTGCGTCAATCTTCTCTTCCAATCCCGTAATGGTGATTGTACTCCCATCATTATTTAACTCTGATATTTCACGTGTAAGTATTTTTTTAATCGTAGATCTCGCGGAGCGAATAAGTAAAAAATTCTCTCCTCTGTCCGATGGTCCATATTTATACTCTTCGGCAATTGCATCAGCCAATAATTCGTTTACTTGCGAGAGTATTTCTTTAAGATGTGACGCTTTCAGAGTAATATTCAGGGCTGTTTTTTTAAGCCCTTCTTCAAAGACTTTATGTACGATGGACCCCAGAGTGTTGCTTTGTATGCTCTCTTCTAAATCTGTTGGTTCAGACAACTTCAATAAATATCGATATGTAAAATTACGTTCACAGGTGAGCATTTTATTGATTGCAGACGGTGACATTCCATTTCCCATCCAGGTGTTAAACCTCTCCTTCATAAAGTCATTTAATTCCAGTTTTGGAATTTCTGGCCTTTCATCTGGAAGCGGCATGTTGAATGTCAAGCGCTCAGTCTCGAAATGTTTTTTTAACTGCAGGATATAACGGCTAGCTTCTACGCCATCCTTGCCTCCGGTTCTGTGAAGTAGATGTATCTCTGTCGATCTATTTAACAGTCGATATAAGCTATATGCATATGCGGCTTCTCGTTCGTGTCTTCCGGGGAAACCCAAATTGTTTTGAAGGTCGGCGGGGATGTAACTGTCAATAATCTCTTGTTTAGGCATCGCCCCCTCATTGCAATCAAGAACAATTACCCTGTCATAGTCAAGTGCACGGGTTTCGGTAAGCCCCATGATCTGTAAACCTTTTGCAGGCTCTCCAAGTAAATTAACTTTCTCTATACTTAGTAATTTCTGCATAAGCATTCTCACATCCTCCGAGGTTTTGCAAGGATTGTGCTTGGATTGCAACCGTCTCATGACACTTACCACACGTCTTACACAATTCCACCCCGCCTTTACCCACGGATTTTCTTCATGCGCTAATTGTCCGCCAAGTTTTTCAGTCCAAACACCAAGCGCTTCTAGGTATGTGTCTGCTTGGTTTGTTTTTAATGACTTTAGGTCTGAGACAAAAGCATAAAAGGGGCCTTTTGACACTTCTTTTAGGAGTTCGTCACTGACCCAAACCGCGTGTTTCTCTGCGAGTATATGAAGCGTATGTGCAGCATCTTTTCGGTAATCATTTGCGATCTGTTGACTCGAAAGTGCCATCAAATCTTCATATCTCCACGCCTGACCTTTTCGTGTGGTCATGCGATTTATAAGATGTATGAATGGGTGTATCGGCGTTTCTCGAATGCTTAAGCCCATGGTAACATTGTAACCATCTTTACAGTATGGCAGGGCTTGTAAAAGCATTGGCAGGGTCGATGCTTCGGGCACGACAATGACCGTTTTTCCCTTTTCATCATCTGAAAGGTCAGATACAATTTGCCTAACATACTGACATGAACTCATGACACTGCTACATTCGACAATCTTTATTTTAGGTGCCTTGTCTTGAATTCTTGATTTGATAAAATTCGCAGCGCTTTTAATGTCACGGTGAATATCGCGGATGAAATAACCCGCTTCCATTTGTCCATCTTCCACATAAAAGCGATCTGCATCGGGCAAGTAGCATAATTTCCCCGATGCGTGCCATTTCTTGATATACAAAAGTTCACTTCCAGTTAGTGCTGCCAAACCTGCAGCATAGACCATGTCGTACCCATCCGTCTTTCCCTCCTCTGCAACTTTTCGGCTCAGTTTTGCCTTGGTCACAAGGCCCTCTTCTCTAAGAACCTCATGTAATTTCGTATATAAGTTTGGGAGTCGATCCCACTGCTTCATAAAAATGATTTGGTCATCAGTGAGTTTTTTGTCTGGCGCAAAACTCCATTCTTCGATTTCTTTTATATCCCTGAGGTTTTTAAATACAGCCAATGCATCTTTCAAATGATGGTCAATGGCGTGGAAATCCGACAAGGCTATAGGCCCCCAGTTTAAAAACGATGAAAAGCCATCTCTTCCTTCTGGTAAATTAACTTGGACGGCATAGAGCCTGGCAAGGACTTCTAAGTTTTCAGCCATGGAGAATGCTTTATCTCCCTCCATAAATGCGCCCAGGGTCATCACCTTAGGCATGCGACATGGCTTGCCGACAACTTTTGCGAATGCCCTTTTAAAGGCATTTACTGCCCTAAAACTAGGCAGCACGACTGCACATTTCTCAGGAGATTCATGCTGGCAAAGGATGTTTGCAACGTCTTCTAGAAACGTTTGTGAGCCAAGTGTGATTGCGGGGATTTTGTTCAAGATCGGGATGTCCTATTCAATCCTTCAAGGTAAAACCATTGCGGATAAATTTCCACCAAAGTTTCCGAGATTCATGATCTGTAAACACCGATTTCATTTCTCCCCAGAGTGAATTTTTCGGTGTTGAGACCGTATCCTTCTTTGGAGCGTTCGTACCAACTTCTGCGTCAACGACTTCTTGAACCTGAACATCCACGGCAACCTCAACTTTATCTTCAGCGTCAATCTCAGTTTGCTTGAGTATTTCCTGCAACTCGTCAGCCACTCTAAACCTTTCTTGAGCTTGGGCTTTATAGCCCTTTGCCTCCTCTAGAAGCCCCAGATTGTTGTGTGCAATTGTATCTTCAGGATCGAGTTCAATGGCATGTTTATAGTCCTCTATGGCTGCGTCTGTATCACCTGCAGCTTGTTTCATCCAACCCCTAGACGCAAATCTGTAGCTATAATCAGGTTGTAAAGTTGCGGCTTCGTTGAGGTCTTCAATGGCCTCCGCGATAGCGCCTGTATGAAATTTACAGATTGCCCTGTCGTGGAACGCATTGGGGTCAAAATTGACTTTTTCAGTCGATGAAAACCAAATATTCCAATCGATTAACGCTGCCTTCCATTCGCTTTGCGCCATAAAACTTAAGGCACGTTTGCGAATTGTATTATTTGATGTTTCTAAAGTCACTCTGCGAATGTAAAGATTTTACCATTTGTATTGTAGTTTTAACAAACGATATTACTACAAAAATGAACACATTGTTAGATTCATCTCGGCTCAACCAAACCATACCTTTTTGAAAGTTATCACAGATGTCGATATAACCCACGAACTCACATTTCACGTTCCGGCCATGGCAAGTCGATATATCGAAGTGAAAGATGACAATCAGGTTCGGGATGCGCTCACTTTTGCGAAAGAAGAAGGTCTGAATATTTTGATTTTAGGTGGAGGAAGCAATATGCTATTCCATTCTGATTTCGAGGGTCTTGTTGTTAAAATTGCGAGCCGAGGAATTGACGTTCTGAATGATGATGGCAGGGTATTAGAGGTGGTCGCTGAGGCAGGAGAGATGTGGCATCATTTCGTCATGCATACGCTTGAGAACGGATGGGGAGGGTTAGAAAACCTCGCCCTTATACCTGGGTGTGTTGGCGCAAGTCCCATGCAGAATATTGGCGCTTACGGCGTAGAGATTAAAGATGTTTTTTCTTGGCTTGAAGCCATTAATATTGAAAGTGGTGAATGCGTTAAATTTCATCTAGAGGATTGCAAATTTGGCTACCGTGAGTCGATATTTAAGATAGATGAAAAAGGCAAGTGGGTGATTGTGAGGGTTGCCTTTAGACTGGATCGGCAATCTGAATTGAAAACAGGCTATGGCGCCTTAGAAACAGAACTCTCGAAAATATCGAAGCACAAGATCTCCCACACTGACGTGGCAAATGCCGTGGTGACAATTAGAAATTCTAAACTTCCCAATCCAGACATACTTGGGAATGCAGGCTCGTTTTTCAAAAACCCTGTGATTGATCATAACTTGTTTTCGGCGCTAAAACTTAACTATCCAGAGATCCCCAACTACCTTCAAACAGACGGGACTGTCAAATTGGCTGCGGGTTGGCTAATTGACCAAGCAGGTTGGAAAGGACATAGCAGAGGGACGCATGGCGTACATGACAAACAAGCATTGGTGCTTGTAAATAGGGGGGGGGCTAGCGGCCGTGAAATATGGCTACTCGCAACAGATATCATGACAAGTGTAGAAAAGAAATTTGGGATTAAGCTTGAGCCTGAAGTCAACCAAATTGGGATGATTTAGCCTTAATAATCGACGCAAGGATGGTAGGTAGGAGGGCCATCTTTTTTACGCACATCCCAAAGGTATTTTAATGAAATCTCATGTGAGCCTCCAGATGTTGCAATGCCAAGTTTACTCAAAGTAAGATCGTAACTGTATCCCATTCTCCACATTTTATTTCCGAATCCGAATACGAAACTTACTGCGTCTATGTCAATTGATCCATCTGCAGCATGTTGTAACACAGGAATACCTCTATACCAAACCCCAACGGTCATGATATTCAAGTCGTAGTATGCCCCCAAATCTAGTTGGTCGAATAACCCTTGATTTGTGTAATTGAAGGCGAATACGATATCCTTTGTATGCTTGGCCTTAGGTCCTCGTTTCAGTGACATCCGCCCTCCACCATGCGCGGACAACCTCATTTCTAATTTCTCTGCATACTCATGACTGATACTGTGATTGGGTGTATTCAGATGGTCGGCAGATAGTCCAAACCAAGACTTCCGACTCACGATCAGGAATCCAGATCCCATATCTATATACTGTTTTCCAGTTCCTAACCCTTGCTCAAGTGTCGTCGACGCATCATTGCGAAGAAGCTGATCCATAAATGTAAGTGCATTTAAATTCACGGATCGACTTACGAGTCCGATTTGTAGCGCGGGTCGAATAAATGTGCGCGGTCCAAGCTGGAATTCATATGCATATTGAAAGGCAACACGGGAAGAACGTAAAGCGCCAGCTCCCGCCTCTTCGTGGCTGATAAGAACACCAATTCCACCATTGTGATCAAAAGTGGGTCTGTCGTAAGCAATTTGAAATCCTGTGTATGCTTGCGGCAAGCTTGCCCATTGTGCTCTGTATAATGTCACGGCTCTTGCCTGCCCTGTCGATCCTACATATCCTGGGTTTATCGAAGTCGGAGCGGCATTGTACTGTGTGAAATGCATGTCTTGAGCCTTCAAAGAAGATGCGCCCCAGGCAAATGCCATCACAGTCATTGCAGCAATAAATATACCTTTAGGATTTAAGTGAAGGAAGAATCTCATATCCTTTAATACGTCTCTAGACGACCAAAGGTTACAATTTATAGGGGGTTATTTTGCCAGTAAAGTCACTGTCCCTGCTCTCTGTAATTTCCTGCCATCACTTAGTAATGCAACCGCCTTAAACGCATAAACATCCTGAGGTGAAAGTTCACCATTCACATATCCATCCCATCCAATGTTGACATCTGAAGAGTAGAAAATCTGTTCGCCAAGTTTATTGAACACAAAGAGTTCATACTCAATGATTCCTGCATGTAGTGGGCGGAACACATTGTTGTCATAAGCCTGAGGATCATACATACCTCCACTACCACCACCACTAAGTGGGGTAAAGGCTGTTGGAAAGGTCATTTCCCCGCCTGGTTTGGCGAGTATTGCATCAACCAATGTGAATGTGGTTGAACATCCCCATTCGTTATCCGCTGTTAATGAAACAGTATATACTCCCTCACCGGTATACTCATGAATGGGGTGTTCACTTGTAGATGTAGTTCCATCACCGAAAGACCAAACAAATTCTGATGCGTCAGCCGATAAATTCATGTGATAAACCGGCTCTCCTGGCGCAAAAACCTCAGTTGGAGAAAGTGTAAATGCGGCTTGTGCTTTCGGATAAACGACGACAGTAGCGTAGTGAGTGTCTTCCAGAACCGTCCCTTCATATCCATAGACTTCAAGCTTGATATCGTATGTGCCAGGTTGCTCATATGTATGCGAAGGATGTTCCGCAGCATGGGTCGTTCCGTCACCGAAATCCCAACGATATTCCTCAGCATATTGTGAGAAATTTGTAAAATCTATTTTCAATGGTGCGCACCCTTCACCTCCTCCCAAAAAGCTTATTTCAGGTGTGGGCGGTAAAATCTTAACGTTTTGGGATGCATTGTCACCACAAAATCCATTGTTGACGTCAAGCGCAATATTGTAGCTTCCCCAGGTCTCAAAAGTGTGACTTCCTGGTTCTGCATCTACGCTGACTGTTCCATCACCGAAGTTCCACATGTTTGAACTTGATCCTCCGGCCAGTGTTACATTTTCAATCTCTACAGTAGTATTTGGGTATGTTTGAATGATCGGAGTAACCATGAACCCGGCATGCGGCGCAGCATAAACTTCAATATTTGTACGAATGGTATCTGTACATCCGAATGTTGATGTTACCGCGAGAGAAATCGTGAACGTGGTGTCCTGATCTGCAAAAGGTGTCGTGAATGTATGTGTTGGTTCGAATGTATTGCTTTGTAAACCATCCCCGAAATTCCAATTGTATACAGAGGCTCCAGATGTTGAGTTTAGGAAGGAAACCTCAAAAGGAGAGCAGCCTTGTTGCGGAACATCGAACGCTGCTTCTATTTCAGGAAGCACTTCTACCTGCACTTGATCTTGAGCCGAACATCCACTGTTTGTGGTTGCTGTAAGAATCGCAGTGTAGGTGACGGGTTCATTTGAAGGGTTAAAGTAATTAAACACATGTTCTGTCGCGTCCTCATTCGAGATTTCACCTGTTCCATAATACCATTCGATGTTGTCAGCTCCTTGAGAAGCATTTGTAAACGTCACCTCCAACGGATAGCATCCAATCATATTTGCAATTTCTACATCTGCAACTGGTGTTGCAAGAACTTCTAATTCCACAGATTTGCTCCCAGTACAACCATACACGCTCTCACCTTGTAATGTGACTGTGAATGTTGTGTCAGAAAACCCAGGTGTTACAAATAGGTGCGTCGGCTGATCGGCAGGAGATTCAGGAGACCCATCTCCAAAATCCCAAGTAAAACCTGCATTTGAATTTAAACTTTGGTTGACAAATAAGACATTTAAGGGAGAACAAGATGAAGGTGGAACTAGAAAATCGGCGACAACCTCTGGGTATAGTTCGACAGCCACTACCTCAGTATCGACACATCCACCCACACCTTCTACCACGAGTGTGACTTCCCGAATTGCGGTATTCATCCCTTGATGATTGAAAGTGTATTCATGTGAAGTACCTCCAAAACCATTTTCCTCACCACCATCCCCATAGATCCATGTGTGATTGATGGCTCTTTCACTGTTATCTGAAAAATTCACCAAAAGAGGTGCACATCCCACATGAATGTCTGCTGAAAATTGTGCAATTGGCTGTGGATTTACAGTTACTTCTGTGCTGTATTCACCAACACATCCGAAATTAGACTGTCCTTCCACATGTAAAATATGTGTTTCGGCAAATGCCGTCTCGTTGGTGTAAAGGTGTGTATTCATTGGAATGTTAGAGTCAGGTGAGCCATCACCAAAACTCCAAATAATATCTTGTGCTCCACCTAGAGATGGCATTTGGATTGCAAAAGGAGAGCAACCTTCATCCTCTGGTAAAATGAAATCGAACAAGGCCTCTGGGTAAACGGATACACCGACAACCGTAGTGTCATTGCACCCGTTTTCTGCTATAGCAATAAGCCTTACAGGAAAGGTCTCAAGAAAACCAGTTGTATTTTCAAACGTATGTAACGGTGCATCCTCTAAACTCGTGACACCGTCAGTGAAGTCCCATGCATATGAAATTGAATTTGATGAGTTGTTTGTAAATGTAGTCTCCATAGGTGCACATGAAGGTGCAGAAGCCGAGAAGGAGGCTTGTGCACCAGGCAGTGTAGCGACTTGGATCGTGTCGCGTGAAATACATCCGAATGGGCTGGTTGCATTTGCGATTGCAAGAAATGTTGTCCCTAAGATATCTTGGCTCAGGTATGTATGAGAAATGACAGATTCATCAGACCCCAATCCGTCTCCGAATGTCCAAACCACATTTGCATCCACAGGACCCAATGCCTCAAAGTTCACGAGCAACGGCGTACAGCCATCTGTCACATCAGAGGATGCGGTAATGGCGGGTGCAGGCTCGACTTCAATATTCGTATTGATGACATTGTTGCAATGTTCGGTCGAGATTTCTAGACTTACATTAAATTCACCTGGAGAATTATAGAAGTGCATTGGGTGTTGGTCTTCAGATTGGTTGCCATCACCGAAAGCCCAAGCCCAAGCTAAAATTGGGTCACCACCTGCCGCCAAAGAAAGGTCAGTAAAGGATGTTGTGTCTCCCTCACACACCACGCCGTTAATGAAGTCTGCAGAAGGGCTTTCAAACACTTCTGGAGTCACATTGGCTGCTCGAACACATCCGTTTGCCCCCGTGACTTCAAGTCCCACAACATAGGAGCCTGGCGCATCGAAAAAGAGTTCAGGAGTGCTCGTTCCACTATGTGTTCCAGGGGCGACATTAAAAGTCCAGTCATAATTGACACCCTCACCACTTATTTCTTGTGCAATGGCAGAAAATGAATCGCATCCTTCTGTTTGGGACAATTCAATGATCACCTGAGGAGAAGATTTAACCTGGATTTCAAATCGTGCTGTATCTTGACAAGACAATGCCTGATCTGCAAGCGCGACGACTCCCAAAACATTGTAGTTGCCAGGGTTATTAAAAGTCCATGTCAAAGAGGGTGACCCTCCAGGATACCACTGGCCGACTCCATTATTGAAATTCCAGTAAAATGCGGTGGCTTCAGTTTCGTCTTGTATAAAAGTTGCCGGAAGACCTTCGCAAACTTGGTTTGGTCCTGTCAGGTTTGTAGAAAGCGGAGCTCTTACGATGAGTTCTATTTGAGTAGAGTCGATGCCGCAATAACTTGAATCGTAGAGCATGACATAGTACGTTCCTATTCCTGGCAGATCGAGCTCGAAGGGTGTTGATGAAGTCCAAGGTCTCCAATCGATAATGTCATCCAAGCCATTGTTGTCGAGGTCTCCAAAATTCCATTTCTCAAACCGCTGTGTTGTATTGCCATTCGCGGTGCAATTCTTCTCGGTATTATTTGAAAGAAGTACAGTCGTGTCGGGGTAACAAAGCTGCGTTGAAGATGCTCCAATCGCAGCATTGTCCAAATCCCAAATATTGATGTAGTCAATCGTCACACTTGCCCCAGCGCCAAACTCGTGATTCCTGCAAGCGTTCGTTGCTGACAGCGTCACTTCTCTGTTGCATCCTGTAGAACCTACTGAGTAGTCGTGAGGAACAGTTCCTCCTGCATTTGTTGCGTCAAAACTCTCTGTCACACCGTCGTCAAATTCCCATGTAAATGTGGTTGTCGAACTTACGTTTGTAGAGGCATTTAAAAAGAACAATGTCGCTGGTGCACATGCATCGGTTACCCAACCCTCAGGGATTTGAATGGATGGGTTTACGGATTCCTCTTTGACAAACTCTCCTGTCACGACACATCCATCGGCACTTGTAAATGTCAAGGTATATACCTGCCAAACATCAGGATAGGTATGTGTAATCGAATTCCCAGTGGTCCAAAGCCCTATGTTTTCATCCGATGTACCATCTCCCCAGTTGACAGTGACATCATTCCATTCGGTCGATGTTTGTATGAAAAGATCATAATCACCAGGATTACAGCTAAACCATGTCGGGGAAGAAGATGCCACACCGTCGGCATCTAAAAGGTCGTGACATTGAGCGTTAGCGCTTGTTCCTACTAGGGTTAGGAGGAGTAAGGTTGTCGCAATGCTGAGGAGTTTTTGACAATACATAGTAATTCTTACGATTTTACCTGCTCTAGGTTACGTTTTAGAGCGGTTTTCTAACCTATAAAATTACTAGTGCGGATCGTGGAAATTTGGGTTTTGAATAAATGTTGTGTCGGTCAGAGCGTGTAAAAAAGCGATTATTGCATCTTTCTGTTGCGGCGCAAGCGCTAAACCCCCCGTTGTGTACTTCATAAAAGGATCTATCGTTGATGAACTGACCCCTCCGCTGTTGTAGTGTTCAATGACATCTTCAAGAGATGTAAAACGACCATCGTGCATGTATGGTGCACTCAGGGCCACATTTCGCAATGTGGGTGTTTTAAAAAGACCAGAATCCAAAACAAATCCAGTAACATTTACTCTGCCAGGGTCATTTTCAAAAGAAGCATCGAGCCCGTTGTTGTGGAATAAATAATCAGAAAATTGTAGCCCAGCTTCTCCATGACAATGAAAACAGTCAGCACCAAACTCTCCGCCTGGATTGACTTCTGGATCTCCTCCTTCTTTGAGGAATAACTGGTATCCCAAATATTCGCTGTCAGTAAGGTTTGTTTCTCCTCTTCGCCATTTGTCGAATTTACTATCTGCACTAATCATCGTTCGAATAAACTGAGCGATTGCTTTTACAACTAAATCCTCTGTGATGTTGTCACTTCCGAATGCATTGAAGAACAATTGTGGGTAGTCAAGTTCTCCGAAATCGTCATTCATCAAACGTGTGACAACAACTTCCCATGAAACATTCATTTCTAGGGGGTGTTCAACTGGGTCACGTATTTGGTCTTCTAAAGTCAAGGCTCTTCCATCCCAAAAGAAAGACGATGACCATCCCAAATTGCAAATCACACTGGCATTTCTGTCGCCGAGTGTTCCATTAACCCCAGAACTGTATTGATTTGGGTCTGAAAAACTGGATGAAGGTGCATGGCAGCTTCCACACGTAATAGAGTTGTCTAAAGACAGGGATGTTTCCCAAAAAAGGAGTCGTCCCAATTGTATTCCTTCTTCAGTCATGGGGTTGTCTGCCGGGATATCCATGGGAGGGAAGAAAGGAGGAATGTCTATGGTATATGCGGTTGCCTCCCAAGTTTTTTCACCACAATCACAACCAGAAGCAATCGCGGAGAACACAAAAGCACTTAAGATCAAGTATTTTGATGCGATTTGAGGCGTCATGACAACCATTAATTTCTATTTAATAGACCAAGATGTTGAAAAATTATCTACAAACTGGATTGCTTTTGCAACGGGTCCCATGGCATGGCCCACATCACTTAAATCGAGATTATCTTCGGTTGAAGGTCCTTCAAACGCTTTGCGTAAATCCAAATCAAGCATAAACTCAATGGTTTCATCTTTATTTAGAACGATGCTTTCGTTTAAATCTAATGTGACGGTCCTGTAGAGGGCATCTGATGCAGGATGAAAGGTATAGGGCGTTTGAATCAATCCGCCTTCGTTTTCTGCCAATTTCCCTTCACATTTCACAAAGAAATAACTGCCCATCATATCCCATGTCATCCCGACCGCCCCTTCCACACTTAGTGGATCATCGCTGGCAAGTGAAGTATTTAAAGACATTGAGTTCATTTCAGATGGCACACCTACATCAAACCTTAAAGCATTGAATTCATTACCTGATCTTAGCATTTTTTTGTTGAACACCCCATTCGCAGCAGCCGAATTGGGCATGAAATCCAGACGAGAAATGGATTCAGAATTAATCCATTCACCCGATACAAGACGAAGTGAAATATTGCTGATATAACATGAAAGTGTTGAGGGGCGCACATCATACCCCATTTGATTAGTGACTGTGTCTCCAATAGAGAGTGATTCTCCAGCCCAAGACAATTCTGTATTTAGAACGACAATGCCAGGATTTTCATCAGGATTGCAACTGCTAATGAAGATCATTGTAATTGCTGTGAGACTCACGAGTAGGATGTTATATTTCATATCTATGCGTTTTTCAATAACAATGACGGCAAATTTCGAAAAATGTTGCATGCCAAGCGATGATTTTACTCATAATTTGTTGTAATATTTGAATCTGATGACTAGCCTCACAAATAATTTTGAAGTTGTAAGAGCCTCAGCAGGTTCTGGGAAGACATATAGATTGGTCCTGAGGTATCTTGAATGTGCTCTGAAAAGTGACGCGGAAGGTGCATTTAAAAGCATTCTTGCACTGACGTTTACGAACAAAGCTGCTGCTGAAATGAAGGGCAGAATACTCGAAGATTTAGAGAAACTATCTGCTGGTAAAGGCGATAAGAAAGCGCATTTACTTAATCATCTTCAGATTTCAGAAGAAAGACTTGTGAAAAGATCTGCCCATCTACACAAAGAGATGCTTCACAGATACAGTGATATCGCTGTCATGACAATTGATAGTTTTGTAAACCGTTTGGTCAGGAGTTTTGCAAGAGATCTTGCGTTAGATCAGGATTTTAGAGTAGAACTCGACTCCGATAAGATTATTGATGATGCAGTGTCTCAGCTTTTAGACAAAGTTGGCCTCAACGGACATGAGTCCTTGTCTCTTCTTTTGGAGGGTTTTGCAAATCAACAAGTAGCGGAGGATAAGGATGCAAGAGTCCGGAACCCATTAAAAGAATTAGGGAAAGCTGTTGTCAAAGAAAATATGCGAGAGGTGATTGCAGCTTTTGAAGACATTTCACCCAAAGACTTTAAAGACATCAGTAACTCTTTAAGGAAGGCAACTTCTGGCTCTGAATCTCACTTAAAAGAAGTCGTTGAAGTCGCCAAATCCGCCATCGTTGAACTCCAGATGTCAGATTCGGATTTTGCCTATGGCGATGTTCCTAGAAATCTTAAAAAGTTCACTAAGGGCAGAGTGAAGACATTATCAAGTCGAATCCGAAGCCACCTCACAGAACCAGAGGCAATGCTCAAAAAAAATGCGTCTGACGAATTAATTTCGAAGGCACAGCGTCTGGCCCCATTTCTTATACATGTGCACGATGCAGCTATAAAAATGCTCCCCGAAACACAGGAAGGAAAGACGTACTTGTTAGCAAAAAATTTATTGAAACGACTCGATTTAATGGGAACTCTTTCTCAACTCCACAAAGAGATTGAAAAAGTCCAAACCGACAATAATGTTCGAACTTTTGGTGCGATGCACACCATGATTTCAAAAATAGTGCGAGAAAATCCAACGCCATTTATATATGAAAGATTGGGAAGCCGATACGCCCATATTTTTATGGACGAGTTTCAAGATACATCGATCACTCAGTGGCACAATATTGTCGTTTTATATGATCACGCGTTGGCACAAGATCAAAAGAATTTGGTCGTTGGAGATGGCAAACAGGCCATCTATAGATGGAGAAACGGTGACTACAAACAACTGATGGATTTGCCTGCTTTGCAAGGTGAGAATTTAGGGATTGCATTGTCTGATGCAGAGAATACATTAAAGAATCATTGTTTCTCAGATAATCTTGATGACAATTGGCGCACGGGAAGTGAAATCGTTAAATGGAATAACACATTGTTTTGCGAAATGCGAAATCACCTCCCTTCTGAACTCACTAAGGTTTACGACGGACTTTCTCAAACACCCAAGATGAAATTTCCAGGTGGGGTACACTTGGAACTCGTGTGTGGCGCCAAAGTTGAGGAGAGACGAGCCAGCCATTGCAACGCGATTGTAAAAAGAATTAGGGCGTATGAAGCTCAGGGATTCG
>CAJXHE010000003.1 GCA_913051865.1 uncultured Flavobacteriales bacterium
GTTTGCACGCATCGTTTTCAGTTTGTCCTTCACGCCCACACCAAACTTCTGTTCCTCGTCAACGATCAGTAGGCCGAGGTCCTTGAACTTGATCCGTTTACCCACAAGCGCATGTGTCCCGATTAAAATATCGACCTCCCCAGATTCCACTTTGGCGAGGGTTTCGCTCAGAGCCTTGCCTGTTTTAAATCGATTGACATAGTCAACAGTTACAGGAAAATCCTTAAGTCGCCGAGCAAAACTCCGCGCATGTTGCATTGACAGAATGGTGGTAGGCACAAGTATCGCGACTTGTTTTCCATCCGTGGCGGCTTTAAAAGCTGCGCGTATTGCGACTTCCGTCTTCCCAAACCCCACATCCCCACAAATAAGCCTATCCATAGGAACGACCTTTTCCATATCCTCTTTCACGGCTTTCGTCGCGGCGTTTTGGTCTGGGGTGTCTTCAAACATAAAACTGGCCTCCAACTCGTGTTGCATATACGTGTCTGGTGTAAAGGCAAAACCCTCTGACGCTTTTCGTTGGGCATAGAGATTCAGTAGATCGTAAGCGATTTGCTTAACACGTGTCTTTGTTTTTGCTTTTGTTTTCGACCAAGTCGCTGTACCCAGTTTATTCACGGAGGGTTTGGTTCCTTCTTTGGAAGTGAATTTTGAGATGCGATGTAGCGAATGAATACTCACATAGAGCACATCGCCTCCTTTATATGAAAGTCTGATTGCCTCTTGTTCCTTCCCATTGACCTCAATCTTATGTAGCCCTGAAAACGCGCCAATCCCGTGATCGATATGCACCACAAAATCACCCACCTCCAGAGACATCATCTCTTTAATGGTAAGTGCTTCTTTACTTTTTCTAAATCCGTCCTTCAGTCTGAACCTGTGATACCTGTCAAACAGTTGGTGATCCGTATAGACCAAAACTTTCAAGTCCTTATCCACAAACCCCTGGCTGAGCTCCATGGGAATCGCCGTATAAGGTACATCAGGACTTTTCTCTCCATTCTCATCTTGTCTGTCGGAGAAGATGTCGTGCAGCCGTTCCAATTGAGTCGCTTGACCTGAGACGATCACATTCACGTATCCGTTCCTGTTATTCGCAATCAGGTTCGTGGCGATCATGTCGAAATGCTTGTTAAATACGGGCTGCTCTGTCATGCCATACCCGATGGTCAAGCGGTCTGTAAAAGTAGTCCCGCCGCCAAATTCCACCACTGAGAAATCTTGGATGAGTCCCAAAAAAACATCAGGGTCGAGGTAGAGATCCGCTGGCGGCGTTCTCTTCGTCTCACCGACCAACCTCTCGTAGTGCGCAGTCGCTTTTTCGAGTTCTTTTTTTAATCCCAATTCACAGCTTTTCACATCGGTCATCCATACCACGGAATTTGATGGGATAAAGCTGAAGAACGCCTCATTGTGTTTGTGCAGTTTTTTGTTCCCCACATTTGGAACAATCGTTGCGCGCGTCAGTTTATTTACACTGAGCTGTGATACGGGATCAAATTTGCGAATGCTCTCGATTTCTTCACCGAAGAATTCTATTCTGTAGGGGTGATCAAATGAAAAGCTGAAGACATCTACGATTCCTCCCCTCATCGCATATTGTCCAGGTTCATATACGAAATCCACCTTCTCAAACCCGTACTCGAGAAAAACTTCATCCAAGAAGTCCAACGTAAAATTATCTCCCAAGGCTAATCCAAAGGTCTGCGAACTTAATTCTTTCTGGGTGATTACTTTTTCGCTTAGCGCCCCAGGATAACTGACGACGATGCATCCCTCACGGCCACCATTAATTTCGTTTAAGACCTCGGCTCGCATTGAGACATTTGCATTTTCCGTGACCTCCTCTTGATATGGCACACGCGCAGACCTGGGGAAAAGAAATATCGGGCGTGGATTTGCAACAAGAATTTGTGCCAAATCGTTCATGAAATAGGCCGCATGTTCTTTGTCCTCAAGCACGAAAATGTGGTGGTTAAGCGCGCTGCTGCCTGCCAACTTGTTTTCAGACTCCCGTTCTAGAATGCCAGCGGCCACGAATGCCAGAGACGAACCTACAACACCTTTCAGTTCAACTTTCGAACCCTGGTTTTCGAGGGCACGCATAAGTTTCCCTGTCCGCGGATCTCTGCGGTAGAAATTCAATAAATCGTCGGGTCTCATCGCGCTTTTCAAGGACGCTAAAGATAAGCTTAGTTTTCTCGCTGAGGGACAGTGTCCATGGCAGGATTTTTCTCAGCGAGCTGACAAGCCATAAAGGCCTGAACGAGGTTTTTATTTCCTACGTAATAAGGCACCCTCTGATGCAATTTTGTAGGGATGCGGTCCATGACTCTTCCGTCATCATCGAGCGCCATTCCACCTGCCTGCTCAGCTATAAACGCAAGTGGTGCACATTCATAGAGCAATCTTAGCTTGCCGTTTGGCTTTTTAATGAGGGACGGGTAGAGATAGATACCACCATGTATGAGGTTGCGATGAAAATCGGCCACCAAAGATCCAATATACCTTGCCCTAAACCTTGCCCCACGTGTTTGTCGGCACCCCTCCACAAAACGGCGAGATGGCATTGAACATTTGTCAAGTAAAGCATCATTCACAGAATAAATCCGACCTTTTTCTGGAAATGTCATTGCAGGATGAGAGAGAAAGAATTCTCCTACTGCAGGGTCAAGCGTAAATCCATTGACGCCAGTTCCGGTCGTATATACAAGCATTGTAGAAGAACCATACAGAATATATCCAGCGGCAATTTGATGCGTTCCTGCTTGTAGGAAATCCTGCTCAGTTAAGGGTTCTCCCATCGGCGTTTTGCGACGTTGAATACTGAAAATAGTTCCGATACTTACGTTCACATCGACGTTGGAGCTTCCATCTAGAGGATCGATTAGGACGATGTATTTCCCGGTTTTTCCTTCGTCTCCGCATAGAATGGGCTCATCTTGCTCTTCGGATCCAATTCCAGCGACTGACCCTCCAACCGAGAGGATTCTCATAAAGGTTTGGTCTGCAAAAACATCCAGTTTCTGCTGTGCTTCATCTTGGATATTTACGGCACCGGACTCCCCGAGTATTCCTGCCAAACCGGCTCTGTTCACCTGGTGATTGACAATTTTTGATGCGACCCCGATGTCAGTCAATAGACGTGTTAATTGACCAGACACGAACGGAAATGCGGCCTGCCTGTCCATGATAAATTCCCCAAATGTTATGGTTTTATTCATCTTCAGTCCTTGTTTAAGTTTTATAACTCATGTGTCAGCCATCAGTTGCAAAGTTAAGTCAGTAAGGTTTAGCGGGGAATAAGCGCCACAGAGAGTCTGTGAAAATCTGTGGGACTGAGTTGTTCAGCACGTTTTTTCAAGAATTCCTCGGGAATCAAAGCCTCCTGAAACCCTGCGCTTATTAAGGCATTTCTGAGGGTTTTACGTCTTTGGTTGAACGCTCCTTTTACAACTCTTTTTAAATGAGAGAATGAACATCCTGGGTCAATCATATCATTACGTCTGAGGCGGATCACACCACTTTTCACTCTGGGAGGTGGATCGAAGGCGTCTTCGTCTACGGTAAAGAGGTAATCGATGTCGTAATAGGTTTGCAGCAGGACACTTAAAATTCCATAAGTCCGAGAGCCTGGGCCCTCGGCAATTCTTTTTGCAACTTCTTTTTGGAACATTCCGACAACTTCGGGGACGCGCTCTCTCCAATCTAAGACTTGAAATAGGATCTGAGAGGAAATATTGTAAGGGAAATTCCCCGCCACAATAAAAGGTGCGCCATCGGGAAATGCGAGGTCTGGATTCCAACTTAAAAGATCCACGCCATGAACTCTATTTGAAGGCAGCAATTCTTCGGTGACCAAATATTCAACACTTTCCTCGTCCAATTCTACGACATGAAGATCAAGATCTCCTCGGTCCAAAAGTGGCACGGTTAAAGCGCCCATTCCAGGACCTACTTCTAACACAGAATGACATTCTCTGTGACACGTGACAGATCCCGCAATCCGATGCGCTATTCCCGGTCCAACCAGGAAGTGTTGACCCAGATGTTTTTTTGGTTTAATCATGCTTTATCTGTCTGGACTTCCTCAGCCTTTCCTTCGTGAAGTAAGGGTAAAATTGTCCGAAAAGCGACGGCTCTGGTCCCCCATTTTCTCATGAAATCGGCCTGTAGACCTGGTGCGCATTCCGTTTGGTATGTGGTAAAAGAAGCGAGTGAATGTGCGACATACTGAACAGCAAAGGTCTTCCCACCTTCCTCATCGCCTTCCACACGACACAATTTATAATCGCGGAAATGGCCTGTTGCGAGGACAGACGGGATATGTTCGTTGACCATGTATTCGAGCCATTCCGAAGCCGAATCGGCATTTACAGAAATGGTAATGTTGTAGAGTATCATGGCTGGGAGATTGATTCTTCCACAGGATTTTCAAACCCCTCTATACTACCAACCTCTTCTCCTTTGAGTTCCCGGTATCGCTTGCGGGCTTCTATTACATGAAGAGATCCAGAGAACTCGAAAATCAATTTTTCATATAATTCTTCTGCTTTCACCAAATCGTTCAGTGTCACATCATAAATCACCGCTAGATTATATAGCGCATCATCCCCCGTGATGTCATCGAAATGTAAATCTGCCACTTCTTGATAATATGTTATGGCACGGTCTACCTCACCGTTTTGAAGGGCAAGGTCACCTTTTAACATTAAAATTTCATCTTCTAAGGCGTGGCCAGGCCAATTCTTAATTAACGTATCTAATGTCGAAACAGCCTCACCGTATCTTCTTTGCATCACGAGGAGGTCGGCCCTTGCATACATCTCCATCGGTTCAAAGATTGTATCTAAATTAAAATTGTCCGTAATCAGAAGACTCAAGTTGATCGCGTCGTTGCTGATGAGTTTGGATGTGGATGCTTTAAGCGCGTTCAGTTGGGTTTGGGCCCAGGCAAAATCACCTGTGTAGTAGCTGATTCGGGCATTTCTGTATTTCGCTTCGTGCCCCAAAGGGTCGTCTTTAAAGTCGAGGATAACTTGAGAGAACAGGAGTGAGGCGTCCCACACCAGATCTTCAAAAACATAAATGTCTCCGAGTTCCAATTTGCATACTGCGGCCACCCTGGTATTTAGGCCGGCGATGTTCAATACTTCTTCCATGATTGCCATTCCCTCATCTCCTCTGTCAAGATAGAAAGCAAGGATGTGTGCTTGGTTTTTCAGCATGATGGAGGTTTCGGACTTCACCCCAAGATCTCTGATGCTCGCAGCATAATCCGCTTCTAACAATGTTAAACCTTCAAAATTTGCGGGTGTTTCTTTTGTAAGCGCATGAAAACGGACTTGTAAAAGTTCATTTCTTGCGGTGTAGAAATAGGGAGAACTGACCCCTTTTGCCGCCACATAGCCATAACACTCCATGGCTGTCTCTAGGTCGTCGTTTGCTGCGGCCGTGTTCCCCAACGCCATGATATTTAAACCGACGCTCTTGCTTCTCAAGTCTAAGGATCTTGCATGAATAAATGCGGATGAAAAATCTTTTTCTTGTGTAAAATACCACACCAGCATTTCTGGAAAGATCGTATCATCTGGATATCTCTGGGCTGCTTTAAGAAGCTCAGTTCTTACCATCTCTCCATTTTTAGGTTCTGTTTGTAAGCGAAGGTTTCTGTTTAAACTGTTTTGAACAGTTCTTAAGTATGTGGGTGTTTTATGCAGAAGCTCTAAAAAACTCTCTACCATTCCTTGATAGTCTCTTCGCATTCCTTGGAGATTCGCGAATTGGTAATGAAAGTCAGTCGTTCCTAAATCTTGTGCCTTGCGATAGGTCATGTAGGCCATGTCAAGCTCGTCAAGCTTGATGAATGCATTGGCTAACCTCACAGCTTGGTTCTTTCCTGGTTGGAGTAGTTCGAGTGCACTGTCGAATGCCTCCCGTGCCAAATCGACCTTGTCGAAATTGAGGTACAGAGATCCCAAATCGACGTATGCCGTGCTCTTGCTGTTCTTGTGCATACGTTTAAGACGCTTCTTCACAAGCGATTCTGCCCCTTCAAAATCGTCCATTGCGAGGAGCGATTGATAATACATTTGGTACACTGCGTTTGTTTTGTTGCGCTTGTATATCTCAACAAGGTAGAGTTGAGCTTGCTCGTAACTCCCTTCGTTATAGTAGAACTCAGCGAGTTCTAAATCGGTTTGGGCTGAAACATCGGCAGATGAAAAAGACAGTCCTGTACATAACAAACACAGTACGTAGATTATTCTCTTTGCATGTTTCATAACCCTGTCTCTGTTTCATTTTCGGACACGCCACGGGCCCATTCCCCTTTTTTTGCCATGAGCAGACTGTCAATGGCTTCCCATCCAGCAGAATCTGCTTCAAGACCTAACCTTATTAACCGAATTGTTTCATCGACCAATTCCTCAAGCGTCGCAACGGCTTCAACTTCAAAACGCGCATTGGCCTTTATATAATCGTCGTCTATGGTGTCTCCCAGTGCGTCTCTGTTTGCGCCTTCTTCGATCACTTCTCGCAAGCTATAAAGTTGTTTTTTACAACGATCTATCTCATTCATGAGACCGATATATCTGCTTGGGGCATCTTTTAAAAATCGACTTGCTTTTGACAACCCTTCAATCACCTTTACATCTGCCTTTAAGAAAACGACATTGCTATCTATCCCTAGCCATCGAATATCATCTTTTGCCGAACTCAATCTATCCTTAACGTTTGCAATAGAATCCATAGGGATTTGGTCTAATTTTTTTGAAATCCTCTCCACATTTTTTAGTGCCCTTAGCAATTCAGCTTGCGTTTTGTTTTCACCACATCCAACCTGAATCAATACGAGAGATGACGCCAGACAAAAGAGGAAAAGGGAGGAGAGGTGGCTGTGCTTCATTGGAGCTTTATATTTTATCAAATCCCAAATAAGGAACCAATGCTTTAGGTATTTTAACTCCTTCAGCATCTTGATGATTCTCAAGAAGGGCGGCGACAATTCTTGGAAGTGCCAAAGCCGATCCATTCAATGTATGAACGAGTTGATTTTTGCCATCAGCATCTTTAAATCGACACTTAAGCCTGTTCGCCTGAAACGTCTCAAATGTCGATACAGAGCTCACTTCAAGCCACATCTCTTGTGCGGCACTCCACACCTCGAAATCGTAGGTGGTAGCCGCTGTAAATCCCATGTCACCTGCACACAAACGCAAAATTCTATAAGGAAGTTCAAGTGCCTCAAGCAGATCCTTGACGTGGTCTACCATAGAATCTAACGTTTCAGCAGATTTGTCAGGATGTTGTATTTGTACGATCTCAACTTTGTCAAATTGATGGAGTCTATTTAGCCCCCTTACGTCTTTTCCATAAGACCCAGCTTCACGACGGAAACAAGGTGTGTAGCCGCAAAGTTTGATGGGAAGATCCGAGGCATTGAGCAAGGTATTCCTATAAATGTTCGTCAGAGGCACCTCAGCAGTTGGAATCATGTAGAGGTCATCGACTTTCATGTGGTACATCTGCCCCTCTTTGTCAGGAAGCTGACCTGTTCCGAACCCACTGTCTTCATTAATCATCAATGGCGGGATGTATTCCGTATAGCCTGCTTCATCTGCCTTGTCAAGAAACATGCGTATAAGCCCACGCTGCAGTTTTGCGCCCTTGCCTTTGTAAAAAGGAAAGCCAGCTCCAGTCACTTTTGCGCCCAGATCGAAGTCGATTAAATCTTTCTCCTTGGCGATGTCCCAATGTGGCTTCTTGTGATTTCCGAGGTCCGGCAACTCACCCCAACTTTCTATAAGTTCGTTATCCTTGTCTGAAGTTCCTGCAACGACGAGGTCACTGGGTGTATTAGGTAGGTGAGAAAGAAGTTCATGTACCTCATTCTCTAGTGCGGACATTTTTTCCTTGAGTTCTCCCGAGCGGGTCTTAAGTCCTGAAGTAGCTGTCTTGACCGCTTCTGCTTCTTCACGTTTTCCTTCGCGCATCAATGTCCCAATTTGGCGGCTAAGCGTATTGCTTTCTGCCAACGTATCGTCGAGCTCTTTTTGAATGACACGACGTTCAACATCTAATGCCAAAATGCGGTCCACCGATTCGGTGACGTCTAAGCCTCTTTTTGCGAGAGCGCTTATTACGCTTTCGCGTCTTTCTCGTAAATAAGTAAGTGTAAGCATTTTCTAAAGGGTAATTTCGGACGTTTTAGTCCAAAATAAAACTGTTTTTAAAACAAAAACTCCCGCCCCGAAGGGGACGGGAGTCCTTAAAGAGTTTGAGGAAGTAAATCCTATTACGCTTCTGCTCCCACAGCCTCATGTGTAGAGACAATGGACACAAACGAGCGGTTGTTACGTTTCTTTCGAAATTCAACAATTCCGTCAGTGAGTGCGTACAAGGTGTGATCCTTGCCGATTCCAACGTTTGTTCCTGGGTGGTGAGCTGTTCCGCGCTGACGAACAAGAATGTTCCCCGCAATACAAAATTGACCACCAAATATTTTTACGCCAAGTCGTTTCGACTGTGACTCACGTCCGTTCTTCGAACTACCTGCACCTTTTTTATGCGCCATGATATATGAGTTTTTAGGCTAGTGGCCTGTTATGCTTCTTTTGTTGTTTTCGATACTGCTTCTTTCTTTGGTGCGGCTGCTTTTTTCGGAGCAGCTGCTTTCTTCGCCGCGGCCTTTTTGATATCCGTGACACGGATTTCGGTCAGGTAAGGACGGAAGCCATTCAGCTTCTGGTATCCTTTACGACGTTTCTTTTTGAAGACAAGAACCTTATCTCCTTTTAAATGCCTCTCAACGGTGGCATGGACGGCTAGGCCGTTTATAGCGGGGGCGCCAACTGTTACGTCGCCGCTTTTGTCTGTAAGGAGAACGCGATCGAACTTAATCTTTGCGCCTTCCTTAGCATCTAAGCGGTTTACGAAAACCTGTTGGTCTTTCTCTACCTTATACTGGTGCCCTGCTATCTCTACGATTGCATACATGGAAAATTATTTTACCCAATAGATTTATACCTAAAAGGGTGCGCAAAGATAGGGCTTTCAGTTGAAATGCCCAACTTTTTTCTTGCCCACTCCATTCACGAGCGCTACACCAAACAATATCACTGCACCACCAAGCAAATGCATCATGGTTAATTCCTCGCCATAAATCCATCCCCACATCGCCGCGAATACAGGTATAATGTATGTTACAGAACTAGCCGTTAGTGCGTTTGTCTTTTTAATGATCGCGTTAAAAAGCACGAGTGCGCCAGCCGTTCCTATTGCCGCAAGAACAACTACCGCAACCATGCCATTTAGGCCATGCTGGTTGTTCACAAGCGTCTCGCTTACATTGGAATAAGCAAGAACAATGGCGGCAGGTGGCAAAACAAAAAAGAGCGCAATTGCGGCTATCGCTTGAGAGGGCACATCTTGGAGTTTGTTCTTCAAGATGTTCACGCTGAAACCATAAAATAAAGTCGCAAAAACAACTCTGCCACATGCCCACCATTCTATTCCGTTCTCGATTCCAAGCCTTCCAAAATCACCCCCTATTGCCAACATCAAAGCGCCGAGTAATCCAATGGCCAGCCCCGAGGCTTGTCGCATGGAGATGACGGTTTTAAAAACAATCACAGCAACAACCATTGTAAACAGAGGTGTAAGTGCATTCAGCATGCCGGCGATGGCAGAAGGAATCTCGGTTTGGGCTGATGTAAACAGATAGGCGGGGAGCATATTGCCAAACACCCCAATCGCAAGAATAGAAAACCACTTTGACCGATCTACCTTTTTTAAATGTCGAATGGTAACGGGCAGCAATACAATGCCTGCGATAGCTATTCTGAGAGCCGCAACCTCAAGCGCACTGTAAACAGGATTTCCAGATGAATCGAAGAGCGCAATTTTCATGAGAATAAAAGAACTCCCCCAAATGAATGCCAGAAGGAGCAATGCCCCCCAAATCATAATCGATGAGTCTTTGTTTTGCACAGTTTGGCAAATATACGTCACTCTTTCAGTGTTACTCAACTCTATCTTTGTACTTATGAATAAATTTACATTGTTCTTCCCGCTGCTCACGATGATAAGCTTAAGCCTTTTGATGAATTGTAGAGTGGCCCCTTATCAAGGAGAGATTTTGTTTTCAGAAAGTGCAAAAGTCGGCGCTATAGAAAAGACAATTGCACAGTTAGAAATCACTGGGATGATGTGTGAAGTGGGATGTGTTGCAAAAGTGAAAAAGGAACTTTTAGCGCATGCAGGAGTGTCCAATGTTAAAATTGATTTTAAAAAAGGCAGGGAATTTAATTTCGCTTCCATTGAATACGACCCTTTAAACTGTGATGCAAGGTCACTTCCCTCGGTTGTAAATGCCATTGCTGACGGCAAGCTTTATGGCGTAAAATCTGTCGAAGTCACTCATTTTGCGCCTGCTGCAGCGCCAACCTTAGAGTGAAAACGACCACTTATATAGCATTTGTTCTAATCTATGTTGTCGTCCTTGCGGGCTCTGTGGTTCGGATGACTGGATCTGGAATGGGCTGTCCTGATTGGCCCAAATGTTTTGGCTTACTCATCCCCCCGACTTCTGAAGAAGACATACGGTGGTCTCCAGAAACTGAGTATTCTGAAGGGCGAATGGTTATCGAACGCGACACGCTCTGGGTGGCCACTGAAGATCACATCTCTCACATGGGTGAATTTAATGGTCAAACTTGGGAACCCTATACCAGGCATAGTTACGCAACATTTAATGTGTCCCATACTTGGATTGAATATTTGAATCGACTTGCAGGAGCGTTAGCAGGGATCCCCATTCTTATCTTATTTATTCTAGCGATTAAATCGAGACAACGCACGCCCATCGTTCTCGCCTCTGCAACGCTCGGGTCCGTACTTTTTGTTTCATGGCTCGGAAAACTCGTGGTCGATGGAAATTTAATCCCCTTCTCAGTCACGATTCACGCTGTTAGTGCGCTTGCTATTCTGGCCTTTTTAGTGATGCTGATTCAACATTTTAACGGCGCGAAAACCATAATTTCTAAGTCGCTGCGAGGGTGGATTGTTGCCTCATTGGTTATTGCGTTCCTACAGCTTGTCCTCGGAACTCAGGTTCGCGAATTGGTTGATATTGCTGTAGAAGCTAGAGTCGCCAGAACAGACATTGTCAATTCGCTTCCCAAATGGTGGGGGATACACAGGTCGGCTGTGTGGGTGATCATTGCACTTCACGCGATTTGGGCTTTCCCCGTGATGAAGATGTCCCGTCTTGCCATTTATGCAAAACTTACCTTTGCCATTCTATTGGCCCAAACGATGACAGGAATCTTATTTACACACTTTGGTTTCCCAGCGTTTGCACAACCGGTTCATATTCTCCTCGGTTTTGCACTTGTACTTGTCGATCTGAGAATCCTTTTGGCGACAAAGGTGGCTTAGCATATGTGGCTTAGCTGCCGCACATTTCACAGTCATCTCCGTTATCAATACTGCACATCGCGACTTCTTCTTCGTGGGTGAGTTCAGGCGTTTTATCCGGCTCATCCTCTACTTTGTACTTTTTGTCTATGGTGAATTTAATTGCATCCACAGCTGCCTTAGTACGGAGGTAATACATCCCAGTTTTGAGGCCAATTTTCCATGCGTGGAAGTGCATAGATGTTAGCTTGGAATTTGTCACGTTCTTCATAAAGATATTTAATGACTGGCTTTGGCATATATAAGCGCCGCGGTCGGCAGCCATATCTAAAATAGAGCGTTGTGAAATCTCCCATGCTGTTCGATAAAGAACCTTGATGTTGTCAGGAATCTCGTTGATATTTTGCACAGACCCGTTTGCTGCAATCAGACGGTTTTTCATCTCATCATCCCAAAGTCCAAGCTTGACAAGATCTCGAAGCAGATGCTTGTTCACGACGATAAATTCACCTGACAAAACGCGGCGTGTGTATATATTCGAAGTATATGGCTCAAAGCACTCGTTATTGCCTAGTATCTGTGCTGTTGAAGCAGTTGGCATAGGAGCAAGTAACAAGGAGTTACGCATGCCGTGCTTTTGAATCTCTTCTTTAAGAACATCCCACTCCCATCGATTGGAAGGCGTGACATTCCATAAATCGAATTGAAGTTTCCCTTCAGATGCAGGTGACCCTTTGAAGGTCTCATACGCACCTTCTTCTTTTGCCAGATCCTTAGAAGCGGTACACGATGCATAATAAAGTGTTTCGAAAATCTCTTTATTTAGTGTCTTTGCCTCCTCAGAGTCAAACGCGTGACGCATTAAAATAAACACGTCAGCAAGCCCCTGTATACCAATCCCAATTGGACGGTGACGCATATTTGAATTGCGTGCTTCAATGACAGGGTAGTAATTTCTGTCAATAATGCAATTTAAATTTTTTGCAACTTGGTATGTGACTTCAAATAGTTTTTCGTGATCGAATGTGCCTTCAGAGGTCACAAACTTAGGAAGTGCAACAGAAGCGAGATTGCAAACAGCAATTTCATCAGGTGCTGTGTACTCAATAATTTCTGTACAGAGATTTGATGAGCGTATGGTTCCAAGATTTTTCTGATTGGATTTGGCATTTGCCGCATCCTTGAAAAGCATGTATGGTGTTCCCGTCTCGACCTGGCTGTCTAGAATTTTAAACCAAAGATCTTGCGCTTTAATTGTTTTGCGGCCTTTTCCTTCTTTTTCATATTTGGTGTACAGTGCTTCAAACTCTGCACTGTGCGATTCAGGAAGGCCAGGGCATTCGTTGGGGCACATTAACGTCCAATCCCCATTTTCCTCTACTCTTTTCATAAAGAGATCTGGGATCCACAAAGCGTAGAAAAGATCACGCGCACGCTGCTCTTCTTTTCCGTGGTTTTTACGCATTTCGAGAAAATCAAAAACATCGGCATGCCATGGCTCCAGATACATCGCGAACGACCCTTTGCGTCTGCCACCTCCCTGGTCCACGTATCGTGCTGTATCGTTGAATACGCGAAGCATAGGCACGATGCCATTTGAGGTTCCGTTCGTGCCTTTGATATAAGATCCTTTTGCACGGATGTTGTGCATTGCAAGACCGATACCACCAGCGCTTTGAGAAATTTTTGCGCACTGCTTTAATGTGTCGTAGATCCCTGAGATACTGTCTTCTTTCATTGTCAGAAGAAAGCAACTGGACATTTGTGGCTTAGGCGTACCTGCGTTAAAAAGAGTCGGAGTCGCATGCGTAAACCACCCCTCACTTAGCATGTTGTACGTCTTCACCACAGAGTCTAAATCGTCCTTGTGAATACCCACACTTACTCTCATAAGCATTTGTTGTGGACGCTCAGAGATTTCACCATTCATCTTTAAAAGATACGAGCGCTCTAATGTTTTAAATCCAAAGTAATCGTAACTAAAATCTCTGTCGTAAATGATTTGGGAATCAAGGAATTCAGCATTCTCTTGAATAATCTCGTGAACATCCTCTGCGAGCAAACTAGCTGGGTCACCTGTAACAGGATCCACATAATTATAGAGGTCATTCATGGTCTCTGCGAATGACTTTTTTGTCGCCTTGTGCAGGTTGCTCACGGCAATGCGGCTCGCAAGAGAAGCATAGTCAGGGTGAGTCACAGCATTTGTGGCTGCAACCTCGGCTGCGAGATTGTCTAATTCAGTCGTGGATACACCGTCATAAACACCTTCGATCACCCTCATAGCCACACGCTGTGGGTCTACGGATTCATGGAGACTGTAACACAGTTTTTTAATTCGAGCTGTAATCTTGTCGAATTGGACAAGTTCACGCTTTCCGTCGCGTTTAATTACGTACATGTCAAATATCTTGGGGTTGGTTCAGGCAATTCAATGAGAAATTTCAATTAGAAGTCAGCGTCAATACTGAAGCTTTTCGCGTCTTCAGATCCATGATTCATCACCCCTGCTTTCTGGTATTCGCCAACTCTTTTCTCGAAGAAGTTGGTTTTTCCTTGAAGTGAGATCATATCCATAAAGTCAAATGGATTTGTCGTGTTGTAGATTTTTTCGTTTCCGAGTTCTACAAGCAATCTGTCAGCCACAAACTCAATGTATTGCTGCATGAGATCGGCATTCATTCCAATGAGGCGAACAGGGAGCGCTTCTGTCACAAACTCTTTCTCCATGTCTACAGCATCGGTAATGATTTTCTGAACAGTGGCTTTAGGAAGCTTGTTGACGAGGTGTTTGTTGTACAGGAGGCAAGCAAAGTCGCAATGCATGCCTTCGTCACGAGAAATAAGCTCGTTTGAGAAGGTGAGTCCAGGCATAAGGCCACGTTTCTTCAACCAAAAGATGGAGCAAAAACTTCCACTGAAGAAAATACCTTCTACAGCGGCAAAGGCTACGAGACGTTCTGCAAAACTACCATTGTCAATCCACCTTAATGCCCATTCTGCTTTTGTCTTTACAAACGGCAGCGTTTCAATCGCATTAAAGAGTTTGTCTTTCTCATCACGATCTTGAATGTATGTGTCAATCAACAGCGAGTAAGTCTCGGAGTGAATGTTTTCCATCATTATTTGGAAACCATAGAAGAATTTTGCCTCGGTGTACTGAACTTCTGCAACAAAGTTCTCAGCTAAATTTTCATTGACAATACCATCAGACGCAGCGAAGAAAGCGAGAACGTTTTTAATGAAGAAACGCTCGTCGTCATTCAGTTTGTCATTCCAATCTACAAGGTCAGACGACAAGTCAATCTCCTCTGCTGTCCAGATGCTGGCTTCTTGCTTTTTGTATTCCGCCCAAATGTCATCGTGCTGAATCGGGAACAAAACAAATCGGTTGGGATTGTCAGTTAGGATGGGTTCAGTCACCATGGTGTTTTCGGGCAAGACCTCTTCAATCGCGGTTTGCGTGTCAATTGCGTTCGTTGTCTTCTCGTTTTCGAGTTCGTTAATATTGGCGGTGGGTTGGTCCATGTCTATTGACTTTAAGGCGCTTATGAATACAGTTTTGGGTGTCTAGAGAGCCTCAATGAGGCGGTTCTTATCGACATCTCAAAGAAACGTAATTCACAAGTCTATTTTGCTCCTGTTTGCATCTAGTTTTTAACACCCTTGTTAATAACTTATGCCAAGTCACTGTGCCTCAAATGATAAGACAGTATGTAGAAAAAAAAAATCCCATAAAAAAGGTATTGGAATCGGATAGTGGTTATTTATTTGATTAAATACCATGGTTTTTTAGCACGATTCTTTCGCGTTATAAAACCGCAGTCAAATCGCGTTCTAATTGAGGCTTTGGTTGCGTACTTTTGCACCATGCTTAAAGGGCTTTTAAAAATATTTCTTGGTGACAAATCATCAAGTGACCTGAAGGAAATTCAGCCAATCGTCGATCAAATACTAATCGCCGAAAAAGAACTTCTATCGGTTTCTGCAGATGAACTTCGTGCGAAAACATCATTGTTGCGTTCTCGAATCACAGATTTCGTGTCTGAATTGCAAAATGAAATTGATGGTTTATATGAACAAGCGGCATCGATGCCCGAGTCAAACCTCGATGCGAAAGAAGCCGTTTTTGTTCGAGTAGACAAGCTCGAAGAAGAAATAAATGAGCAGCTCGAAGTGGTGTTGGCAGAAATCCTTCCAGAAGCGTTTGCAATCATGAAGGAAACGGCAAAACGCTTTTCTGCAGAAGAAGATGTCGAAGTCACCGCTTTGGATTATGACAAAGACATCGCTGCCTCTCGTGATATGGTATCCATAAGGGGAGACAAAGCGTATTGGTCAAAACATTGGAAAGCAGCAGGCTCAGATGTGACTTGGGAGATGGTTCACTATGATGTACAGCTCGTAGGTGGGGTTGCTCTACATCGGGGAAGTGTTGCTGAGATGCATACGGGGGAAGGAAAAACACTTGTGGCGACGCTTCCAGTCTTCTTGAATGCGCTCACAGGAAGAGGTGTTCATCTGGTGACAGTGAATGATTATTTGGCACGCAGGGACTCGGAGTGGATGGGGCCTATTTATGAATTCCATGGTCTGACAGTAGATTGTATTGACAGACATCAACCAAACAGTGAGGCGCGACGAGAGGCTTATAAATGTGACATCACGTTTGGTACAAACAATGAGTTTGGATTTGATTACTTGAGAGACAACATGGCCCAAAAGCCAGAGATGCTCGTACAGCGTCGACATCACTATGCCATTGTGGATGAGGTCGACTCTGTTCTTATTGACGAAGCGAGAACGCCTCTGATTATTAGTGGGCCCACTCCCAAAGGCGATGAGCAGGAATTTGAATCGCTAAAACCCATGGTGGTGAAGCTTCTTCAGGTTCAGCAAAAAGCAGTTCAGGCCTTCTTGATGGAAGCGAAGAGTCTCTTAAAGGACAATCTGTCAAAAGATGAAAAAGAAATTGCGGGGCTTGCGCTTTACAGAGCTTTCCGTGGCCTCCCTAAGTCCAAGCCGCTGATTAAGTTTCTCAGCAATGAAGGAATGCGTCAATTGCTTCTTAAAGTAGAGGCGATTTATCTCGCAGATAACCAAAAGGAAATGCACAAGGCAGATGCCGAACTTTTCTTTGTGATTGACGAGAAACAGAATCAGATTGAACTTTCAGAAAAAGGAATCGTTTTTCTCACTCAAGGGATGGATGACGATGCGTTCTTTACAATGCCGGACATTGCGACAGAACTTGTAAACGTCGATAACTCTTCAGCTTCTGATGATGATAAGCTCGCCAAGAAGCAAGAGGTCATGCAAGATTACGGGGTGAAATCATCACGAATCCACGCCATGAATCAACTGCTGAAAGCATACACGTTATTTGAAAAGGATATCGAGTACGTGATCATGGACAATAAGGTAAAGATTGTCGATGAGCAGACTGGTCGTATTATGGACGGTCGTCGTTATTCAGACGGACTTCACCAAGCAATCGAGGCAAAGGAAAACGTAAAAATTGAAGCTGCGACACAGACCTATGCGACAGTCACCCTGCAGAATTTCTTCAGGATGTATCACAAGCTGGCTGGGATGACCGGTACTGCGGAGACTGAGGCGGGCGAGTTTTGGGATATTTACAAATTAGATGTCAAGGTCATTCCTACAAACAGACCGATTGCACGAGACGACAAAGAAGATCTTGTTTACAAAACAAAGCGAGAGAAGTATAATGCTGTTATTGACCATGTGTCAATTTTAAGTAAATCTGGCCGTCCAGTTCTCGTCGGAACCACAACAGTCGAAGTGTCAGAATTGCTTTCTCGAATGCTTGATATGCGCGGACTGGATCACCAAGTTCTGAATGCAAAACGTCATCAGCAGGAGGCCGAAGTAGTCACACGAGCGGGTCAAGCAGGGACCATTACGATTGCTACAAATATGGCTGGTCGTGGAACAGACATTAAGTTGAGTCAACAAGTGAAAGAAGATGGTGGACTTGCCATTGTTGGAACTGAACGTCATGACTCACGACGCGTAGACAGACAGCTTAGAGGTCGATCTGGACGTCAAGGAGATCCAGGTTCGTCTCAGTTTTATGCCTCTTTAGAAGATGATTTAATGCGTCTTTTCGGTTCCGATCGCGTTGCCAAGATGATGGATCGAATGGGGCATAAAGACGGAGAAGTCATCCAACATAAAATGATCTCGAAATCGATTGAGCGTGCCCAGACGAAAGTAGAAGAAAACAATTTCGGGATTCGCAAGCGTCTTCTTGAGTATGATGACGTGATGAATGCGCAACGTGAAGTGATTTATAAGCGCAGAAGAAATGCACTCAAGGGAGATAGAATCAGGACTGATATTGCAAATATGTTCTTTGAATTGGTAGAGGGAAACGTAGATTCTACTCACCTGAATAAAGATTATGACGGATTTCGATTTGCGATGCTTTCTAATTTTGGAATGGAAGCACCAGTTTCAGAAAGAGACTTTGAATCGTCAAGTACTGATGATTTGGTTTATTTGTGCTATCAAAAATCGGAAGCGCACTACAGAGATAAAATCGCAGACTTGGCGAGAAGAGCCCACCCTGTGATTCAAAATGTGCATGACGATGACACAAACGATTTCGAGAACATACTCGTGCCATTTACAGATGGTCGTAAGACGATTCAAATAAGTGCAAACATTCACGACAGTGTCGCTTCTGAGGGGCAAAGTGTGATGAAAACGTTGGAGAAGCAAATTGCCCTTGTCATCATTGATCAACATTGGAAAGAGCATCTCAGATCTATGGATGACCTGCGAACAAATGTGCAGCATGCCCGCCATGAGCAGAAAGACCCTCTTTTAATTTATAAGTTTGAATCTTATGAGCTTTTCAAGCAGATGATCCAAAAGATAAATGCTGAAGTTGCATCCTTTTTGATGAAATGTACGATCCCTACTAACGCAGGTGAACAACCTGTCCGTCAAGCAAAAAGGCAAGCCGCAACGCCATTGGGTACGACGTCAAAAGCCGGGGTGCAAAACATTGCACAGCAAAATTTGGCAGGAGGTGGTCAAGGGGGAGGGATGATCTCTCCTGGACAACCAGGCATGTCTCAGGGGCAAGCACGTCCCAAACCCGTAGCTCCTATTCGTTCAGAGAAAAAAGTTCAGCCAAATTCTCCTTGCCCATGTGGTTCAGGGAAGAAGTATAAGAAGTGTCACGGCTAGTCAGACGATAAAATCTCTTTCGGTGTCTTGATTTTTAAGCCACACGTTTCCTTCATTAGTTTTGAAAACAGGCGACATGTTTCGGGTGTGTGAACGCTTTCGGTGGTGTGAACCAGCAAGTCGAATGATTCAAGAGGGGTGCCATTTTTTGTCAACAAAGAGATTCTCTTGGTCCAAAGCTTTAACCTTTCCTCATCAGATTTGTGCCCGTCGTACCCTCCAAATCTGACGATCAAGAATTTTGTGGTCAGCCTCATGTGTAATGCATCTCGTCTGCCTGCGGTATCGCTAATTACGGCACCTATGCCGAGTTCGGACAAGAGTTTCCAAACCCTCTCGGCATCTCTTCCTCCCGCAAACCATTCCGGGTGACGAAACTCAATGGCCATTTTCAAGTCCCTAGGCCAAGCTTTTAGATATGCCTCAAGTTTCTCACTGTGTTTGGGGGCGAAATGGGGAGGCAGTTGTAAAAAGGCAGGACCAAGTTTGTTGCCAAGTGCTGAGATTCCAGCAATAAAATCATCAGTCGGACCCTCGCAATTTCCAAACCGTCTGTAATGAGAGATTATCGCGGGAAATTTGGGGCAGAAAATAAATCCATCAGGCATTTCATCAGCCCAAGCGGCCATCTTTTCAGGGGTGTAGATTCGATAATGTGTCGCATTAAATTCAAGTGACCCGAATTGTCTTCCGTAGTGACTGGCCCATGTTCGCATCGGATCTTTCTCAGGATAGACCTTGCCTCTCCAAGGCCTCACAGTCCACATTGTACCCCCCGTCCTTGCAGTTGTTGACTCCTGATTTGGCGTGTCAATGTTTTCAATCGTCTTCCACTCAATATGGCATTCGGGCAACGTCCAGTCAATGCCTTCAAGTTCTTGATGTGTATCGAGTTTTCCAAACTTCACGCTACGAATCTAACTCCTACACTTGTGAATTACACGAATAAATTCACGATATTCATTCGGTCATTGTAGAAATGATTTTTACATTAAATTTTCTAAGTCAAGCTTTACTCGAGGGGATTGCACCCCTGACTTGTTTGAAATGCGCCGAGCCTATTCCGTTTGAATCCCATGTTGCTGGCGTGTGCAGTTTTTGTGTCATGAACTGGGGGGTGTTCGAATCAGATATGACTTCAATAACGTTGTTTCGAGAACGGTTTTATGTGGAGTGGATCGCAGTGGGTTTCCGCCTTCGGGAGTCAGGGACAAGCGCTATAATACACAGATGTAAATACGGAGGGGACCCGAAATGCATTAAGAAACTTGGCAGGTGGATGGCACGCAGGTGGCCCTCTCCTCCGAGCGGGTCAGTTTTGATACCTATTCCCATACATTGGAAAAGAAGATTACAACGCGGATATAACCAGGCAAAGCTGTTTGCTGAGGGCATGGCCGAGGTTTGGGAAGTCGAGGTTGACAGTGGTGCACTCCTTCGTCTCAAGCATGGAAAATCTTTAACGGGATCAAGTAGAAAAGGGCGTGGAGAAGCTTTAAAAAAGACCTTTGGATGTCATCACAAAATGATGTCAGATCAACGTCTTGTCATACTTGTTGATGATGTTTTGACGACCGGCGCAACGCTTAGGGCCTGTAGAGATGCTTTAGAGAAACAAGGACAAAAAGTAGTGGGTGCAGTCGTTCTTGCGATGGCTTAATGAGGGAGTATATTTGCCAGAGAGACAGATGGGATTACAATCAGACATAGTAGATCAGGTACGCGCCCTTATTGCTGGGGAGGACAATGTTGTGGCTAATCTCGCGAACACAACTTCACTGTTGATGAGCGCGACGTCGTGGCATTGGGTGGGTTTTTATCTCGTAGATAAAGCGAAAAACGAATTGGTCCTGGGACCGTTTCAAGGGCCTGTAGCCTGTACAAGGTTAAGAATGGGCCGTGGGGTTTGTGCCAAATCATGGGCGCTGAAAGAAACAATTGTGATTGATGATGTAGCGTCCTTTGAAGGTCATGTTGCGTGTAGTTCGCTCTCACAATCAGAAGTTGTGGTTCCCATTCTATATGATGGAGTTGTGGTCGGAGTGTTGGATGTTGACAGTGTGGAATTAAATGGTTTTTCTTCTTCGGATGTTAAAATTCTGGAGCATGTAGTCCAAATTATTGAGGCACAATGGCAAGGATAGAGACACGTTTTTCAGGAATACTACTTCTTTACCTTCTCACCATGTCATGTGCTCAATTGGGCGTCCCGTCTGGCGGTGAGATTGACATAACGCCTCCAGAAATAATATCAATATCTCCAGCACTTGGCGCAACAGAGGTTGCTGTCGAAGCAGGAGGAACGATTGAAGTGATATTCGATGAATATGTCAATGTGCGCGGGCTTAGTACTCAGCTCCTTATTTCTCCTCCCCTTACAAAACCAATCCAGTGGCGTATGCGTGGTAAAACTGTCACATTTACTTGGCTTGAGCCGTTAATCGACAATGTGACCTACGTGTTTCAATTTGGGGATGCGGTGATTGACCTTCATGAAGGGAATCCCACGCAGAACTTTATTCATGCGTTCTCTACAGGTGCGGATTTGGACACCCTGTCTTTGAGTGGTGCCGTTGTGGATGCTTTTTCTGGGTCTGCGATGTCAGGGGTTAGAATTTTCTTATTTGATTCAGAAGCGACAGTGGATTCAATCTCAAAAGGCCTCAAGCCCAAATTCATTGGAACCACTGATGCGCAAGGCGCCTTCACAATCAGGTACCTGCCTGCAGGAAATTACAGAGTGATGGCCGTTGATGATCAAGACAGAAATTATCAGTGGACCACTGGGGAGTTATTGGCTATTTATGAGGATATCATAGAGGTCGCCGGACATGACACTCTGAAAAGCAACATGAGGATGCAGGAGACGCCATTGTCGGTCATCAAGTACTTTGTTCAATCTGTGAGAGATTCTTTGGGCTTGGTACAAATAGAAATGAGCCAGCCATTTTCGCCCAGTGACTCTGTATCTATAGGTGGTCAAAAGGGCCATTCCGAAGGGGTTAATTTATGGACATGGGGAGATGACACCGAAAACGATTCTGTGGTTTGGTCTGGTATTGACACCTTAGTTATCTCTGATATAAAGGGTGTAGATGCGGTCCGTTTTGAAGCCACACAAGGGCCGGGCGGGAAAATCGTGACCCCCAATAAAGTTGAGATACAATTTTCCCGCCCAATAGAAGGGATTGTTGACACTCTTTTTGTAGTCACTGGAATGGACTCATCAGAGGTTCAAATAGATTCTATTTGGACAAAAGAAAACGATCCGTTTTCAATCGAGATCGCAGGGCCGTTTCCAAGAGGAAACAGTTTCGACATCATGCTCATGCCCGGAGCTGTAAAAGGCCAAGGAGCTCAGGAGTTACAGGATACTTCATCTTTTAGATGGGGCATCTTTGAAAGCAACGAGCTCGGAGAAATAGAGGTGGTCATCCTTAAGGAAGGGTGGCTACAACTTCTTTCTGCAAATGGAGAAGTGACTAAAGAAATTACGTTAACCGAAGGTCGCCCAGTCATCTTTAAAGACCTTACACCAGGGACTTACAGTTTAAAATGGAAAGGGGATTCAAATAAAAATGGATCTTGGGAATCCGTGAGCCTATCCAATTGGAAGTCTCCAGAAGCTGCCCAAATATTGAGTACAAAGGTGAAAGTGAAATCAGATTGGCGACACCAAATAGAATGGCTAGACTAGGTGTCTGTTGTCACCAGTGTGATTTTATCGATTCATTTTATTGCATCAGTGAGGATTTGTCCAAACCGTGCTATATCCTCAAAAGAATTGTAAAGTGGCACTGGAGCCATTCTAATAACGTCTGGTTCACGCCAGTCAACGACGACACCTGAAGCCGAAAGTTTGTCGTAAAGTTCACGACCCTGTCCATGTGCAACGATGCTAAGTTGACATCCTCGTTCCTTAGGATTTGAGGGGGTGAGAATTTCCAAGTTTGTTTCTGTCACAGATGCGACAGCATGAATTGTTTTTTCTAAAAATGAAGTGAGTCGAATGGATCTTTCTCGCAAGACCTCAATACCTCCAGCAGATTCAAAAATATCTAGGGAAAGTTTGTGAATTGCCATGTTTAGAACGGGGGCATTGCTAAGTTGCCATGATTCGGCTGTTCCCATACTTACATAGTCTGGCCCCATCTTAAAACGTGAATTCTTATCGTGACCCCACCAACCTTCAAAACGTGGAAGTTCAGTCGTGTGATGACGTGAATGTATGAAAGCACCCCCAACTGCGCCAGGACCGGAGTTCAAATACTTATAACTGCACCAACACGCAAAATCAACGCCCCAATCATGCAGTTTAAATGGAACATTACCAACACCATGAGCGAGGTCGAACCCACAAAGCGCACCTACTTGATGTGCCGCTTTTGTGATTCGTTCAAGATTATGCAACTGTCCATTGTAATAATTAACCCCACCAATCATCACCGTCGCCAGTGTTTCTCCGGCATCAAAAATCGCTTTTTCAATGTCTTCTAGACGTAGCAGATGTTCTCCCTCTCTTGGCGTAATTTCTATAAGATCTTCATCTGGGTTGCCCCCATGAAAACGAATTTGACTTACAAGCGTATATCGATCCGAAGGAAAGGCTTTAAGTTCACAGATAATCTTCTTACGCTTTTCTTTAGGACGGTAAAAGCTTACGAGTAAAAGGTGCAGGTTAACAGTTAGCGCGTTCATAGCGATAACCTCCGATGGCTCGGCCCCCATAATGCGCGCAAGCCTTTCACTGAAAAGTTCGTGATAATGCATCCATGGATGACGTGCACGGAAGTGACCCTCTACGCCTAATTCAGCCCAATCATCAAGTTCTATCTGTAAAGTTTTAGATGCTTCACGAGGTTGTAGCCCCAAACTGTTGCCTGTAAAATACAACGTGTCGTGTCCGTTGTGTTGCGGAATTATAAATTGTTCTCTGAATTTACTTAAAGGATCAGAGGCATCTAATTCGCGCGCAGATTCTATTGTTGGAAGAGTGGACTTCATTGTGCAAATTTACATGATGCTAAATGAAACCGCGCGCGCTTAGTGGTAACGCAAAAATCTGTACTATAAGCATGCCGTCCAGAACAATGGTGTGATATATTTCATGTCGATTTATCCCAGCAAAATGGGGCGAAACAAAGGATATTGTAACGATAGCATGGATGCCTAAGGCAATCCCCACATATCCATTAATGGATTGTGATGCAGCGAGGCCAAACCACAAAACTGCCGAAGACCCGACGAGAATCATCGCCCAGTATAACGAAGAAGCTATCCCAATTGTTTGAGGCAACGTTTTCATGTCTAACCTGTCTATGTCTAGATCTCTCACATCGAAAGGAATGGTTAGGCCCGCAATATATAATCCCCTCGCAAGGACAATAGCACACACAGTGCCCATCTCGATGGCATGCTCTAAACCAGTTAAGTAAACCGGGAGTATGACCGTGGCGATTGCCCAAACCAAAGAAGTGAGTGGCAATTTTAAATAGGGAATTTCTCTGAATGGAAACCATGCATACATAAGCCCGATTGTAATTAAAAAGAGGCCTATAATCAGCGTCGAAATGGAGAGTGTCAAAGGCACAAATAAAAAAGCAGAAACAACGATTGCGCCCCAAACAACGAACATACTGACCCCGTATCGCTTCATGTATGCATTCCTTTTGGCAAATGCAGTTGTTGGAAAAAACATGGTTTTAATGAGTCTTTGAGTGGTGTATCCCAGTCCAGTTAAAGCACCAATAAGCAATGCCGCTTCAAGAAAAGCCCCTTCCAAACCCAATGCAAATCCAGACAAATACACTGTTACTCCAGCTCCCAGTGCTATGACAATGTGAGAAAATCCCAAGATCTTGATAAGTCGCATGATGCAAAGGTGAGAAAATCATTTCTTAAGATGATGTTTCGCAACCTTCAAGATATATTTGTCTTTTTTTATTTGCTCAATCTTTAGATTTCTTCATATGGAAATTGGAAGTTTTGCCTCAAGGCATATGGGTCCTCGTTTTGAAGACCAAAAATCAATGCTCTCAGCCATTGGCTGCAGTTCAATAGATGAACTTATTGATAAAACCGTTCCTGCGGCGATACGACTTAGGGAACCTTTAGATCTCCCGAGTGCATTGACAGAAAGCGAGTATCTGGAACATCTAGATGAACTCGCTTCAAAAAATGTAACGTTCAGAAATTATATAGGGATGGGGTATTACCCCACCGAAGTCCCCAGCGTTATACGTCGAAATGTTTTGGAGAATCCGGGTTGGTATACAGCGTATACACCTTATCAAGCCGAGATAGCGCAAGGCCGACTTGAAGCGTTGTTGAATTTCCAAACAGTGGTGTGTGATCTCACAGGAAAAGGAATGGCAAATGCTTCGTTGCTAGACGAGGGAACGGCAGCCGCAGAAGCGATGGCAATGCTGTTTTCTGCGCGACCTAGAAAACAAGCAAAAGCTGGTGCAAAAACCTTTCTGGTTGACACAGCTGTTTATCCTCAGACTTTTGATGTGATGAAGACGAGGGCGTCGTCTTTGGGGATAATTCTCCTACAACTTCCACGTTCGGAGTGGATCTTTTCAGATGATATGTTCGGCTGCTTGTTGCAATACCCGGATGCGAATGGAGAAGCTGAAAACCTTGAGGATTTGGTTTCTTTGGCACATCAATCAGACGTCAAAGTAGTGATGGCAACTGATCTCATGGCCCTTCTTATGTTGAAGAGTCCAGGCGAAATGGGGGCCGATGTCGTGGTCGGAAACTCACAAAGATTTGGTGTTCCGATGGGCTATGGTGGGCCTCATGCCGCATTTTTTGCCGCTGATGAAAGCTACAAGAGAAACTTCCCTGGAAGAATAATCGGGGTGAGTCTTGACCGAAGCGGAAACCGTGCTTTGAGAATGGCATTACAAACCAGAGAGCAACATATTAGACGGGATAAAGCAACCTCAAATATTTGTACTGCCCAAGCCCTCCTTGCAGTTATGGCATCGATGTACGCCGTTTATCATGGTCCGCATGGCCTCAGAGCTATTGCTGAGCGGATTCACAAGCGAACGAAATCACTCGCGACAGCTTTGGGCTCAAATTCGGGAATGACTGTCGTCAACCACTGCTACTTTGACACACTGAAAATTCACGTTAAAGGAGGCACTGATGAGATTAATTCTTTAATCGCGAGAGCAACGGCACTCAAGATTAACCTCCGTTACTTTAATGATGGAGAGCATGTAGGTGTCTCTCTCAATGAAAGAACAAATATCGAAGACCTTACAAATCTTTGTTCAGCATTTGGCGTCCCCGTTGTACGAGGTGTTGGCATCGATCGTGCCTTTTTCGGCACCCTCTATCGCGAGGTGGATTATTTAAATCATGTCGTTTTTAATTCTTACAGGTCTGAAACGGCCATGATGAGATATATTAAATATCTTGAGAACAAAGATTTCTCTTTGGTACATGGAATGATGCCTTTGGGATCTTGTACGATGAAACTTAACGCAGCGACAGAACTTCTCCCTATTGCATGGTATAAATTCGCCGAGCTTCATCCGTTTTGCCCACCAGATCAAGCGAGTGGGATGATAGAAATCCTGAAAAATCTAGAAGATGATTTGGCTGAAATAACTGGATTTGATAGTATTACGCTACAACCAAACAGCGGTGCCAATGGTGAGTATACGGGGATGTTGGTGATTCAGGCCTACCATGCAAGCCGTGGGGAGGGACATAGAAAGGTGTGTCTTATTCCTTCCAGTGCGCATGGCACAAATCCAGCCAGTGCAGTCATGGCTGGATTAAGTATCGTCGTCGTAGGTTGTCAGGAAAATGGGGATATCGATATAGAAGACCTCAAAATGAAGGCAGCACTTCACAGTGAAAATCTAAGTGCAATCATGATTACCTACCCTTCCACGCACGGCGTGTATGAGGAAGGAATTTTAGAAATCACAGAGACCATTCATGCGCATGGAGGTCAAGTGTATATGGATGGCGCAAATATGAATGCTCAAGTAGGGCTTACAAGTCCAGGGATTATCGGTTCGGATGTTTGTCACCTGAACCTTCACAAGACGTTTGCCATTCCCCATGGTGGCGGTGGTCCTGGAGTAGGTCCTATAGGTGTTGCCAAGCATTTAACACCGTTTCTACCTGGACATTCCGTAGTGCATAAAGGCGGCGAGAAATCTATTTCTGCTGTGAGTTCTGCGCCTTATGGAAGTGCGCTCATAGGTCTGGTGCCATATGCTTACTTACGTATGTTGGGTCAGAAAGGAGTAACCCAAGCGACAGAAGTGGCTATTTTAAACGCAAACTATCTCAAATCACGTCTTGAAGGATCTTTTGACATTCTATATCAAGGAAGCAACAATACTGTTGCGCATGAAATGATTATTGATTGTCGTTCATTTAAATCGTGTGGGATAGAAGTCACAGATATCGCCAAACGTCTAATTGATTACGGTTTTCATGCCCCAACGATGTCGTGGCCAGTTGCAGGAACGATGATGATTGAACCTACAGAAAGCGAGTCTAAAGAAGAATTAGATCGATTTGTGGATGCTTTATTAAGCATCCGAGAAGAGATAAGATCGATCGAAAGTGGAGAAGTAGATATCATTGACAACGTCTTAAAAATGGCGCCTCATACAATCTCGGAAGCAACTGCTTCAGACTGGTCTCATCCATATTCAAGAGAAATGGCCGTGTACCCAGTTGAAGAACTGAAAACACGAAAGTTTTGGGCGCCAGTGGCACGCGTAAATGACACTTATGGAGACAGAAACTTGGTCTGTAGTTGCCCACCAATTTCTGATTTTATTGATGATGAAGCAGAAGCTATCCACATGTGATACTTATGAAGTAAATAAGTAAACATTTGTATCACACACATACGGCTTTATATTTGTCGTGTAAATCCAATTTATAAACATATAATATGCTCAACATGAAGCAAATATACTTTTTAATTTCTGCGATGTTCATAGGGACACTCGCAAACGCACAGGTTAAAATGCCTGTTCAAGCTGCTAAGGACGTTCAAGCGTCAAGCGTATACTTAAACACCGAGGCTCCTGTACAAGCTGCAAGAGCGGTCTTTTACACAAACGATTGCAATGTCGATAATTGCAGTGACTGGTCTTTTGGCAATGGCGCTGCTGAAGTAGGTGCACCATGGACAGACATAGATATTAATTTTGAGTGTACAACCGATGGACCTTCTGGACCCTACAATCAGTGGGCAGGTGGCTCAGGAGATGGCTCAGCAGCGAGTTCTATGAATTCAACGACCTCTTCAAATGGAACAATCATTGTTGATTCTGATCTTTTCGGAGCAGATGCGAACTATGATGCGAATTGGGTGGAAAACTGTTGGTTCCAAACAGTGGCTCCGATTGACTGTTCAGAGCACCCTTACGTCAGCATATCTCTAGAGACAAGATACCGTTGCTGGGACAATGGTGGTTCAGACGACAGTGAGAAATGTCTGATCGAAGTGAGCCGTGATGGTATAAACTGGCCTGCAATTGACAACTGGGATGAAGCTTCTGGATATGTTATTTATGGCAGTGATACTGTTCCTTCTCGTAAAGAAGTTTTCCCTGGATACGAAACAAGTGACACCTCTGATAACCCTTCTCTGTTGGAGTTTGATATCACTGATGCTGCTGGAGGGCAAGCCGAAGTTTATGTGCGTTTCCGTTGGTCTGGAACTTGGGGGTACAGTTGGGAAATAGACGATATTAATGTCTACGATACGCCTGCAAATGACACGCGTATTGACAACTACTTAAGCTACACAGACTATGAGCGTACAGGATATTACGAGTACGGTGCGTGGCCGCTTTCTCAAATCCCTGCAGACCTTTCCGCTGCGGCTAAGGTGTATAACGTAGGTTTTGAAGACCAAACAAACGTGACGCTTGATGTTACTGCTGCTGGAACAACAGCATATTCTACCCCGATAACGCTTTCGTATGCAACAGCGGACACATTGTCTGCGGCCTACTTGCCTACAGCGCTTGGTCCTGTCACTGTTGACTACCTCCTTACAGCTGATGCGGCTGACGAAAACCCAAGCAATAACATGGCATCTCAGTCGTTCGAGGTCACAGACCTTTCTTGGGGACGTGATGAAGGAACCCCTATAAACGCGGCTCCTGGAGACGGAACAGATGATTATATCGCCGTTTCTCTTTTCGATATCGTAGATGATGTCGTTATTTACGCAATTGACGTTGCGGTGATGGATGGTTCTGAAACAGGTACCTCGATTATCACTCACCTTTTTGACGGATTTGATGACAACTTCCTTGCGGAGCAGTATGGTGGAATTCTTCAATCAACAGACGAATTTGACATTATTGCGGGCAACACAAATGCAGTTGGAGTCCCCGTTACAACTTGGTACACATTGGTGTTTGATGAACCGTATTTAGCGTCTGCAGGTGATTGGATAGGCGCAGGATTTGAGCATTACGGAGGGTCAAACGTTCAATACGGAGAATCTAAATTTACGCAAGACAACACGGCATTTATTTACGGACCATTCGGTACAGGGTCTGCTTACGACTGGTATTACACAAATGAGGTGCCTATGGTACGTTTAAATTTAAATCCGAACGCTGTGAATACGATTTCAGAAGAATCAGTTAACACGACAGGTTTTGAGATGTTCCCTAGCTTCCCTAATCCGACAAACGGAGTTACACGTGTTCAGTTCCGCTTAGATCGCGCAGCGGATGTAAACTTCGATGTCATCGATATCACTGGAAAGATCGTTTATACTATAGATATGGGTACGCAAGCTCCAGGTTACAACAGTATCTCTGTTGATGCCTCTGAATTTGCAGCAGGTGTTTATACATACACATTATCTGTGGATGGAGAACGCTCTACAGATCGTTTGATGGTCAAGTAAGATTACCCCACACTATTTTTATAAAAAGGGAGGACCGTTCGGTCTTCCCTTTTTTTTTACGTAATTTGCCGTTCAAATATTTTTTTTACCAATCTCCATACCTAAGAATATGAAACATTTGACTTTAACTCTTGTAGCTATTTGCATTTTTGCAATTGCTTCTGGCCAACGCTTGGAAACACTCCACAGCTTTGAGCATTCTGTCACTGCTGCGACCCAGTTAGAGACACATAACGCCCTTACAGCAGGCATTGAAGCCCGTTTCACACAACGTGGAGGCGGCAACATCCTATTTTCGGAGGATTTCTCAAACGGTTTCGATGGCATTAACGGCAACGGAGCATGGACAACTTCTGATAACGCGAATGATTCTCTTTGGGTCTATGTCGCACCAGGCAATGCTGGATACTATTCAAATGGTGATGCAACAGGTGTGTCTCACCCAGGCGGAGAATTTTCTACAAACATCGGACCCCTCGAATCAGGGACTCCTGAAAACGGTTGGATGATTTTTGACTGTGACTACTTTAACACGCCAATAGCAACAGGTGTCCAAGACACTGATGGGTCCTTAACGAGCCCTCTGATTGACTTTTCAGATGACGGTTCAGTCATCTTAAATTGGGACCAGTACTTCCGTTACTGCTGCTACCCTTATGCACCAATCTATGTTGATGTCACAAATGATGCTGGAGTGACTTGGACCACATTTGATGGACATGGATCATTTATTGAAGCTGCAAATACCCAGTCTGCAAATCCACTCCCATCTACACTAGATATCAGCTGTGTTGCTGCTTACAGTGATTCTGTTCAAATCCGATTCACATACACACAAGCCCCTGAAACGGGTGCGGCATACAGCCATTACTATTGGGGCATTGATGATGTCGTTGTGAGTTCAAACGACAATGCTGACGATCTTGCGATGGTTCAGCTTACAAATGGAGATGTTTTCAATGTTTGGGAATACAGAGTAACGCCTATGGAGCAAGCTATTCCAGCCGCTGACGGTGGCGTTCTTGCAGGTGTTTTATACAGAAACAACGGTACAGATAACCAAGAAGATGTCGCTGTGCTTGTCGAAGTTTTAAATGAAGCTGGTGATGAAGTACTTGCTTCTGTCACAGAAACACTTGCGACAGTATACTCATTTGCAAATGGTCTTAACTGCCCTGCAAACTCTCAGGACACACTCTACATCCCAACGGGATGGGAGCCTTCTACAACAGGGAACTACATCCTTCGTTCTACGATTACTTCAGGAAGTAGTTCAGATGTCTCTCCAGAGGACAACACCATGTCTAGGGTGATTGTTTACACGGATGATGAATATGGCCATGACGATGAATCTATACTCGATGGCGAGATGTTCCCACGTGAGTCTGATTTGCCTGGTCTATACGATCCAACTGGACAAGGGAATTTCTATCACATGGTCAATTCAGGATCTACAGCATATGGTATTACTGTTGAGTTTGGTCCAAATTGTGGTCTGAGCATAGGCGGGAATGTTGCGGAATTAGAATTTGAATCTCGTCTATATTTCTACGACGGTGCTGTAGGTATTACTGACAGTCCTTTCGAGAGTACATTCTGGACATACGATACAGATTGGAGCAATGCAGGACCGATATACTTGGCGTTTGAGGATCCTATCGAACTCGATGCTGATGCAGTTTACTTCGCAGGCGTGATCGCTGAATATGAAAGTGAGGGGGGGCTTACAGTAAATGCACAGTTAAATAGTGATACGGACAACAGCACTGGAGAGTACAATGTGACTGGAGACGGAGATTATGTTTGGTTTACATCTCAAACCTACACCCCATCAGTACGTCTTATTCTTGGAGAGAGAGTTGCTGTGGATGAATTGGCTTCTTTAAACGGGATCAACCTCGGTCAGAACACACCAAATCCGGCGACAAATTCTACGGTATTCAGTTTCGAGATTTCTCAAAGTCGTTCAATTGCTTTTGAGGTACGTGATCTAAGCGGAAGAGTTGTTACCCGTATTAATGAGGGAACACTTGGCGCAGGTAATCATACGATTACTTATGACGTAAGTGCACTTTCTAGCGGATTATACACTTATACGTTGATTGCAGATGACATTTCAGTCACTAAAAAGATGGTTGTTCGCTAGTCGAAACACCTAGTATTTACTACTAATTGAAGAGGTATTCTTAATTGAATGCCTCTTCTTTTTTTTGTTATTTTTATTCTGTTTACTTTCGCACTATGGGATTGAAAGCATCTTTAAGTAAACAATTTGCCAGGGCGGCCATGGTAGAATTGAAAATCAGGTCATCACAACCGGTATCTGTTCAGTTGAAACAACTCAACGATATTGTTAAAACGGCTGCGAAAACCGCATTTGGAAAAGATCACGGATTACGTGATGGGATGTCATTGGAATCATTCCAAAGGTCTGTTCCTGTTAACGACTACGAGGGACTTAAAAGTTATTTCGATAGAGCTGTTGCTGGAGAAAGCGATGTATTGTGGCCAGGGAAACCGCTATATTTTACAAAAACGAGCGGTACAACCTCCGGTACTAAGTACATTCCGATTACAGAAGAGAGTCTGTCAAATCACATTTCTGGTGCTAGAAACGCCTTGCTTGCGCAAATAGTAGGATCAGGAAACGCAAATTTTGTGAGCGGGAAGATGATCTTTTTGCAGGGAAATCCAGAATTAGACAAGACAGAAGGAGGTATACCGCTTGGTAGGTTGTCGGGGATTGTTGCGCACCATGTGCCCAAATATCTTCAGCGGAGTAGTTTGCCATCAATGGAGACAAACTGCATTGAAGATTGGGAGGACAAACTTGATGCGATCGTTAAGGAAACTGCAGAACAGGATTTGCGTCTTGTGAGTGGCATTCCTACGTGGGTGCAAATGTATTTTGAGAAACTTCTAAAGTATACCGGTAAGGAGACAGTTCAGGATGTGTTTCCAAATTTGAGTCTATTTGTACACGGAGGGTGCGCTTTTGGGCCCTATTCCGAGAAATTTAAACAACTGATAGGCTTTGACATTGATCGGGTAGAGTTATACCCTGCATCGGAAGGGTTTCTTGCTTTTCAAGACAAACCTGATGCTGAGGGGATGCTGCTGAATGTAGGAGATGGAATATTTTTCGAGTTTATCCCGATGGTGAAGTATTTGGCAGGAGACAGGACAAGAATTATGGTAGACAAAGTTGAGCTGGGCGTTCACTATGCTGTAATTCTTACGACCAACGCAGGCCTGTTTGCATATGATCTAGGTGATACTGTAAAGTTCGTTTCTCTTGATCCGCTTCGGGTAATCGTCACTGGCAGGACGAAGCATTTCACTTCTGCTTTCGGGGAGCATGTTATCGCTGAGGAAGTAGAAAGTGCGGTCAAAGAAGCAATCACGAAGAATGGCGGTGTCATTTCCGATTTGCATCTTGCGCCTCAGGTAAAACCTAAAAAAGGCAAGCCATACCATGAATGGCTTATTGAATTCGCGAAGAAACCGAAGGATCTAAAAGCGTTTTCTTCAGATCTGAATCAGGCACTCAGAGATCAAAATACATATTATAACGATCTGCAAAAGGATGGCGCCTTAGCTCCAGCTGTGGTTACCCCTCTTGCTTCAGGCAGTTTTGTGAATGCCATGAAATCAAAAGGCATGCTGGGAGGCCAAAACAAAATACCTCGTCTCGCAAACGATAGAACACTGGCGGACTTGCTTCTCAAGTCACAAAAGAAATGAAAATAGTTGCCTTAACTGGGGGAAGTGGATCAGGTAAATCCACCGTCCTTAATGGATTAAGGGAACACTTCAGTGGAGAAGTAACGATTCTCTCTCTTGACGATTACTACAGGCCTAAAAATGAACTCCCAACAGATGCCCAAGGGGAGACAAATTTTGATGTTCCGGAAGTCATCAATTACGACGATCTTTTGAGAGACATGAGATCATTGATGGCAGGTAACGTTGTTGAGTTAGACACTTATACCTATAATAAATCGGCGATGATTTCCGAGCGGATTCAAATTAAACCTGCGCCTTGGTTGATTTTAGAAGGGATATTTACACTACATCACGAGGATGTTCGTGCGATGATTGACATTAAGGCTTTCATTGACGCTTCCGTGGCTACCCGGCTTGAAAGACGCAAACATCGAGACCTTACTGTAAGGGGTTATGCGCCAGAAGAGATACAGTATCAGTGGGACAATCACGTCAGGCCTTCAGAATTAAAATTCATTGAACCTTGGAAATCCAAATGTGACATTGTCATTGATAATGAGAACAACTGGAAAATAGGATTAACTCAACTTGTAGAAATGATGGCCCTGGTTCACTAACAAAAATTCTATGAAAAAGGCATTTACACTTCCAACCTGCAAGACATGTCAACGCATATTTGACGACTTAAATCCTTCAAAAAATGGATTTGAAATTATAGATATTAAGGCGATGGGTATTTCAAGTGAAGACCTAGATGCTATGAAAGAACTTAAAGGTTCTTATGAAGCTCTTTTTTCTCGCAGAGCGATGAAGTTTAGAAGCTTGAATTTGCGGGATAAAACACTTTCAGAGGATGATTATAGAACACTTATTTTAGGCGAGTATACCTTTCTTAAGCGCCCAGTATTTTTATTTGAAAATGCAATCACAGTGGGCTCAAGAAAGTCTGAAATTAATAAAGCAAGAGATTTTTTAAGTTAAGAAATTGACCAACAGTGGTGGAAATAGCGGCGCAATTTGGGCTCACTTCGCCCTATTTACAGTAGGTGCTATTTATGCTGGAAATTACATTGTTGCCAAGGGGCTCATGCCCGATATCGTAGGTCCTTCAGGATTTATTGTCCTTCGAGTGGTGGGTGGTACGGCCATGTTTTTTACAGTGATGTTCATCTTAAGGTTGTTAGGTGTCGGGAAGATTGAGCGTATCTCAAGAACCGATTTACCCCGATTGATTCTCTGTGGATTATGCGGCGTTGCAATCAATCAACTTTGCTTTTTCAATGGTCTGGCATTGACAAGTCCCATACACGCTTCTTTAATCATGACCGTGAATCCAATTTTCGTATTGCTGATTAGCGCGCTCTTTCTAAGCACTAAGATAACAGCAAGGAAAATAGCGGGGATATGCATAGGCGGAACTGGCGCAGGATTGCTTCTCCTATTCAGCGGTCAAACTTCGGCTGTAGAATCTGGAGCGAGCTGGGAAGGTGATTTGCTCGTACTCATCAATGCTTTTGCCTATGGTGTTTATTTGGTTGCGGTGAAGCCACTAATGTCCAAATATCATCCCTTGACAATTATTTCATGGGTGTTCCTTTTTGGAATGGTGTTTGTCTTGCCGATTGGCATGGATCAGGTATTGGATATTCAATGGGGACAACTTGAGAAACATCACTTTCAAGGATTGTTATATGTCATTTTGGGGACGACGTTTTTGGCTTATTTGCTTAACATCTTCGCGCTCAATAAAGTGTCTCCCGTCGTCGTGAGTATTTATATTTACTTACAGCCTCTCATTGTCGTTTTGCTTGTAGGTATACTGGCTTTATTGGGTTTGGGTCATTATCACAACGACATCAATTTATTCACGTGCCTCTTTGCATTTGCGATATTCACAGGTGTATGGTTAGTGAGTGTGCCTAAGGGATGGATAACTGAACGGATTAAGGGTTAATTTGGTCTTATAATTTGAGAAAGTAAAAACCATGGCTATTCAAAAACCTTTTAACCTCACGAAATGGATTGAGGAAAACAGAGATTTACTCAAACCACCTGTGGGAAATAAGAATTTGTACATAGAAAGTGGAGATTATATCGTCATGATCGTTGCCGGACCTAACGCGCGAAAAGATTTTCATTACAACGAGACAGAAGAGTTGTTTTATCAGATAGAAGGTGAGATTTGTGTTCGGATTCAAGAGGATGGCAAGGTGGTGGAAATGAATCTCGGAGCGGGAGACATGTTTCTTCTTCCGAGCAAGGTGCCTCACAGCCCTGTCAGATCAGATAACTCGATCGGGCTTGTGATTGAGAAGAAGAGAGGGCCGAACATGAAGGATGGCTTGATGTGGTTCTGCGACAGTTGCAATGAGAAATTACATGAAACTTTTTTCGAGTTAAAAAACATTGAGATAGATTTCCAAAAAAGGTTCAATGCGTTTTACTCCTCAGAGTCTCACAGAACATGTAAAAAATGCGGGGAAGTGATGGCCACAGACCCCCGTTTTATTTCTTAAGAAAACCAAATAACATGAACTCACTTATATGAAAAATTTATTTTTTGCCCTACTTATTTTACTCATTGCGCCATTTGCGTCCAATGCTCAAATCGAGTGTACGCTCGATTTTGTAGCCGAAATGTTTCAAGGTTATATTACCGTTGAGGCAATCGAGTACCCAGCGGGAGCTGAACTTACATGGTTTGTAAATGGCGAACTGTATTCAGTGGGGGAAGGCTTTATTGAGATTGAACAAGGAACTGTCAATCAGATGCCTTTGGTCATTTGTGTATGGTATGCCAGTGATGCTTGTCCCGAAGTCGTAGAGGTCTGTCAAACTTTAAACCCTGGCGATGGTGGGGGAGGTGGTTGTGTAGACCCGTCTTTGATCGATCTTACTGCGATGTGCATTGATCTCTGGGCACCAGTATGCGGGTGTAATGGGGTCACTTACTCAAATCAATGTGAAGCGATTAATTACGGTGGAGTAAATTCTTGGGTGGATGGCGGCTGTGAGACACAAGGAGAATGCACGATAGAACTTGACTATGATTTTTTTGAGGACTACGCGATTTTCGACGCCTCCAATTACCCGGACAGTCTTTTGGAACAACTGGTTTGGACTTTTAACGATGAAGTTTATGCAACAGGAACGAATACGATTGAAGTCTTGGAGCCAAATCCATTTCCTGAAGATGGTGTCTCGATTTGTGTAGGATATGAAAGCCCAACCTGCCCTGAAGGTGTTTTTTCATGCGTGTTCTTTGCTGCAGAAGATGACTGTGAACTGGAAATAGAGGGAGATTTTCAGAATAATATGTACTATTTTGAAGCCTACGGGTATCTTGAAAATGCTTATTTGACTTGGACCATTAACGGAACCGTTGTTGCCGAGGGAGTCACGTTTTATAATGTGATCAACTCCGACTATCCCGAGGGTTTTCTTCTGTGCGTGGAATATTTTTCAGATGAATGTGACGTGGTTGAAGCATGTGAATTTTTCAACCCTGCGGAAGGTGGTGGTTGCCCGGAGGGAATTGAGATCATATTTCCGAAGTGGGACATGTGTTCTTGGGCGTTTTCGCTCACTGGTTTAACCACAAATGGTGAAGAAAACAGTGATGTTTCATGGGATTTCGGGGATGGATCTGAAGTTGAAGGAGGCATGTTTTGGGCATCACATGTGTATGAGTCAGACGGAGATTTTATCGTATCTGTATCGTATTACAGTGAATCCTGTCCAGATGGCGTGTCGCTAGAGGTGGCTATCACCGTTGAAGGTTGTGATGGTGAGGTGGCGTGCATAAATCAAGATCAAATACAGAACGACTTCATTTGTACAGAAGAATATGCGCCTGTTTGTGGTTGTGATGATGTCACATACTCAAATATCTGCTATGCATATTACTACGGAGGAGTTACTTCTTGGGTAGATGGTGAATGTGCAACAGCTGTAAATGATTTCGAGGATACTCCAGACTGGAACGTGTTCCCTGTCCCTACATCTGATGGTCTTACCGTTGATGGATTGCCAATCGGAGTGTGGTCTGTGAAACTTTACGATTCACAAGGGAGAGAAGTTTTAAAGAAGGATATTACAAACGGAGACTTTATTTCTATGGACGGACTCAATGCGGGGTATTATACCATCCAAATTGTGGGTGTTGAAAGCTCTGTTAAAAGAGTAACAATACAGAGATAGGGCTGGCCGTTAGTGTATATCTTCGCCATGCAAAAATTTGCAAAACACAAATTGTCTGATTGAATGCGCTACGATCGTTTAAATATTATTACGGGATGGACCGTTTGGGCTGTCGCAACTATCGTCTATATGCTGACGATAGAACCCACTGCCAGTTTCTGGGATTGTGGAGAGTTTATCGCTTCAGCATACAAACTTGAAGTGGGTCACCCACCTGGGGCACCTTTATTTATGCTTTTGGCCCGAGGGCTTATGGTATTTGCCACCCCAGAATGGGCGGCATTTGCGGCCAATTCGTTGTCTGCTTTAAGCAGTTCGTTTACGATTCTTTTCTTGTTTTGGAGTGTCACACATTTGGCCCGACGTTTTTCAGGTGGGTTTACAAAAGAGCCGACTTCAGCTGAAAGATTGGCTATTCTTGGATCAGGAGCTGTTGGTGCGCTTGCATATACATTTTCAGATTCGTTCTGGTTTAGTGCCACAGAAGGAGAGGTCTATGCCTTGTCATCCCTTTTTACTGCCGCTGTGTTTTGGGCGATATTAAAATGGGAAAATGAGGCAGATGAGCCTGGAGCCACACGCTGGATCATCTTAATCGCATATTTGATGGGTCTTTCAATTGGCGTTCACCTCTTGAATCTTCTTGCTATTCCTGCGATGGCACTTGTTTATTATTTCCGCAAATATGAGTTCAGTTGGAAGGGGCTTGTCATTACTGGGGTAGCCTCTATAGCGTTGCTTGGGTTTATTCAAATAGGCCTTATTCAGGGTGTCATTAAGCTCGCAGGTGATTTTGAGAGGTTCTTCGTGAATTCAATGGGTCTTCCTTTTAATTCCGGCATTTTTGCTTATCTGATTCTATTAATTGCGCTCCTAACGGTGCTCGTCATGTACTCAAGGAAACGTGGCTGGTGGGCGCTCAACACCTTCGTTCTTAGTATAGCAATGGTGTTAATTGGGTACAGTTCTTTCACAACCATCGTTGTGAGGTCAAGCGCAAATCCTCCCATGGATGAAAACGATCCTGAGAATTTTTTCCAACTACTCAAGTACCTCAACAGAGAGCAGTATGGAGACAGACCACTTGTAACGGGTCCTTACTGGGACTCTCCAATGGACATCGAAAAACAATATTCAGATGGTGGGGCCACTTGGGTCAAGAGTTTCAGTGTGAAGGAAAAAAAAGGGACACGTGATGTGCGTATAAAATCTTTTAAACGAGAGGTGACCGCGTTCAACTACTTGTCGGAGTCAAAAAACAACAAGTACCGTGTCGTCGAAGAATACATTAATACTGGAGAGAAAAAGGGGACGGTGTCTAATTATGACGCCGATTATACCATGCTCTTCCCTCGGATGTATTCTTCTGACAGCAGACATATTAAGGAGTACCGAATTTGGAGTAATTATAAAGGCTACAATGAAGCGAGTAGATTTACGAGCCCATTGGTTGAAGGGCAAATGTCCCAGAGTGGTTTTATGCTCCACCTTCAGAATGATATCCTAAGTGGGACGCTTTCTGAGGCCGTTCTAGGAAGAACGCTCAAGAGGCTTTTTGCGGATTATGGACAGAGATGGGACGGTGAATTTGAAATTCGTTCAAAGAACGAAATCCTTGTCCGTGACCCACAAACTGGCGGAATGAGACTGGCGCCCTTGGATGATCCAAGAGCTGTAGATGCGTTAACCCAAATGATCACGGATCGTCTTGCACAGGGTTTGGACAGAGGGAAAGGATTTGTAAAACGCCTCAATCAAGAAAAACGTTATTATGAATCCACCGCCGCACGTGCTAGGGATTATACAGAGCAACAACAAGCACTGGCATCCTTAAATAAAGTCTATGACAAGTTGCAGCCTTCCTTGGGGGAGAATCTCAGATATTTTGTTGACTACCAAGTGGGGTGGATGTACTTCCGCTATTTTATGTGGAATTTTGCGGGGAAGCAGAACGACACACAAGGGCATGGAGACTTTCAAAGTGGTAACTGGCTTTCTGGCGTTGATTCCATTGACGCATTGAGGATTGGAAGTAGGGATACCCTGACTCAGGAGATGTCTGAAAACAGAGGGTTAAACAAATTCTTTTATCTTCCGTTGTTGCTGGGTTTGATCGGTTTAATATTCCAAATCGTACGCGACCCAAGAGGTGCAGGTACTGTAGGTCTATTGTTCTTCATGACTGGACTCGCTATTGTTGTTTATCTCAATCAAACACCAATGCAGCCACGCGAGCGTGATTACGCCTATGTAGGATCATTTTATGCCTTTGCGATGTGGATTGGTATGAGCGTTTTTGCCCTCTTCGATGCAGCGAGAAGAATTGATTGGATGATTCACTTGCGTGGATTTGGCTTCCCATTGGGAGTAGGTGTCATGTTTTACGTATTAGAACACCTAGGTGGTACGCCTCATTATCTTTCATTAAGTATCTTATTTATGACGTTCTGCGGTGCGGCACTTTTCGCAATTGCACATGCTTCCCGCCTCATGGGATTGAACGAAAATGGACGTGCGCTTACCCTGGTTGGGATGACGTTACTCGTCCCCCTTCTGATGGCGTTTGAAGGGTGGGACGACCACAATCGATCACACAGAACCACGGGTGTGGATTTCGCGAAAAACTATTTAGAGTCACTGGCGCCTAACGCGATTCTGTTCACGAACGGTGACAATGACACGTTCCCGCTTTGGTATGCACAAGAGGTAGAGGGTGTACGAACGGATGTCAGGGTTTGTAACTTGAGTCTTTTGAATACGGATTGGTATATAGACCAAATGAAACGCCGTGCATACGAGAGCGCTCCTCTTCCTATTAAAATGTCTGAAGAACAGTATAGACAGGGGACCAGAGATATTGTGCTTCTCGAGCCTACAAGTTCACCAGGTTTTGTCGATTTGACAGAAGCTTTACGTACGGCGTTAGATGACGACATTAAGAAAAGTTATGGGGAGAAAAGTTATCCTTACTTCCCGACAAACAAGTTCAGTCTTCCCGTCGATTCCGCCCGTGTCGTTGCGCTAGGAATTGTCAATGCTGACGAGGCGTCAGCTGTTGTTGATGCACTAGAATGGACTGTCCTAGATGGACAAGGTGAACCGCTACAGTACATCCTCAAGAATCAACTCGCAGTATTGTCCATGTTGGCAAACAACGATTGGGAGCGCCCCGTATATTTTGCAGTCACTACTGGAGGAGATTCATACATCGGTCTTCAAGATTACTTCCGTCTAGAAGGGCTCGCATATCGACTCGTACCGATCAAGTACACGGAAAACCCTAATCCGAATTTAATTGGCGGGATTGAAACAGATGTGATGTACGAGAACGTCATGGAGAATTGGAGCTGGGGAGGTATGGACGATCTGGAGCACGGCATTTATATGGATGAGAACAACAGGCGTATGGTCACAAATGTTCGGCTCCAAATGGCAAATCTCGCCGACGCTCTCATAGATGTTAATGATCCACAACGTGCACTGGAGGTGCTCGACAAATTACTTCGCGTAACACCTAAGGAAAACGTTCCCTACACAAGAGTTCTTATGCCGGTCGTAGAAGCCTATGCTGAGTTAGCCAGTTCAGACAGTTTGCTTTCGCCTAACGCAAACAGCTTGGATGACACGCAACGAAAAGCGGCGTTAGACAAAGCCCAAGAACTTCTTCAAGATTTGTTTAAACAACAGGAAGAACTTGTAGAATTCGCACTTTCTTTAGATGCCGAGTATTTCACCGCGATGGCTTCTGAGATTGATCTTGCGATTCAAATCAACGACAGGCTGATTCGGGTGTATAAATACTACCACCCTGAAGATCCCATTGTCGGTGAATTGGACACGCGTTTGGGACTTATGGAAGCGCAAATTGAGGACTATGAGCGCAGTATTGTAGAACTTGGTTTTATGGAGTTCTAAAAACGCAATTTCAGATGCTTAAGAAGGTCGCGATTTTATCTTCGGGTTCGGGCTCTAATGCTCAGGCCCTCATCACGCACTTTGCTTCGCAAGAAAATATTGAGGTCGTTTTTGTTGGGTCCAATCGTGCCTCAGCAGGTGTCCTAGAAAAAGCGCGTCATTCCGAAGTACATCACGGTCATTTTACAAAAGAGGATCTTAACAATGGGTCTTTACTGAACGCTCTGGAAAAACTTGAGGTAGACTGGGTGTTACTTGCGGGGTTTCTTCTCAGAATTCCAATTGAATTTTGTAGTCGTTATCAAGGTCGAATCTTAAATATTCATCCTTCACTATTGCCTAAGTATGGTGGAAAGGGAATGTATGGAATACGAATACATGAAGCTGTTTTTCAAGCAGGGGAAAAAGAAAGCGGAATGACCATTCATTATGTGAATGAGCATTATGACGATGGCGCCGTGGTATTTCAGGGCCGTGTAAAAATAGATGATGTCACAAATGCCCAAGAAATTGCTGAAAGAGTGTTGAAACTTGAACACGCGTATTACCCAAGAATTTCGACGGAGTTAATTACTTTGGACAAATAATTAATTTTGATGTCATGATGATTGACCCTGCACAACTCTTAAAAAGCACGATGGTGCTTTTTGCCGTGATAGATATTGTGGGAAGTATCCCCATTTTAATGGATGTTAAGCAAAAATCGGGCGACATTCATCCGGGCAGAGCGACCTTGGTGGCACTGGGGATTATGCTGGCATTTTTATTTATTGGAGAAGGGATCATTACCTTTTTAGGGGTTGATGTCAATAGTTTTGCTGTCGCAGGGTCGTTTGTCTTGTTTTTTATGGCGCTCGAAATGATTCTGGGAATAGAGCTTTTTAAGAGTGACCCCTCTTCTATGAAAACCGCGACGATCGTTCCCGTTGCTTTCCCTCTAATTGCTGGAGCTGGAAGCATGACGTCTATTTTGTCTCTAAGAGCGGAATTTGCACAACTCAACATTATGATTGCCATCATTATAAATATGGCAATTGTCTTTATCGTTCTTAAGAATTTGGGTCGATTAGAAAGGTTACTCGGTGAAGGCGGCATTGCTGTTCTTAGAAAGGTATTCGGCATCATACTTCTCGCCATCGCTGTGAAACTGTTCGCAGATAATGCAAAGAATTTGGTCTAATTTACCTAAGGAAAAATGGCAAAGGTGACAGTATATACAGATGGTGGTGCGAGTGGGAATCCCGGTCCAGGAGGGTATGGTGCGGTGATGCTTTCTGGAAAACACTATAAAGAGCTCAGTGGCGCGTTTCGCTTGACAACGAATAACAGGATGGAGCTTCTTGCCGTGATCAAATCTCTTGAGGCTTTAAAGACCCCAGGGACAGATGTGACAATCTTCTCGGACTCGAAATATGTTGTCGACTCAGTCAAGAAAAAATGGGTCTTTGGGTGGGTGAAAAAGAACTTCAAAGGGAAAAAGAATCCCGACCTCTGGAAGCGATTTTTGAAAATTTATGAAATTCATAAAGTGGAATTTGTTTGGGTGAAGGGGCACGCAGGCAATGAATACAATGAAGTAGCAGATAAATTAGCTGTTTCAGCGTATGCAGATGGCATCCTACCTTTAGAGGTCGATGTTGCATACGAAGCGTCAGAAAAGGATTAGATTTGCATTCTGAATAAACACATCAAGATGCGTACAGATTTATTTCAAGGTCACGATTACTTTAATATGGACGATCTCCTCACAGAGGAACAAAAGCTGATCCGCGACGCGGCTCGTGCTTGGGTGAAACAAGAGGTGAGCCCGATTATTGAGGAAGCAGCTGAAAAGCAGGTTTTCCCTAAGCATTTACTTCCAGGTCTTGGTGCGATCGGGGCTTTCGGTCCGTATATCCCTGTTGAATATGGGGGTGCGGGTTTGGACCAAATTTCCTATGGTCTCATTATGCAAGAGCTCGAAAGATGTGATTCTGGACTGCGTTCAACCGCTTCCGTTCAGAGTTCTTTAGTGATGTACCCTATCTGGAAGTATGGTTCTGAAGCACAAAAAACGAAATACTTGCCCAAACTCGCGACTGGAGAGTGGATTGGGTGCTTTGGTTTGACTGAGCCTGACCACGGATCTAATCCTGGAGGCATGATCACGAGCTACGTCGAAGATGGTGATGATGTCATCTTAAATGGCGCAAAGATGTGGATTTCCAATTCGCCATTTGCTCAAATTGCTGTGGTATGGGCTAAGAACGAGGAAGGCCGTATCCATGGACTTATCGTTGAGCGAGGTATGGAAGGCTTCACAACGCCTACCATGAAGGGCAAGTGGTCACTTAGAGCGTCTGACACAGGGGAACTTATTTTTGACAATGTGCGTGTCCCTAAAGCAAACATTCTTCCGGAAAAATCAGGGCTAGGTGCCCCACTTGGATGCTTAGATTCAGCTCGTTTTGGGATTGCATGGGGAGCGATAGGCGCGGCATTAGACTGTTACGATACAGCACTTCGCTACTCTAAGGAGAGGATACAGTTTGGTAAACCCATTGCATCGTTTCAACTCCAACAGAAAAAGTTGGCTGAGATGATTACAGAAATAACGAAGGCTCAACTTCTGACGTTTCGCTTGGGTCAACTACGAAATGAAGGACGTGCCACCACAGCTCAAATTTCGATGGCCAAACGCAACAATGTCGATATGGCCATTACCATCGCTCGCGAAGCGCGTCAGATGTTAGGTGCGATGGGCATTATGAATGAATACCCTATTATGCGACACATGATGAATCTGGAATCTGTGATTACATATGAGGGCACACATGACATTCACCTCCTGATTACAGGAATGGACATCACTGGCGAAAACGCTTTTAAGTAAAGAGTCACTTTAATCCGCGTCCTCAAGTACTGGGAACTTTGATCGAAACCCATCTAGCGTCACGCGATTGCAAACAAGCGTGAGAGCTTCTCCTTGATCGGCATCGCTTAATATGTTGCCATACGGGTCTACACCTAAACTGTCTCCTCGATAGGCAATGTTGTTTGGGTCAGACCCCGTTCGATTGACCCCCACGACGTAGCATTGATTTTCGATTGCTCGGGCTTGAAGCAACGTTCTCCAGGGATGACGACGCACTTCAGGCCAGTTCGCTACGTAAAGTGCAACATCGTATATGTTCGACATAGAATTCCTCGAAAAACTTGGAAACCTCAAGTCATAACATATTTGTAGAAGGATTCGCCACCCTCGGAATTCAACTATTTTTCGCGCTTCTCCTCCTTGATAATGTGCATTCTCATTCCCAAACGTGAACAGATGTCGCTTGTCATAGCATTCGAAACTTCCATCCGGTTTTACAAACACACTCCGGTTTCTTGCAATCCCCTCCTCAAACCTAAAAGCAACACTGCCGGTGATCGCGACATTGTACTTTTTTGAAAGGTCACGCATCCAATCTAATGTTTTTCCAGACTTCCATGAGTCTATGGCATCAATATTCATTGAGAACCCCGTGGTGAATACTTCTGGAAGGACAATTAGATCAATGTCATTCTTCTCCTTCATAGCGTTCTCAATGCGTTCAGAAAAAGCCATGCGATTTGCGTTGGGATTTTCCCAAATGATTGGCGACTGTATCCCTACAATATGGAGTAGGGTCTCCTTATTTTGACTTGAACTCATCGCGATTTATAATACATGTCAATCGCTCGGAGTTTTTTGATGGCCTCATCAATGGTGCTGTCGTCTTTTGCAAAACAGATTCTCAAACGCCTCTCCTCTTTGGCTTCTTTACTCCCAAGTTGTCTAAATGGGGACAACGGAATCGTGGCTATCCCGTGCTTTATCGTCCATTCACGAGCGACCTCGATGTCGCCACGAGAATCGAGCTTGCTGTAATCTAGGATTTGGAAATACCCGCCTTCCGCGGGAGAGAAAATGAACGCGGTTCCATCCAAACCTCTTAAAAGTCTATCGCGCTTTTTTTCATAGATAGGTCCCAGTTCGCGCAAGTGTTTTGATGCGTCCTCTGTAATGAGATACTGAGCGAGTCCTCTTTGAATAGGTGCTCCCGTAGAGAACACATCATACTGGTGTATTTTTCTAAGTTCTCTTGTGATTTCTTCTGGCGCTGTAACCCAACCTATTTTCCATCCAGTTGCGTGAAGAAGTTTCCCGAAACTGCCGAACACAAGTGTTCGGTTTTTAAGTCCAGGATGTCCAGCCGCACTTAAAAATGGTCTGCCATCGTGATTCATGGGTCCATACACTTCGTCACTAAATAAAAAGCAATTTGATTCTGACAGCACATCTGCGAGTTCGTTTAAACCCTCTGCGGTAAAGCAAGCACCAGTAGGATTGTGAGGTGCATTTATGATGACCAACTTCGTTTTATCAGATATCAGATTGCGAATAATTTCAGAATCTATTGCGCCGCCGGGTCCGCCTAAATTTGGAGGTTGGGGGAGTGCTGCTCTTGCGATGACTCCTCCCGCAAGATGAACAGCTGGTGCGTATAAATCGTATGCAGGATCTACGATAATGACTTCGTCTCCAGGGAATACGAGCGCTTGGATTGATGCAAACAGCAAAGAAGATGCGCCAGCTCCGATGGTTATTTCAGAGTCTGCATTGTAAAATGCGCCGTGCGCTTGATCGTACATTTCAGCGATCCAAGCGCGAAGTCCTAAATCTCCCGCCATAGGTGCATATTGATTGTACCCTTCATCAATCGCTCGCTTGACAGCTTCTTTAAGGTTTATGGGAGGGGACAAGTCGGGGAACCCCTGTGCCACATTCAGCGCCCCATGTTCTGAAGCTAACGCAGACATTGTTGTAAAAATCGTTGTACCCACCTCTGGCAATTTAGATGGGGGTAGCGTTGGCGTTTTCATTTTGATTATTTGAGTCAATCAACGTGTGATTGCAAGTTTTGTCGTGGATGATGTTTTGCCGTCAGCGTTTGTTGCGAAGATTAAATAGACACCATATGGGGCCATCGTCCCATCACTTAACCTCCCATCCCATGTCGCCCGACCTCCCATTGACTCCAAAACTGCGATGACTCTTCCGGATGCGTCTGTGACATGAACAGTGCTTTCAAAGGCTAACCCGTCAATGGTAATGGGTCCCTCGTGATAAGCATCCACCGGATTTGGAAACACAAAAACATTCTCCATTTTGGAATCCCAATTCGTGGCTTCACCTAGGTATGAAATTATTCCACGTGTGGTGGCGATGAAGACCTCTCCATTGGCCTGGTTGATCGCAATGTCTTGAATATTATCTGAAGGTAGGGGGCTGTTTTCGGGTGATAATTGAAGTTCTATGGTGAGTCCATCATCACTGAGAACATAGATTCCTGAACCAGAGGTTCCGATCCATTTTCTATTTCCACCATCAATCTGTATTGAGGTGATTTCTTCTGTTTCGAGAAGGTACTGGTAATTTCCGTCTTGCAAAATAAGTATTTGCGATGCGGTCGTTTCATAGTCATTTTCAAACAGTTCAGCGGATCTATAGAATATTGCAGGTCCCGAAGCTGTTCCAATCCAAATCTCTCCATCCAAATCTTCTTCAAGTGAGTAAATATAATTTGAAGGGAGCCCTCCATCATCAGAGTCAATGTTTAGAAACCGCCAATCATCATCTGATGTGTTTGAAGGTGTCCCGTTTGGATCAAAAACGAGAAGCCCGCCTCCTCTAGGGAGAATCACCCAAACATATCCGTCTCTTGTCACCAGAAGTTCACCCACATTGTCGCTTGAGGTTAGGTCGTCCCCCAAATCCATTGCGACAAACGTGCCGTCAGCCAAGCGCACTTGCAATGGGTTGTTGCTGAAAAAGTTTGTAAACCAGACGTTTCCATATTTGTCAAAATCTACTCCTGGAACTCCAGTCCTTGGACTCCCACCGAAATTCCCCTGCTGTATGGTGCTGTTATATTCATTCCAGATCTCAACGATCTCACCATCTAGGACTTCTATAAGTCCCTCTTCAAATGAGCCAAACATCACATGTTTGGGGTTGAGGGGGTCAATACTGACTGCCATGTAATCTCTGATCCCAGAGATGTCATTTTCACCATCGACTTGGTCTATATCGATCCAGTCCCCATCGACGAAGCCATGAATTCCTTCAGAGTTGTAGTTTGGCACCCAAGATGCATCAACACCTCCTGTTGCAACCCACAGGTTTGAATTCCAGCAATCTATTTCTCTTACATCTGCTGTGGCTGGTCCTGAGGGTGCAAAAACCCCATTTTCAAGCCCTGGTTCAGGATCGGAAACATATCGCAACAGGCCACCTATTCTGCTTGCAATCCAAACTACACCTGGGCCTGTCGCGTCAAACGCTACACCTCGAACCTGCATCCAATCCCCAAATTCGTTGTTTTCTGGAATGGGGTTGTATTCAGAATCGTAAAGGTCAACCCCACAACAACGGCCTAAAACAAGCGTGTCCGAAGTGACGTCCAGTCCCCACAGTTCTTCACCCTCTAGCGCCCATCCTGGAAATATTTCTGAAGTACCATCGGCGCGCATGACCCATAATCTACTCGTAGCACCTTGGCTTAGGATGACAAGGATGTCCTCACCGAAACGCTCTATTTCACTCGTGTAATGGTCGGGTGCTTCAGGCAAATCCTCCCACCTTGTCCATGCATCAGCACCAGAGAGAAATTGATGATTCACCGGGGCCTCAAAGACCCCAGCGTCTGTGGCGACGACCCATTTGTCTCCGACCAAACAGACATCCAAAACTTCTCGTAAATCTTGTGATCCAGTCATAAACCATGTATCCCTCACCTCGAATTTCACCAAGTCTAAGACCACCACCCCAAACCCACAAGCCAGGTAAGCACCGTCATCAAAAACGAGAATTTTCCGGATTCCTTTGTCACCGATTAGGCTGCTTGCTATGATGTCAGGCATATTGTAGGTGCCGCCATTTGAGACCAGATCAATATTCCCGTCTGCATATCCTACAATTAAGACCTCAGCATATTCAGACCAGCTTATGGCTGTAGGATTTGATTGAGAAAGCCCTTGAATTTGACTTATTCTCGTCGTCACATTTGTTGCCGATTCAACTTTAAAAATAGCATACTCGGTTCTGGCAAAGGCGATACTCGCCCCATCATTATCCACTCCAGCGACAACCTCGAGAACAACACCATACGGGAAATAATCTTTCCATGTGCCTACGGGTCTATTCTCCTGAGCAGACATCTCTCCAAAGCCAGGTCCCAAGATGAAGGCCAAAGAGAATCCGACACAAAAGAAGATATTTATAAAATTTATTCGGTGGTTCATAATGTGCCCTTAATACGCCCCTAAGTTCGGGATATTGTGCTCATTGTACAGTTTTGTAACGAAAAACTTGCCATCCCTCTGTTTCGAGTTTTCCCATCGCTTCCTCATCAGCTAATTCGTAGATATACCCACGTTTTGAGTGCTTTGCTCTCACGATAGCCCAAACAATTAATAACGCAAGTAAATTCTCAACTTCCTCAAAACCCATTTTTGTAATTTTTGCAACTTGCACAAATCGAAGTTCTCGCCCTTCCCTCCATGCGGAAAACAAATTTCCAACATAAATGTCATATCTAAATTCCGACCTTTCCTGTCTCATTTGGTATTGCATCACTTTTACCATGACTGAATTGGCCTTATGAATTCGGTCTTCTCGTCTTATATAGGCATCCCACTTGGTGACACCATTGTCATTAACCCCTTCAACAAAGTGAGGTCGTGAATTTGATTTCAGGATTTTTACTTCGAGCACACTTAGATGTCCGACTTTCCAGACTTGTATGTCGAAATTAATTGCGGGTCTGCAGTACATATTTGAAGCGGCCTCAATCATGTGGTACTCCTCTGAGACAATGCACCCCGCGACATTGCCATTGTCCTTGACCCCAATTAACAACCTGCCACCATCAGTATTTGCAAAGCCTGACATGGTTTTTGCAATCTTTCTAGAATCGTCAATCCTCAGTTTGAAATCCTGATTTAAGTGCTCTCCTTCCTCTATTAATTTCAGTACAAAAGACATTTTTCGAAGATAAGTATAAGATAACAGACTTAATC
>CAJXHE010000004.1 GCA_913051865.1 uncultured Flavobacteriales bacterium
ACCCAGGCTCTACAGATGTTCCTATTGCGTGATTGTAACTCTCATAATATTTTGCATTGCCCTCACTGTCATCAAATCTCTTGAGATTTGTGATCGCACGGATGTAGCCTGTTTCGACTTCCATGAGGACGACGACACCCCATTCTGCATCGTGTCGTATCAATTGTGTTTCCAGTGCATTTGATGCAACGTCCTGCAAATGCATGTCTATTGTCGTAACGACATCTAATCCCTCTTTCGGTTTCACGATATAATCATCCGTCACAGGTAGCCAAGCGCCTCCACTGATTCTTTTTTGCATTTGTTTCCCAGCTTCCCCACCAAGTTCTTTGTTCCAAGAAAGTTCAATCCCTACCCTCTGATGTTCACGGTCAATGCCAATTGTGCGTCCAGCGAGCTGTCCAAATGGTTTGCGTCTTTCTTCTGTTCGTTCAAAAACAAACCCACTTGTATACCTCCCCGATCTGATAAATGGGAGTTCCTTTAGCGCTTTGTAGTCTGTGAACGGAACTTGTTTTGCAAACCTGGTCGACCGGCTTCCATTTTCTCTTGCTTTGTCAAGCTTTATCGAGTAATCCTGTGCGTTTCCACCCAAAATGCGTGCCAGTCCATCACATAAAGAGTCTCTTTGTGCGTCGAATAACTTCCATTTGATGGCTTCACATTTGGTGTCCCATCTTAAATCATACACGGGCACACTTGTCGCGAGTAGGCTTCCGTCTCGTGCTTGAATTTGTCCTCTGGCAGGGTCGATCGTTCGAATACTGTGTTTGAATTCAGCGCCGCGTTCAGACCAGATTTCATTCTCAATTGTTTGAATTGAAAACAGTCTCCAGAAGATGCATAGTCCTACAAAACAAAGACACATGAAGACGATCCAATATCTGCCGGTGGCTACCTTGTAAGGTTCTATGTTTTTACCCTTGGAAGTCATTTGACATCTACTTCAAGGATGACCGGCGGCTCAATGGGTTGTTGAAGTCCGAGAAATGCCGTTGCGCTTTCCACTCTACTTTGTTGAAGCCTTGATTCTAATTCAGATCGCAGTGTTTTATATTCTGCAGTGACTTCTTCAAGCGCATGCTCGGTCTTCATTTTCTCTCGTTCGATATTCTCAAATTTGTACCCCAAGCTGATGTACATTAAAAAAATACCACACATGAAGAGCAAATATGGAATGTGTGTTGTGATTCCATCACCTGTTAAGAACGTTCCATTTAATATGTCGCGAAAAAACTTACCGATACTGTTGTTGTCGGTACGTTGTTTTGTTGCTTTTTCCTGACGTGTGCGCTCCGATTTCTGATTCGACAAGTCGCGCGCTTTTTTTGCTTTTTCTGTGGCTATTTTCGTTGCTTCATCAGCAGCTTTTTTGGCCATTTCTTGGGCTTCAATGCGTGCGTTTTTCTCTTCTTTTGTCAGGTGCTTGTTTCCTCTAACTGTTCCGCTTGCAGAATTTTCTTTTTTATCTCTTCTAAATAACCACTTCATGATGCATTCTGAAATTCAGTTCTTTCAGCTACGCGAAGTCGCGCGCTTCTAGCACGTGGGTTATTCATCACTTCCTCTGGCGATGCGACAATCGCTTTTCTTGAAATAGGTGCAAATGGTGCGTGTATTTGACCTTTAATATCTTTTTCTACATTGTCTTCAAAATTCCCTGACCTCATAAAGTGTTTGACCAAACGGTCTTCAAGACTGTGGTAAGAAATCACGACCAATCTACCGCCGGGTTTCAGCAATTTCGACGACTGCTCAAGCAGCTCTTTTAATGCCGCTAATTCATCATTTACTTCAATTCTTAAAGCTTGAAATATTTGAGCGTAAAATTTATTTTCTCTTCCACCGGGTGCCATTTTACTTAGAACTTTCACCAAGTCTTCCGTTGTTATTATTGGTGTTTCATTGTGTGCGGCCATAATTTCTCGTGCAACACGATCAGGTCGATTGACCTCTCCATACATTCTTAGAACGACCATGAGTTCTTCCCATGTGTATTCGTCAATGACCTCAGCTGCAGAGATTCCAATTTCTGGATTCATCCTCATGTCTAGCGGTCCATCCATTCGCAATGAGAAACCTCTCTCTGCGGTGTCAAATTGATGAGATGAAACACCAAGGTCAGCCAGGATTCCTTTCGGATTTTCTACATTATGTAGGCTTAAGAATTGCTTGGCATATCTAAAGTTTGCCTCCACAAGGGTAAAGCGCTTGTCATCAAGTGTATTTGCTACTGCATCTGGATCTTGATCAAATCCAAACAACACTCCTGTTTCATTCAACTTTTCCAAAATAACCCTGCTGTGCCCTCCACCTCCGAAGGTGGCATCCATCCAGGCCCCACTGCCGTCGCCAAGTTTAAGCGCCTCTATTGAGGCGTCTAGCAGCACGGGGACGTGGTAGGCTTGTGTCATGCGTTAGGTGGCGTTTCCTGGTTCAATATCCTTACGGACGTCTTCAGCTAAATTCCCAAAGTCAAAATCGGTTTCATCACTTAAGACTTGCTTTCCATATCCTTCAACTGTCCAAATCTCCACTTTTTCACCAAGGCCAGAGACGATAATCTCATTGCTTTTGGACAAGTCTATTCCCGCATATTCGAGGAGTGCGGTCGGTACATTTAATCTTCCAGATGCATCAAGGTTAACAATAGTCGCCCCTTTCATAAACTTCCTTTGGAACAATTGATGTTTTCTATTGTATCGACTCAATTGCGTCATTTCCGTGTTCACTTTGTCCCATTCTGGCTTTGGGTAAAGCACCAAGCATCCTTCAAAAATATCCCGGTTAATAACAAGCCCGTGATGTAGAACCTTGTCCAATTGACGGCGCAATTTGGCAGGGAACATGAGGCGCCCTTTGGCGTCTATTCTACATATATGTTCTCCTAATAGGTTGAGCATTGTCAGATTTGTCTGGAATTAACAAAAATAGTTAAGATTCCCCACATATTCCCACTAAATGACACTTTCTACCACATTGTGGAAAAGTGATAAACATTATAGAGTTAGAAAACCATGTTATTCAAGGGGTAGAGCAGATTCAATAAAATCAATAAAACATCATTTCAACATGATATTAACATTGAATGTGAACAAACCAACGTGAATGTTTAGGTGATTGTAAGTGTGAGTAATGGTTGTTATGGGTGTAGTTTGGCCTTTCAAATAAGAAGATATGGACACGAATATCATTGAACTCGGAGAATACAAATATGTAGAAGAGGGGGTAGGAGAACCGCTCATCGTCCTGCACGGATTGTTTGGTGCGATGAGTAATTTCTCTCATGTGAGAGAACATTTCAGTAAGAAATTCAGAGTGATTATTCCCATACTCCCCATTTATGAATTGCCGCTTCGTCAAACCAATGCAAGTACAATTGCCGACCACATCAAAGGTTTTGTCGACGTCATGAACTTAGAGAAAGTACACTTACTCGGTAACAGTTTGGGCGGACATGTAGGTTTGATATTCACGAAGAACCATATAGATCGAGTTTCTTCTCTCACCCTAACAGCAAGCAGTGGTTTGTATGAAAATGCTTTTGGAAACAGTTTTCCGAGGCGAGAGGATAAGGAATATATAAGGAATAAAGTGGCGGTGACATTCTTTGATCCGTTGATGGCAACTGATGAATTGGTTGAAGAGTGTTTTGAAGCAGTGAACAATAGGAATAAAGTGTTACGGATTCTCTCAATCGCCAAATCAGCGATTCGTCACAATATGGAAAAAGACTTGCCTGCCATGACGATTCCAGTATGTTTGATCTGGGGTCGCAATGATATCGTTACACCCCCGGATGTTGCTGAGACTTTTTTAGCGGGGTTCCCAGAAGCTGATCTTTATTGGATAGACAAGTGTGGCCATGCGCCCATGATGGAACATCCTGAGGAATTTAATAAGATATTATCTGACTGGTATGATTCACGTTCAATAGGAATCCAGTCTTAGGATACCATTAAGTCATGGAAATTTCACAAGTAGAATTTGTTAAAAGTAGTGCCCACCCTAGGGAATGTCCTGAAATGGATAGACCTGAGTATGCTTTTATTGGCCGCTCAAACGTGGGTAAGTCTTCCCTCATCAATATGTTGGTAGGAAGGAATTCGATGGCAAAGATTTCCAGTACGCCGGGCAAGACCCAACTCATCAATCATTTTGCGATTAATGGACTAGAGCGCGACAAGGAAAAAGAAACAACGCCTTGGTACTTGACAGATTTGCCCGGATTTGGTTATGCAAAAATTAGTAAATCAGAGCGCATTAAATGGGAAAGAACTTCACGGCAATTTCTAGAAGGTCGCAAGAACCTTTTGTGTACGATGATGCTCGTGGATTCGAGATTGAAGCCCCAGAAAGTTGATTTGGAATTTATGGCATACCTCGGCGAGACAGGACTTCCATTTGTCCTTGTGTTTACAAAAGTTGACAAGCTCAATAAAACAGAAAGGGAAGCGTTTCAAGCGAAATACGAAGCGGTGATGCTAAAGCAGTGGCATAAAATGCCACCCATTTTTATTACAAGCGCAGTAAAAGGCGATGGGAGAGAAGAGCTTCTTACCTTTATTGAGGTGACGAATCAGCTTTTTTAATCTCTGCAGAATCGTCATCTTTCATAACCCCTATTCTTTTTGCCAGTTCTCTCGTGAACCCTCGTAGCGCCTCAGCATGAGGTTTGTCTGAAGTTGAGCGTTCAAATGTGTCTGCAAGCGTCATCATTGTTTGGCATACAAAATGACGCATCTCTTCAACACTCATGTTTTTCGTCCAAAGGTCCATATTCATAAGTCGCCCATCCGTTTCATCCCACATGGCAAGTGACATTGCCTTTGCAGTTCTTTCGGTACTGTCCTCGCCGTCCGCAGACCAAACTATTTCAGTTGGCACATGGTTCTCATCTGTGGATACTGTAATTTTAATAATGTTATCTGGCATCATATTTTAATGTTTTGGTCTGTACGATTTAAGAAACGGTATGTGATCTTGTTCGTTAAATAATTCTTCAATTGTTGTTTCAGGATTTCGATTCATGTAATCTTCGACGATACGCCACCCCATCCAAATCCCTAATCGGTCAGGACTTTCTTGAGGGATAGCCCCAGCTTTTGTGAAGGGTCCATCTGAGAGCCATCTCTTATAAATGGTTCTGTTCGTTTCAAAAAGTACTTTAGAGGGTTGCAATTCCAGCCATATTGCGCTTTCATTTGCTTCAGCCCACTGCAATTTATCGGGCGTCCAGTCCATCAGAAGGTGGTCGTGGAGTTCAGGCAAACATTTTTTCATAAGCCATAAAATTTTCCCCCAGTATAAGATGTCATCAATGCACCTTTCGCCTGTATATCCTGAAGCAGAAAAGTAGACCAACAGCCAGCCTCTAAAAGTGTCGCCTGCCATAAGGTCGGGGTGCATTCTGAGTTGTTGGTACTGAGGAAATCGGTCAGGAGGAAGAAGTCCAATAATGTGATGCTCTGGACCGAGAAACCATTCAACACCTACAGCGACATATTCCTTACGCGGATAAATTGCGTAGTTGAATCCACCGGGCATCCAAATAATTGTCGGAATGGTCTCCTTAGGCATGAATGCATGGAAGCGTTTAAATCCTTCTTCCAATGTTTTTTCGACAGAATGTAAATACGCTTTGTCCCCAGAGGTGGTGTCAATCGCATCCAGAGTCTCTTTGGTGTCGGGATGTGAGACAAATCGGCGTAACTCTTTTATTGTTGAGACCTTGTTGCTAGCCCCTATTTTCAGAATGTCTTCGGAATAATCCACCCAAAATGCGCCGTATTTCTGTTGGAGTACATTTAATGCGATGCTGTCAATGCCAGGAAGCTCCTGAATATCCTCGATAAAATTAAGGGTTGAAAAAGGCGTATCGAATTCAACAGAAGATGGTTCAACTTCCCATTTATCATTGGCGCATGATAATAAAAAAAAAGAAAAAAACATTGCAAACCACAGTGAAAACGGGCTTTTAAGTCTTGTACACAATAGACCTCTCAATAACGTGGTACGAATTTCGCTTGTTCCCATGCATTCTGCGTTTAATTTTACTTTAACAACTGCAAAGATGAGCACACTTATGCGTACTATTCAAACTTCCCTTCGTTCAACCACAATATTGGTTGCTTTTTCTGCTGTTTTCAGCGTGTTTTTTTCCGTACAATCAAGCGCACAAGACTTTAAGATGGGTCTTGCAATCACCCCAAATACAGGGTGGATGGTGTCAACCGATTATGATCATGAGACGCTTGGAGCGAAAGTCAACTTCGGTTTTGAGTTCATAGCTGACGTGCTTTTCTCAGAAAATTACGCTTTAGGTCTGGGCGTCAATATTTTTAACACAGGTGGTGATGTTCGTTATTTGGTTCAGGATCTAGAAGACGATGACTTCCTGATGAATGTCGACAGAACTTACAGGCTACAATATGTGGAGCTTCCGTTAACGTTTAAGATGCGAACAAATCAAATCGGATACACGACTGTTTTTGGACGTTTTGGGCTAGGGTTAGGTATGAATATTAAAGCCGAAGCTGACGAAGCAACGTATAGGAGTTATGAAGAGGTGTCAAATGGAGTTTGGTCTACCTATGACGTGGGTGGATCACCAATTAGCGACCGCATTCCGATAGATTCCGACATTAAATTGTTTCGTGCATCAATGATTATCGGTGGTGGAATTGAACGCACTTTAAGTGGAGAGACAGCCTTGGTGGTCGGCTTGAATTACAATGCATCTTTCACTAATACGCACAAGGATGTTAAACTGATAAACGTTGACAATTCCCAATCACCCGTTGTTGTTTCAAATGATGTCTCTACAGGCGATATGAAAGGACATGACAGTTTCATCTCCCTTTCTCTAGGAATACTTTTTTAAATGGCCTTTCACCCTCAGAAAGTCGTTGAGCATATTTATTCTTGGCTTAATACTTATGCCGATGCGTCCAGATTAGATGGTTTCGTTTTGGGTGTATCGGGTGGGATAGATTCAGCGGTTACTGCTACTTTATGTCTGATGACTGGTAAGCCTGTCTATGTTGTCGACTTACCGATTCATCAAAATCCAACTGAATTGGAGAGATCCAAAGAGTTGTGTGATTCTCTCTCTCAAAGGTTTTCTAACATCACAGTTTTACGCGTGCCACTTACGGAAGTGTACGAAGCATCAAAAGCAGCTTTGCCCGACGTTGGAGACTTGTCACATGGACTTGCGCTGGCAAACACACGTGCGCGATTGCGCATGACTTTTCTCTATGCAATTGCTGCTCAGAGGAGGGCCTTGGTCGTGGGGACAGGAAATAAAATTGAGGATTTCGGTATCGGTTTCTTCACAAAATATGGGGACGGAGGTGTGGATGTTAGTCCCATCGCTGATTTGATGAAATCCGAGGTTTATGAATTGGGTCGCGTTCTGGGTGTCCCTCAAAGCATCCTTGAAGCAGCACCGACAGATGGGCTTTGGGGAGATGGTCGGAATGATGAAGACCAAATCGGGGCGTCTTACGCAGAGCTAGAAATAGCCATGACATTCTCAGAAGGAAATGGCGATGCCAAGACACTTGAAGGTCGTGAAAAAGAGGTGTACGAAATTTACACACGTCTGAACAATGCAAATCGGCATAAAATGGAACCGATCCCAGTTTGCATAATCCCGAGAGATTAATCTATGTCACGCTTTGTTTTTCGTGTCGATTACAATCGTGACAGGTCCATCGTTTGTCAGTTCCACTTCCATATTTGCCCCAAATTTTCCGGTTGAAACGTCCTTTCCAAGGATATTTTCGCATTCCATCACAAAGCGTTCATAAAGAGGGATGGCCTTTTCAGGGCGTGCCGCTTTGATAAATGAAGGTCTGGTCCCTTTTTTCGTCGAGGCATGAAGCGTAAACTGAGAGATTACTAACAAATCTCCTCCAACTTGCCCAATATTCAGATTCATTTTCTCATCTGAGTCCGAAAAAACCCTAAGTCCAGTTATTTTACGTGCCAACCAGCGCGCATCTTCATCGTTGTCGAGGTCTTCTATGCCTAGCAAAACAAGGATTCCCAGTTCGGTTTGACCTAAGATCTCACCATTGACTTTAACAGAAGATTTTGATACCCTTTGTATAACTGCTCTCATGTGCGAAAGTTACCTCATGAAACGCTTCTAAAATGGCTTTGCATTGCTACCTTTACTCATTCAATTAAAACGCATTTTATAACGGATTATATGCCTACCATCACTGCCTCAACTGCTCCGTCTACCTTGAAACAAGCTCAAGATATGGGCCTGACTTCTGATGAGTTTTCTGCCATCAAAAAGATTCTTGGCCGCACACCTAATTTTACGGAAATGTGTATATACTCCGTGATGTGGAGTGAACACTGCTCATACAAGAATTCCATTAAATGGCTTAAAACGCTCCCCAAGGATGGAGATCAAATGCTTGTTAAAGCCGGGGAAGAGAATGCGGGCATCATCGATTTGGGCGATGGTATAGGCTGTGCATTTAAGATTGAAAGTCACAATCACCCATCAGCTATTGAGCCATACCAGGGTGCAGCTACAGGAGTAGGTGGTATCAATCGCGACATTTTCACGATGGGTGCAAGACCGATTGCACAACTGAACAGTTTGCGTTTTGGTGATCCTGAAAACCCACGTACGAAATGGTTGGTGGAAGGCGTTGTAAAAGGTATCGGAGATTACGGAAATAGTTTTGGGATTCCAGTGGTTGGGGGAGAGGTTTTCTTCGACCCTTGCTACCAAGTAAATCCCCTTGTTAACGCCATGTCAGTGGGGCTATTAGATGCAAATGAAATCATATCAGCAACTGCAAAAGGACCTGGCAACGCTGTTTATATTGTAGGCTCAGATACAGGCAAGGATGGGATTCAAGGTGCTTCTTTTGCTTCAAAAGACATTACGGAAGAGAGCGCAAATGATTTGCCATCTGTCCAAGTGGGTGATCCTTTTCAAGAAAAACTTCTGATGGAGGCTTCGCTTGAACTTGCAAAATCTGATGCAATTGTTGGGATGCAGGACATGGGGGCTGCAGGCATTACGTGTTCTACTTCTGAGATGAGTGCTGCAGGGGATGTGGGTATGGATATTCATCTAGACCGCGTTCCATTACGTCAATCAGACATGGAACCCTTTGAGATTCTTCTTTCAGAGTCTCAGGAAAGAATGCTTGTTGTTGTTGCTAAAGGCAAGGAGAAAATTGTTGAAGATATTTTTGCCAAATGGGATCTTCATGCCGTTCCGATCGGGGAAGTTACCGAGGGAGATACAATTAACTTCTTTGTTGCAGATGAAGTTGTAGCTCAAGTACCAGCCTCTACGCTTGTGCTCGGTGGTGGCGCCCCTGTGTATGAGCGAGAGTATTCTGAACCTGCGTCGTATGCTGAGTCGTTGGCGTTTGATCCTGCCTCCGTTCCAGTTCCTTCATTAGATGAAGCCATGGCGTTGGCGCACGATCTTATTTGCTTGCCGAACATTGCGTCTAAAAAGTGGGTTTGGGAACAGTATGACAGCATGGTAGGTACGTTAAATAGAACCACAAATCGTCCTTCAGATGCTGCGGTGGTTTCTATAAGAGGATCAAAAAAAGGTCTTGCCATCACAGTAGATTGTAATGCCAGGTATGTCGACGCGGACCCAGAAATCGGAACGGCCATTGCCGTTTCTGAAGCTGCACGAAACATCAGTTGTACAGGAGCAACACCCTCAGCCATTACGAATTGCTTGAATTTCGGAAACCCCTACAACCCAGAAGTATATTGGCAATTTGTGGGTGCGATTAAAGGGATGACACGAGCGTGTGAAAAGTACAAAACACCCGTTACCGGCGGAAATGTGAGTTTTTATAACCAAACAGGGAATTCTGATGGCACCTCAACCTCTGTTTTTCCAACACCGACAATTGGTATGGTGGGGATTATAGAGGACAGAGATCAACATATGTCCCTCAATTTTAAAAAGAAAGGTGACTTGATTTTTCATCTTGGAGAGTTGTCAGATTGCATTAACGCGTCGGAATACCTTGCAAACATGGTGGGGGTGAAACAATCCCCTGCGCCTAAATTTAATTTAGATGCAGAAGTAGCGCTTCATACGTGCATCAGAGCACTGATTTCAAAGCAACTTGTAACTGCTGCACACGATATTAGTGATGGAGGTCTTTTCACAACTTTGTTGGAAATGTCTATGCCAAATATGTTAGGTTTTGATATTGTTTCTGACGATGAACTTCGTTTGGATGGCTTCTTATTCGGGGAAGCTCAGGGTAGAATCATCGTGACATTGGCGGAGGAAGATCAAGATGACTTTTTTGATATATGTGATGCAAATAAAGTGGGTGCAGTGCTTCTAGGACATGTTACAAAGGGGAAAATAGTCGTTGACGAAAAGCATTTCGGTTTTTGTTCGGAGCTTCGGGCTTACTATGACAACGGGTTTGAAGAAGCACTGGATTTATAATCGATAAGAGATTTTTTCATGAGCTTACGCCAATTTGTATTCAGTAAAACATTTCTAAAAACTATTTTAGTAGTTGGGGTAACTTGGGTTCTGATACTCGGCGGTAGCATGCTGTTTTTACAATTTAACAGTCGACCTTGGTCTGAGCGTCACATTCCTTATCTCGTCGGTATGCCATTAGATTCTGCTTATACAGTGATAGAAGAATTGGCGCTTCTTCCCATTCATCTAGATTCGGTGTATAGCGCTTCTGCAATCCCTGGAACAGTCCTTGAGCAATCTCCTCCCGCTGAAAGTTCAGTCAAAAGTGGACGCCCTGTGTACCTCACAACCTTCAGGATCATTCCTCCTCAAGAACGCATCACCGTTTATGAAGGGCAAGATGCGGGATTGGCAAGAAACATTCTTGAAAGAAAGGGCTTTATTGTTGAGGAGCGAGAGGAGCCTAATGTCATCCTTGATGGTAAAGTTGTGAGAGTTGAGTCTAATGGGGTTTCACTCTTTCCTGAAGACAGACGCAAACGCAATTCAAAAATAACTTTATTCATAGGTAAATCTTCACTGCGGAATGTTCGCATCCCATGGCTTTCAGGCTTAAATCTTGCGGATGCTTCTGAAAAACTCACAGAATCTTCACTTTCTATTGGATATGTAGAATTTGGAGACAGCGTGATGACTTCACAAGACTCAGCACGGGCTCTTGTTGTACGTCAATATCCATCCTCATCTTCTGGAATTGTAAAAGCTGGAACTTCTGTAGATTTGGTTTTAAATACGGTCATTAATTAACGCACTATGAAAAGAATTTGCCCTCTGTATTTCAGCTTTTTATTCTTCCTTTCTTTTGTGGCCTTTACGTCTTCATTTACTGCTCAGGAACTGGAACGTGACTTGGTCTTTACACCAAATGAGCGTCCGTCTGAATCTCACGCCACATCTTTAAATCTTCAGATTCGTGGTGGGAGCCCCCCGATGGGACTTCCATTTTTAGATGACTTTGCATGGCCCAGTTTTTTTGAGGAATCAGGCGTTGATAGGCCAGAGCTCGTACGATGGGATTCTAGTCCTGTACGTAGAACCTCAACTTTTGCAGTGAATCCACCTACAGTAGGTGTTGTGACAATGGATGGATTAGATGCAGGCGGCTATCCATATCAATTTAATGGTATCGATACACACGGTTGGGCGGATACATTAACGTCAAGAGAAATTAATTTAGTCGGCCTGACGGCAGATGATGAGGTGACATTGTCGTTTTGGTACGAAGGTGGTGGAATTGGTAATGCGCCTGACCTTGGAGAAGACTCTTTAATCGTGGAATTCAAATCCATCGGTTCAGAAGGAGACTTGTGGACGAGGGTTTGGCAGGATTCTCTCGTTGAAATCACAACTGACTCCTTTACGCAAGTGGTGATTCCCATTTCGGATGGTATTTATCTGCACAACACTTTTCAATTTAGATTCCGGAATTATGGAACGTTAATGGGCAATGCAGATCTATGGCATATTGATTACGTGTTTGTTGCTGAGAACGGTGTTACAGGAAATCCTATTGAAGAATTGGCATTTCAATACCCACCGTTTACATTGTTAAGATCGTTCTCTGCAATGCCTTGGACTCACTATTCCGACAACCCTGAATTCCACATGAAGGACACATTGGTCGTGGGGCATACTAATTTCGGAATGGGACCTAACAATCAAGAAAACACTGGGATTTCTATTCAACTTGAAGATATGGACCCCATTGCCTTTGAGAATGAATTTATTCAAAACGTGAGCGTTTCCGAAGGTCCGTTCTCCACAGAATATATGTCTGATTTGCTAGATGCTCAAGGTGATCCTGCTTCGATATTATTCAATCCAGCATCCTCAGATACAACAGCTATTTTCGATGTTTCTCTGTGGGAAAATGAAGTCGGATACTTAACAAACCAATCTGGTGTGTATGACAATGACAGCATAGGCTTCTCTCAGGTCTTCACAGATTATTACGCATACGACGATGGTACTGCAGAAAAAGCATACGCTCTTGAAGCTACTGGAGGCCAACTTGCAGTTCGCTATCCACTGGCGAGTCCAGATACCTTAGATGGCTTGCTGATTCACTTTACGCCTTTTTACGACAATGCCGAATTAGAAACGTTCGTACTCAAAGTTTGGGCTGATGATGCGGGTGTTCCTGGGGAACAAATCGACACCATGTATCAATTTCACTCCCCGCAATATTTCACGGAGGGATATGATGTGTTTGCCTACTATGCTTATGATAATCCTGTCCCTGTAAGCGCAATTATCCACGTAGGGTTCATTCAACAGAATGTAAATCGATTAAATATCGGGTTAGATAAAAACTCAAATGCAAATGCAGGTAACCTTCATTATAAATTGAGTCCAGGAACCAATTGGCTCGCTTCAGAAATATATGGGTCTGTGATGATACACCCTGTTTTAAGAGCAGGAAAGGTTTTACCATCAAGCATTGATGACATGGAGACAATTGCTCATGGTCAGATGTCCTCAGAACTTTATCCTAACCCTGCCTCGTCTGAAGTTTCATTTAGGACCTATGAAGATATGGTTTGGTCTGTTTATTCTTTAAATGGAAGGGAACTCATGCGCGGTGAATCACAACCATCGATGCAAGTGACGATTAATACATCGGATCTCCCAGCGGGCATGTACTGGGTGGGCATGACAAATACTTCTACGTATGAGACGTCAGGAAAAAAACTTATAATATTGCCTCAATAAAAAAATCTAAGATGAGTGAAGGTAATATTGAAGACAGTATTGATGAGTCAGAAGAGCTCTTTGAACATCATAGGATAGAAGCAGATCCGGGGCAACAACCACTTCGGGTCGATAAGTTTCTCATAAGCCGAATCGCGAATATTTCCCGCAACAAATTACAAGTTGCTGCAAAATGTGGATACATCCGTATTGATGGCAAGTCTGTGAAGTCAAATTTCAAAATCAAGGCTGGCCAAGTTGTTACTGTAGAATTGCCGCAACCTGTATATGAATTTGAACTCGTTCCTGAAAAGATGGATCTCAATATCATATATGAAGATGATACGGTGATTGTCTTAAATAAACCCACAGATTTGGTTGTACACCCTGGTCACGGAAACTACAGTGGTACTTTGGTCAATGGGATTCTTCATCACTTACAAAATCTGCCATCTGTCGCCGGGTCACCGACGCCTCGTCCAGGTTTGGTCCATAGGTTAGATAAGGATACAACTGGGCTTATGGTGTTAGGAAAGACAGAGCGCTCCCTCACCGAACTCAGTGAGCAATTCTTCGAGAGATCTGTCGAACGGCGATATCAAGCGCTTGTATGGGGAGACCTAAGAGAAGATGGAAGAATCGAAGGGCATGTCGGTCGATCTAGAAGCAACAGAACGGTTCAAGCAGTCTATGTTGATGGCGAAGAAGGAAAGCATGCAGTCACGCATTATAGGGTTCTTGAGAGATTGGGCCCCGTTACTTTGGTGGAATGTAAACTCGAAACAGGAAGAACACACCAAATCCGTGTTCACATGCAGCATATCGGTCACCCTTTGTTTGGTGACCCACGATATGGGGGTAACGTTGCTGTGAAGGGTTCGCCAGGAGGGAAGTACAATTCATTCCTGCGCAATTGTTTCAGTATTCTTCCCCGTCAGGCACTTCACGCAAAAACACTGGGCTTTATTCATCCTGGGACAAAAGAATTCGTTTCTTTTGAATCTAAGATCCCAGCAGATATGGCTGAAATAATTTCTAAATGGAAAACGTATCTGGAAGGAATAGCGCGATAAGAGAGAGGCTCGATATTATTTAACCTTCCTCAAGGTTCTCTTTTTCAATCAGTGCCTTTTCCCATTTTGCAAGAAGATCGTCGTGTACTTTCTGGATTTCCTCAAATTCATAACTGAGTTCAGTCATTTTTTTTCTGTCGCTGGGATCAACGTTAGCGACTTCCTCATTCTTCGATGCCAGGTTGACTTCAGCTTCTGAAACAGCTTTCTCGAGTCGTGCCACATTTTTACTGGCCTTCCTGAGTGCCTTATCTCTTGCTTTCCGCGTTTCATAGTCGTCTTTGTGATTCGAAGGTTGTTTTTCTTCTTTACTTGAAGACACACTTTTCTTACCCTTACTTAATGTTCTTTCTCCAGTTTTTGAGGCCTCATAAGCACCGATGCTTTCCGCATGCTTGATATGCAGGAAATTCTTAATATCTCCGATGTATTGCTTTAACCCATTTGGCGTGACCTCATTGACGAATTCTGTTAACCCAGAAAGGAAGTCTCTATCATGTGACACCACGATGAGAGATCCATCAAAAGATTCCAGGGCCTCTTTAAGCACAGATTTTGATTTTAAGTCGAGGTGGTTCGTAGGCTCATCCAGGATCAGCACGTTATATGGGTGAAGTAAGAGTTTGCAAAGGGCTAATCTGGCTTTCTCACCTCCACTTAACACGCTGACCTTCTTATCTACGTCCTCGCCTGAGAAGAGAAAGGACCCCAGCATTGATCTAAGATTAACCTTGCTATCTAATGTTACTTCAGCCTCAAGTGTTTCGAGAACGGTAATTTTTTGGTTCAATTCTTCCGCTTGATTTTGGGCGTAATAACCGATATCGACATTATGCCCCTTGATGAGGTCCCCCTCAAACGCTTCTAGACCGAGTAATATTCTGGTTAATGTGGTTTTTCCTGCACCGTTTTTTCCGACAAAAGCGACTTTTTCTTGCCTTGCCATAATGAAATCTAACCCCTTAAATACATCTAATTTCCCAAACGATTTACAAAGTCCTTTGGCTTCAAAGACCACTTTCCCAGATCTGGGCGCAGGCGGAAATCGAAATTTAATTTTTGCATTGTCTGCAGCGTCAACTTCAACCCGCTCTAGCTTGTCAAGCTTTTTAATCAAAGATTGCGCAAAAGCGGCTTTGTTTTTCTTGGCCCTAAATTTATTAATCAGCACTTGAGTCTCTTCAATATACTTCTTCTGGTTTTTTGATGCTTGTAACTGTCTCTCACGTTCTTCTTCTCTCCAAACTTGGTACTTAGAATAGGGCGCCTTGAAATCATACAATTTGTAAGGACTTATTTCGATGGTTCTTTCCGTTAATGTGTCAAGGAACATCCTGTCATGTGAAATAAGTAAAATAGCACCCGCATAGTTTTTCAGAAAACCCTCTAACCACTCGATACTTTCGATATCTAAATGATTTGTTGGCTCGTCGAGCAGCAAAAGATTTGGATTCGTTAAGAGAAGCTTGGCAAGCTCCACTCTCATTTTCCATCCTCCACTGAACTCACTCATTTTCCTTTGTAAGTCTTCATCTTTGAAGCCCAAACCTCGTAAAATCCGATGGATATTTTCCTCTAAATTTCCTGCGCCTATAATATCCAATCTTGTGTTGGCATCTGTGAGTTCATCAATCAGTCTTGCGTACGCATCACTTTCATAATCAAGTCTTGAAGAAATCTCTTCAGTAATTTCTGCAATACGTGCTTCCAATTGTTTGACTTCAGCAAATGCACTCGCGGCTTCGTTAAATACGGTTTCGCCTTCATTGTGAGCCATCTCTTGTGGAAGGTATCCAATCTTATAATCATTTGGATAGCTGACAGTTCCCTCAGATGGTTTGTTTATCCCTGCAAGGATATACATCAAGGTTGACTTCCCTGCGCCATTACGACCGACAAGTCCAATTCTCTCCCTCTTACCTATGAATAAGTTTAACCCTTCGAATAGCGTACGTTCTCCAAAGTGAACCCCAAGTTGTGTAACTGTTAGCATGCGGCGTCAAATGTCGTAAATAAAAAACGGGAAGCTACTAAGCCTCCCGTTTTAAATTGAAGATATTCAATAAATTAGTAATGCCATAAATCGTGCTCCAGTAAGAACAATTCTTCTTTGATTCGTTCAGATTCGGCGAGCGCATCCATTCCTCTTACGTAACCTTTCACGATACGATCATATACATTTGATTCTTTCACGATATAACTGGAGAAATATCTTTTTTGGAACAGGTCCTCGTATGTTCTGCGTTGAGCATCATTAAACAGATTGAAGGCTTCAGCATGCGCGAAAACCTCTCTGCATTCAGGATAATACAACCAAAACAGTGGTTGATAACCGATGCTTTCACCGTCTCTGAATTCTTCTATTAAAGGAGCAATTCCAATGATCCTTACATATCGTTCACTTCTTTGTCTGTCCCAAATCCAATCTTCTTTCAAACGGTATCTCGTAATATATTCAGAGCTAATTGCTGTCTGCTGTTTTTCTGATTCGATTTCTTCACCATCATCATCGTACTTCCTGATGTAAGTGACTGGATTAAGCTTACTGCGAACACTGTCAACACTTAGTTTATTTCTGACATAAAACTCGTCTTCATCACCAGCGGGACCTGCACCATAGGCTTGTAAAGAACCGTCTATAAGTAGCCCCTCCTTGATCACATCGAAAAGGTTTTTCCTATTTTGAATTGGCTCTACAGGGTAGAAGAAAGGATGATTGATTTTTTGTTTTAAATCCATCTCTTGCCAGAGGCGCTTGGAATACATCACGTCAGCTTCACGCAGATAAGGGTATGGTATTACTCTTTTCTCGAACCTTGTTTGTCTCACGTATGCGCCGTCAAGTACATCTTGTACTTGTGCGTCACATTCAAAGGACACCGTAAAGATTGCTACAATTAGCAGTGTAAATTTAAAATAATTGCTCATCATCGTTTCTTATTACTTTATGACTTTCAAACTCAGATTTAAAATACGAGTTGTTTTGTCAGGCATCCGTACTTTGATATCCTCAAAGAAAAGACGGGTTCCTGGTCTCGCCTTTCTGAGTAGTTTTTCCTGTTGGGATGTGATTTTATTATTGGTAGACTTTTCACTTGAAACCACGCCGTCTTTACTCATTGTAATTGTAAAGCCTATTACTTCTGGTTTTATTTGAAACGCAAAATCGGGCATCTTAGGCACTACAGCAGTGAATGAAAGAATCTCATTCGTTTTGATCAACATGTTCGTTGGATCTTTTCCACCCCACCATGGAAGAGGATCAGGAATTCTCTTGACGACGAAATCACGTTGCCCAAGATTACTGATAGTCCCATCTGGCATTTCTCCTTTCACAGAAATAACCGCTGTCTTGTTCGAATCCTTTGAAGGCTCAACGATATATGTTCCGTCACTCTGCTTTTTAATCTTATGACTTCCCGAGATGCTCACACGTAGCTTGTCGCTCGGAACTCCAGGTACACTAATCTCTACTGGATTCGGTACGCCTCTGTAGAAGACATTCATCTTAGTTGGAGAGACCACAAGTGCAGGTTCTGCAATCGTAAATGAAGGTGTAAAGAATTGTTGCGATTGCATTTCTCCTTCAGCACCTTGGTACCTGATGACTCCCTTGTATTGATATTGTCCCAGAGACATCCCTCTAGATGACATCGCCATGACTCCTTGCCCGAGCTCATTAACATCAAGGGGTTCAAGACCCGCATAATCTAAAGCTGTAGAATCTTTGCCATCCCACTTTTTCGAATCAATGTATACCTCTGGCTTTTTCGTTGGATCAAATGCAGCAAGAAAAATATTCGCTCTCACAGTATCTCCACGAAGAATGTAGTTTGATTGAGGTATCGTCAAAGGCATGATGTTAGAGAACTTCAAACTTTTTGCTTCAGTGCTGTTAAGAAGCCAACCGATCGCATCTTCTTCTGCATCTCTAATGTCAATAATCATCTTTGACATGAGCGGCATGACTGCTGCCAATGGCATTTTATGGAAATTTGCGATTTCCCATGACACCATTTTGTCGGCTTTCATTTCTTGTTCAAATGAGAACCGTTCGTTCAATGATTTTATTGTGTTTGCTGGAAGTGAGATGACATTCCCATCGATATCTGTGACACTCATATTCAAAAGGTAGTCACGGTATTCCTGCACAGCAAGCTTAATCCCATTTGCAGTCCATTCACCCTCTACCGGGTTGTTTTCATCTGCCCCCACCATGTATCGTGTTAGTGATTGATACTCATCTTTTACCCGAATGTAGGCCAGGTTTAACGTGGTGTCATTTCCATTTTCATCAACACCGATGTAATTTTCGAAATTCACCAGCTCTTGTTGTTCAAAATCACCTGATGAAGTAGACAAGCAACGTGCTTTTAGTTCAGTGATATAGAGCACCAAGTCATCCGATTTTTTAACAATTGCCTGAGCCTGATCGTAAAAAGGGCCAACTTTAACTTGATTGCTAGAGTACTTTCCTTCTAATGCAGAATAGGTGTCGGAAATTTTTGATGAAAGCGTAGACTGCGTTTGTAGTAGACTGTTTTCAACTTTCACGAAACCATCTAAAACTTCTTTAGAAATATTCAACGCCAAAAGTGCTGTAAGGACGAGGTACATCATCCCTATCATTTTCTGTCTTGGGGTCTCTTTTGCTCCTGACATATCTAGCTGGCTTTATTGCCCATTGCATTGAGCATGTTGCCGTACACTGTATTAAGAGACGCAAGATTTTGTGCAAGAGCAGCAATATGCTCTTTGTAAGCCTTTGTATCTTCTACACTGTCGTTCAGTGTCTTTACCAATTCACCCATTCCAGAATAAAGTTCTTTGTTTGCCTCTAGTTGTTGAAGCTGCATCTCATACATGGCATTCAATGAGCCAAGGTTCGTGTTCATACGCTCCAAGTTTTGTCCAGCAGAATTTCCAGCTTCTTTCGTACCTACAAGACCTGTCAATGAATCAGAAACACCTTCATAGGTGTTTGCCATTTCATCTACCCTATTTGATGCTTTGACAAGTGAATCGCTAAATTCTTGAGTTGCACCCGCAGCATCTGCCATGCTACTCATTTTACTTGCTTGATCGCCTAGATTTCTCATACCATCTCCAAGGTTCTTAAGCATTTTAGAATCAATTTCAGCTTCTTTTAGAAGAGAATCAAACTCCTCAACAGCTGTTGTTGCATTATTTCCTTCATCATCTTCATAACGTAGCTCTGGATGAACCAATGACCAATCCGGTTCGCTATGTGCTGGTGGTTCAAGTGCAGAGAAGAAGAAAATCAAGGCTTCAGTACTCAGACCGATGATAAGCATCTCACTGGCAAAAGGCATGTGCTCGATTTTAAATAAGGCACCTATAATTACAATGGCAGCACCAAAGCCATATAATTTAGACATAAATTCTTTAAACTTTTTTCCACCGGGCATCCATGGATGAATTTTTTTACTTGCGGGTATCATTCTTCTAAAATGTTAGTTTCAATTATAAAATGTATCGAGTAAATCTCGATAGCAGGGTTTCAGGTATTCGAATTTAACGTGAAGGGAATTTTAATTCCACTCCTCTTTGGGGCCAGATTTTCCGCGTCCCAAGTATGACATCACAGAACGGAAGCCAATAAATGCTTTTGCAGAATCACTGTACTCATATGTCCGTGTTCCTGTTTGGCAATAGTAACCAATGTCTTTCCAAGATCCTCCTCTGATGACTTTTCTATGAAGCGCTTGACTGTCTTCCATTTTTGCATGGTAAACGTAGTCAGGTGCGAGATCGAAAGCGAAGTCATAGACTGTTTCATCAAAGGCAGTATTTGTCCACTCGGCCACATTTCCAGACATTTGGTATAGGCCGTAATCGTTCGGGCTGTATGATTCAACAGGTGCGGTATATGCATTTGCATCCTCTACGTAATCCCCACGCATGGGTTTGAAGTTCGCGAGGACACAACCTTGCTCATTTCGAATGTATGGCCCACCCCAAGGGTAAGGCGCTAGGTTTCTACCTCCACGCGCAGCATACTCCCATTCAGCTTCAGAAGGAAGTCGGAATTTTTGAATGTACGTTTGCCCTTCATTTTTCCTCCAGGAGTTCATGATTTGTGTGCGGTACGCATTAAATGCGACAGCCTGACCCCAAGTGACTCCCACAACTGGGTAGTCATCATAAGCAGGATGCCAGAAATAGTTTTCTGCAAGAGGCTCGTTGTAAGAGTATGCGTAATCGTGAATCCAAACCAGCGTGTCAGGATAGACATTGATCGTTTCCTCTACCACAAATTGCTGACGGTCAGAATAGCGCTTAACTGAGTGCCATTGACCCAATTCATTTGGTTCGCCGTAATCCTCATCACGTCCTTCTTTGCTGGCTGCTTTTTCAAGATTAAACCAATAGTAACGGTAATTTAATTTGCGCGTATCTATTTCCTTTCGATTGTAATACCTGTCAGATCCCTGGAGGTAATACTCATCATAGAGCAGATCAAAAACATCTTCGTCAGTCCAGTCAACTGGTTCTTCCCAGTTAAGGACAAAACCCTTGTCAATAAACCGATCTAGTTCTTTGCCATCTTGTTCAGCAATAAAATAACGATCATCGTCATTTTCAGCGAGCGTATTTAAAAATAATGAATCGCGGACATAGTTTACAAACTGTCGGTATTCATTGTTAGAGATCTCATGAACATCCATATAGAATGCTGGGATTGTGACTGTCTTAGCTCGTGTGTTTAAAGCGTATGGGACATCTTGATCACTAGGGCCCATGGTATATGATCCGAAGTGGATGTAATTCATACCATAAGGATTAGCTTGATCCCAGTACTCACGGGGGTGTACCCCTACGAGCTCACCCTGGGGTCCCATATAACAGCCAGCAAGCAGTACTGGCGTCATGAGTATCAGAAGGAACTTATTCATATAGAGTTTTCTTGTAGGTTTATTAGGAGGTTACGGATACAACGAAAGAAAGGTTCCTTTTATTATAGGAATCTTGGATTCGCATATCTGTTTAATATTGGAGTAGAAATGAATTTAAAGCTGTAAGACAGAAAGAATTCATGTGATCCTGAAGAATATGTTTGTAGTTCAGAAGTGGTTGCATCGAATGAATAACCCACTTTGAAAAGTTGTTCTTTAGAGCTCGTTGCATCATTGCTGCTCAAGCGGTATTGAAGTCCAGCAATTGGGGATATCGCATCTCCAGGTCTCCATGAAACGCCTGCCCAAACCATTTCATCATAAATAACATTTACGTTGAGATCCATCGCTGTCGCATTAAAATCTGTTTTTGCGAGCAGGTTCGTTCTTAATACTAAGATGTCTCCATCAATCGCAAAATTGTATCCACCCATGGCATAAAAATGTCTTGCAGGTGTGATGCTCATAATGGTGCCGCCATCCTTAAGTTGAGATTGAGCAATGTGAGTCATAGAAAGACCGGCGTAAAATGTTTTCGGATTTGCGATGTAAACGCCAAAGTCAACATCAATTGCAGATCCTGTTTCACCATCTGACGGAATTGCATTGTCTTGTGTCCAGTCATCAATTGCAAGCCAATCCGGCTTAAAGGTCTTGCTGAAGTAGCTGACAGATGTTCCCAGACTTAAAGTTGTTCCGCCTGCAAATGGTGCCAAAGAATAAGAATACCCCACCTTTGCCATTGTGTTGGCTTCAAACCCCAATTCGTCTTGATAGAATTGTACGCCAAAGCCACCTGGCATAAACCCAAGCTTTCCATTTACGTTTAATAGTGATGTTACAGGTGCACGATCTAATCCGACCCATTGATTTCGGTAAAAACCATTAACTTGAATCAAATCTGAATTGCCGGCAGCGGCAATATTTGACATCGCATGGTCCATGTACCATTGCGTGAACTGTGGGTCTTGTTGAGCGCTTAGTGAAGCGGTAAAAAGACCCATTACGAACATAAGCAGTAAACTACGTATCATGTTAACTCGTTGATTTTCAATATTATAACAGGTTTCAGCTTTCACTGAGAGTGGCAAGATAAGGAATTTTATGAATATGGACACTTTATTCGCAAATAACATCATGCTAGTTTTTGATAAGTCCTCCACCATCTGTCCGGAAGTTGGCCTTCAGCAGCCTCTTGATAGTCTTCGTAAGCACATGGCACCAGATGGTGGTGGTCTTTGTTGTTTTTCTTTGACGTAGGTATTGGAACATCCATCCACCATCTGTCACTTCTCGCTGATTTGAAAAAGGCAACTTCATGATCATTGCCTGGCAAATCAACAACATATCTTGTGTATTCTTTCGCACTGCACTTGGGGTAATCTCCGGTTTGGCAAAATATTCCATCAAGCATATGCCAAATTACTTGGGCTGTGAGATGTGCTCCTCTTCCTCTGTCATCAAGATCTGGATTGTGTTCAAACACACCCAGAGCGATCATTCTGTCACTGAGTCCAGCATAACGTGCAAGTTGACAAATCTGTGATGATGTCAGTCCGTTTGGCCCTGCATGAGTAGATGCGGGATGGTCTGCGGCTCTGATAGAAGACAAATCGATCGAAATAAGATCTGAATTTCTGAATGTAGGCTCAAGTAGTTGAGCATTGTTGTGCACTGTGCCAAGTCGAATTGCTTCGAATTCAAGACGTTCTAAAAGTTCAAGCGTATCAGGGTCCGTCAAGTATCCCTGATGTCCAACATTTGTGTAGTCAAACAAGTAATTCGGTTCATGTAATACCAAACGATTCATGAAATTTTTCGATGTATGCACTTCAGGATCTCCGCCAAAGTCGAGTCTGGAGTCAACAGTCACTACGTTTATATGTCTTCCCACAGATTCTAAGGCTGCATACATCGCGTAAGTCAGGTCTTGTCCTCCGCCCATAACGATGGGGATTACCCCCATTTGAACAAGCTCAGAGACCACGGTGATTACAGCATTTTCAGTGTCAAAATCTTCGAAACCAGCCCGGATATCACCAAGGTCTACAACAGGCGCCCACCTTGTGGGTGGTGTTAAACGGTACAGCCACGATCTGATCGCATCAGGTGCAGCAGAGCACCCCTCATTGTCTCCACTCTTTCTCCCGTCATTGACACCGAAAATCGCAATGCGACATCCCTCAATATCGGGCTGGTAGTCGAAACGATGTATATCAATCCTGTCAGCGATCCGAGAGGTGCCTTCGGCATTGCTGAAAACCGGTTGATCAACCGGTTGAAAGAGTTCGTATATTCCTTGACTCATGGTGCTAATTCCTTGCAGTTTATAGTATTAACTGCAATTATGCACAAGTTTAGTTATTGGAGTCATCCAATTTACCGACAGAAGTCATTATCCGTTCACACTGAATTGTTACTACTTCTTTGCTTTGAAGGCTCTTTTCTTGGTTTTTGGCTTGTTGTCGTGTTCTACGATAAGCTCTTGAGCTCTTGCCCAGTCAATCTTTTCGTGATCTTCGCCCTTGGGGATTTTTACGTTTTTCTTCCCAGCTTTAATGTATGGTCCCCAACGTCCGTTGATGATTCTTACAGTTTCGTCTTCCTCGAATACTTTTAACAACGCAGCTGCATCAGCGGCTACCTTTTCTTGGATAAGTTCTATGGCTCTTTGCAGTTCTATTGTATATGGGTCGTCGTCAGAATCTTTTTTAATCGACACAAACTTGCTGTTATGAGCAACATATGGGCCAAATCTACCGATAGATGTTGACACCACTTTCCCCTCGTATTCCCCTAATTTTCTCGGGAGTTTAAACAACATAAGTGCTTCCTCTAGAGTTATAGACTCTAGGGTTTGTCCATTGCGAAGTGAGGAGAATTTCTTATCTTCATCATCCGCTTTGCCCATTTGAGCCATGGGGCCAAATCGTCCAATACGGACGAGGACTTGTTTTCCTGTATTTGGATCTGTTCCTAAGATTCGCTCTCCAGAGGCACGGTCTGCATTTTCGAGTGTATCATCTACCTGATCTTTAAATGGAGAATAGAAATCTTTGAGCATTTTCTGCCAATCCTGCTTTCCTTCAGCAATGAGATCGAACTGTTCTTCTACTCCGGCAGTAAAGTTGTAGTCCATGATTTTGTCAAAATGCTTGATCAGGAAATCATTGACAACTATCCCGATATCTGTCGGAGCAAGTTTGTTTTTCTCTGCGCCGGTATTTTCAGTTTCAGTATTGGCTGTAAGATCAAGTCCATCAAGTGTGATGACTCTGTAGTTCCTTTTCCTGCCCTCTCTCTCAGGCATTTCAACGTATCCGCGCTTTTGAATAACACTGATGGTAGAGGCATAAGTAGAAGGTCTTCCGATGCCTAATTCTTCGAGTCGTTTTACCAAACTCGCTTCAGTATAACGGGGGGGGTGATTTGCAAAACGTTCTGTCGCTACGATTGTAATTCGGTCAATTGGATCACCACTGTTCATCGCAGGAAGCAATCCTTTTGCTTCATCATCATTTTCTTCGTCTGTGCCTTCGAGATAGACTTTCAAAAACCCATCAAAAGTGATGACCTCTCCTTTTGCGACAAAGAGTTCACTGCTGCCACTGCTGTCGATGGTTACCGTTGTTTTCTCTAATCGTGCATCCGCCATTTGGGAAGCGATAGCGCGCTTCCAAATCAGGGCATAAAGTTTATCTTCCTCTGGCTTGCCGTTGTGTTGGCTTACAGAAAAATCAGTCGGGCGAATTGCTTCGTGTGCCTCTTGTGCGCCTTTTGCTTTGTTTGTGAATGTGCGTCTTTCGCAGTATTCACTCCCATAGGATGCGCTTATAGCTGATGCAGCGCTATCCAGAGCGGTCTCACTCAAAGTCACAGAGTCGGTTCGCATGTATGTGATTCTTCCAGCTTCGTAAAGTTTTTGAGCGACGCTCATAGTCCTAGATACGGAGAAGCCTATTTTACGAGAGGCCTCCTGCTGTAGTGTTGATGTTGTAAATGGCGCAGTAGGTTTCTTCTTTGCCGGTTTTGTTTCTAATGCTTTTATGGAGTGAGAGCTGCGAACGCATGTTTCCATAAAGGCTTGAGTCTCAGCCTCTGTTTTGAAACGCGTTTTACATTCAGCTTGTAATGTTTTTCCCCCGACAGTCTTGAAATTACCCACAACTCTGAACTTCGACGCTGATTGATGTGCTTCGATATCCCTTTCTCGGTCAACGATAATTCTCACACCTACACTTTGAACCCTACCCGCACTCAGACTAGGCTTTACCTTCTTCCACAACACTGGACTAAGTTCGAATCCGACCAAACGGTCTAGTATGCGTCGTGCTTGTTGTGCATTGACCAGATTTGTATTGACTACTCGGGGGTTGTCAATGGCCTTAAGAATCGCAGATTTGGTGATTTCATGAAAAACGATGCGTTTCGTGTTTTTCGGTTTTAATCCAAGTGCTTCGACAAGGTGCCATGAAATCGCTTCTCCTTCTCGGTCCTCATCCGTCGCGAGCCAAACCATTTCGGTGCCTTTCAAGGCTTTTTTGAGATCAGTGATAACCTTTTTTTTGTCATCAGTCACCTCATAATTTGGTGTGAAATCATTTTCAATGTCGATTGCTTTATTGCCCTTAGGGAGGTCTCGGATGTGACCAAAACTTGACTTAACGGTGAAGTCTTTACCAAGGTATCCTTCTATTGTCTTTGCTTTAGCAGGTGACTCGACTATAACTAGATTCTTCGACATCTTTTTTATTTTTCTGTCGCAAAGGAAAAGAAAAACCACAGAAAACAGCAACAATATATTCATTTGTTTTTTTGGTCTGTGGGGGACCCCTTTAGGGGTGACAATTTGTCAGCACTAAATAATACGAGTACATTTGCCTAAAATTGAGTAGATGAGAGAAGGAGATAGAAATATTGATGAGGCAAGACAAGGTGAAGCGATTAGCGTTGACACTTTCGCTTTGGCGGATGACAATAATTCTGAGGTTCAGAAAAAATTGTATTTAGAAAGTTATGGTTGTGCGATGAATTTTAGTGATTCAGAGATTATTGCATCCATTATGAATGACGTTGGATATACAACAACAAAAGCGCCACAAGAAGCTGATTTAATTTTAGTAAATACATGTTCTATCAGAGAAAAAGCTGAGGAACGTGTCAGAAATAGATTGAATGAATTTAAGCGCTATAAAAAGAAGAACAAACAGCTTGTAGTCGGCATGTTGGGGTGTATGGCAGAACGATTAAAGGAGAGTTTGCTTGATCAAGAAAAGCTTGTAGATCTTGTCGTGGGGCCAGATGCCTATAGAGATTTACCGTCTTTGGTAGAAAGAGTAAATGGCGGTCAGAAAGCCGTGAACGTGCTCCTCTCGAGAGAGGAAACCTATGCTGAGATTAGTCCTGTTCGACTTGATTCCAAAGGAGTTACGGCGTTTATAAGTATCATGCGTGGCTGCGACAACATGTGTTCGTTTTGTGTGGTGCCTTTTACCCGAGGTCGTGAGCGCAGTAGGGATCCGGAAAGTATTGTGGCTGAAGCGAAAGATCTTTTTGACAAGGGGTATCGTGAGGTCACACTTTTGGGCCAAAACGTAGATTCCTTCAAATGGAACCTAGATATCAAAGGAAAAGTTAAAAACCCAGATTTACCAGTCGTTCGTTTCGCAGAGCTTCTTGAAATGGTTGCTGAAGTCAATCCAAATTTACGGGTTAGATTTTCCACGAGTCATCCCAAGGATATGGTCGATGACGTCATGCATGCGATGTCACGTCATGAAAACCTATGTAAGTATATCCACTTGCCTGTTCAGTCAGGATCTAGTTCCATGCTCAAACGAATGAACCGTGGTTACACCCGTGAATGGTATTTGAATAGAATTGCTGCGATTAAAAGAATACTTCCTGGCTGCGAGTTGTCAACGGATATTATTACGGGATTTTGTGGTGAGACAGAAGAAGAACATCAAGAAACCATGACCTTGTTGAAGGAGGTAGGGTTTATTATGGCGTACAACTTTAAATACAGCGAAAGGCCCAAAACGTTGGCTGAACGTAAGTTCGAAGATGATGTTCCTGAAGAGGTGAAGGCCGCTAGACTCTCAGAAGTCATTCTTCATCAAAGACAGTATGCATCTGAGTTAACAAAGAAAATGGTCGGGAAGGTATACCGCGTTCTTGTTGAAGGTCCGAGTAAGAAGAGCGATGAGAAGTATTTTGGGCGTACGACCCATAACATTGTTATGATTTTTGACAAAGGAGATCTTAAGCCCTGCGATTACGTGAATGTAAGGGCATTGGCCTGTACCACTGTGACGTTATTGGGAGAAGTAACAACAGATCCAGCGGACGCATAATTTGAACGGTAAAACAATGAACGTAGCGTCAATAAAACAAAGATTTGGAGTGATAGGCACCAGTCTGTCGCTTGATCGCGCAATCAATATTGCAGCTCAAGTCGCTCCTACAGACTTGTCTGTATTGATTCTAGGTGAAAGCGGGACAGGTAAAGAAGTGATGCCACGTATTGTTCATCAGTTCAGCAAGAGAAAGCATGGCAAATACATCGTCGTGAACTGCGGAGCGATTCCAGAGGGAACGATTGATTCGGAACTGTTTGGTCATATGAAAGGCGCTTTTACTGGCGCCACAGAATCTAGAAAAGGGTACTTTGAAGAGGCGGATGGTGGCACCATTTTTTTAGACGAAGTCGCAGAGCTTCCACTCACGACGCAAGTGAGACTGTTGCGGGTTCTCGAAACAGGAGAGTTTATGAAAGTGGGGTCTTCTCTTACTCAGAAAACTGATGTAAGAGTAGTTGCTGCTACAAATGTTGACTTTATTGAAGCGTTTAAAAAGTCCAAATTTAGAGAAGACCTCTATTATCGTTTGAACCAAGTTCCCATTCAGATGCCTCCCCTAAGAGCCAGGTCTAGCGATATTCATTTGCTATTTAGGAAATTCACAACAGATTTCAGTGAATTGCATCGCATGCCACCATTGTCTCTCTCCCCCGATGCGATAGAGATTATTGAGAATTATCCGTGGCCTGGAAACATTCGGCAACTCAAGCATATTACTGAACAAATGTCTGTTTTAGAGCCTGAAAGGTATCTGAATTCAGACGTTGTGTTGGGGTATTTGCCCGAAACGAACAGGTCTCGATTGCCGGTTAAAGTTCAAAATTCAGATGATGGATTCGAAGAAAGTGATTCTGGTAGGAATGAAAGAGAAATATTATACAAAGTGCTCTTTGATATGAAGGGTGAATTGAATGATTTGAAAGACTTGGTATTGGGCTTGGTAAATAGTTCCCAGTCCTTAACGAGTAAAGAGCAGGATTTGGTGAATCGGGTGTTTAAATCGGAATCATCCTCTGAGTCAACACCCTCAAAATATCCGCTTGTATTAAGAGACGAACCTTACCAAAGCACAGCATCTCCTAGGGTGCGCGAAGTAGAGGAAGTTGCGCAAAGTTTATCTCTCGTCGAGGTAGAGCGTCAGTTAATTAAACGGGCACTAGAGAAGCACAGTAACCGTAGGAAAGATGCGGCTGAAGAACTTGGGATTTCAGAGCGTACACTTTATCGAAAGATTAAGGAATACGACTTGAAATGATGAGGTACCTTCAAATATTTGCCATTGCGCTTTTTATAAGTTGTGGCGTTTACTCTCCCTACGGGGCAGCGACCTCAGGTGCCACATCTTTCAGCGTTTCTAAATTTGAGGCGATTCATCCCCTTGTTTCTGCCACATCAGCGTTGAGCATTACCGAAGCTTTGGTTGACAGAGTGCAGCGTCAGTCAATTCTAAAGTTAGATTCTAAACAAGGGGAGTTGCAGTTTTCAGGTAAAGTTGTGGGGTGGACTGTTCAGCCCATTAATGTTCAGGGTGATGAGACAGCTGGTGCGAATAGAGTCACAATCACAGTAGACGTGGTTTATACAAATACGCTTGATGAAACATTAAGTTTTCAAAGGAATTTCAGTAGGTTTGTTGATGTCTCAAGCAGTGATGATTTATTTTCAATCGAGGATCAAATTGTAGATGAAATCGGGGTGCTTCTTTCGCAAGACATTTTTAATTCAAGCTTAGGAAATTGGTAAGCCGACAGTGATAAATCTAGAGAAAATAAATGCATTGCTAAATCGTAAAAACGAGAGTTTGGCCGATGTTAGGGATGAGTTGGTTGGGTTGGTCGAAGGCCACCCCTACAGTGGTCCCTTCAGAATGTTACTTGCAAAGGCTTCTAAAGACGCTGGACATCTAGATCAGAGAAAAGATTTATTGTCTGCTGCAGCACATTGTGAATCTAGAAAAGCACTTTTTGAATTAATGTTTGGTGAGGCTTTTAGAGAAGAGGCACGGAAAATTCATGAAGTTATTAAGGAGACCGAAGACGTTTCGGAAGAAGAGCTGATTGAACTGGTTTGGCATTCAAATGAAATAACATCAATTGAACCAAATGAAGATGAAATGTTCATTGAACGAGAAATGGCAATCGAGGCGATAGAATCTTCATTAAAAGATGAAATGGAGAGTTGGGATCTGGACGAAAACGACAAAAAGAGCAAAAAAGAGCGGCCAGAAAGCGGTGATAAAAATATTTTTTCAAAAAAAATCTCAAAAATTTCTAAAGTCACAGATTCATCAAAAAATAGGGGTGTAAAAGCTGGTGAAATTATAGAAATTAAGGGGCGAGGTGATGCGAATTCTCTCTTTGGAAAATGGCTCGAGAAAAGAGCGAAAGAAACTGATTTCGGAGAAGTAGGAGGTTTAAATAGTCAGGAAGAGAAGGGAGCAGAGGCTATCATTGATTCATTCTTGAGAAAAAACAACCCATCTATTGGAGCGATTAGAGACATCGATACACCAGTTGAGGAGTGGGCAAATAAAGGCTTGGCATACGACCCGAGTTTGGTCACCGAAACGATGGCGAAATTGTATGCAAAACAGGGTCAAATTGGGCTCGCAAGGAAGGCATTCAAGAGACTCGCCTTGATATACCCTGAAAAAAGTGTTTATTTTGCACTCCAGCTTAAGAAGCTAAGCAACAACAAAGAGAACTAATAATGGGTACTTTCATTACAGTAATTATTTTGATCATAGCCTTCCTTTTGGGAGCGGTAATTCTTGTCCAAAACCCCAAAGGAGGTGGCTTAGCAGCTGGCTTTACTGGCGGTGCCTCTATGGGTGGTGTTCAAAGGACAACAGACTTTTTAGAAAAAAGCACATGGTATTTGGTCGTCGCTCTTTTCGTGGCTTGCATTGGTGCAGGGATTTATAACGGAAACTCAGAAGGCAGTGTCGGTATAGACGAAAGCTTCCTGCCTACCAACTCTGCTCCTGCTCCTGCTGGTTCAGAAGGTTCTTCTGAACTTTCTGCGCCTGTAGAGACTTCAGGTTCAGAAGAAGCTGCTGAATAAACAAATCATTTATTTCTTTTCAATAGATTCTGCTTCTTAGTAGAGTTAAATTGCGCCCAGATTAACGCTGCGGTTGACAGTTTGTCATACCCTATGGGTTTGGCATAATTATCGTCTAAAGCATAATACAAATTCGAAAAAACAAACTTTTGATGTCAGTAAATATTCGTCCCCTTGCAGATCGTGTCCTTATCCAACCCGCTGCTGCAGAAGAAACAACAGCGAGTGGAATCATTATACCAGATACAGCACAAGAAAAGCCGCAACGCGGAACGGTAATGGCTGTAGGACCAGGTAAAGTAGATGAGCCTACAACAGTTAAGGTTGGTGATTCAGTTTTATATGGGAAGTACTCCGGTACGGATCTTCAACTTGAAGGAAAAGACTACATGATCATGCGAGAGTCGGATATCCTAGCAATAGTTTAAATCAGATACTTTAAGATAAATAGTAATGGCAAAAGATATTAAATTTAAAGGCGAGGCACGTGGAGGCTTAAAGGCAGGAGTAGATGCCCTTGCAAATGCTGTCAAGGTCACTTTGGGACCTAAGGGAAGGAATGTTGTAATTGACCGAAAATTTGGTGCTCCGAGTGTGACCAAAGATGGTGTTTCAGTTGCAAAAGAAATCGAGCTTAAGGATCCCGTCGAAAATATGGGTGCCCAAATGGTGAAAGAAGTTGCATCTAAAACGGCAGATATTGCTGGTGACGGAACGACCACAGCGACTGTTCTTGCGCAAGCCCTCATCACTGAAGGCATGCGTAATGTCGCTTCTGGGGCAAACCCCATGGACCTTAAGCGTGGGATGGATAAAGCGTCAGGAGCCATTGTAAAGGAGCTCAAAAAAATGAGCAAAGAAGTGGGTAGCGACAACTCGAAAATTCAACAAGTTGCGACGATTTCTGCGAACAACGATAATACAATAGGAACATTGATCGCTGAGGCGATGAAGACTGTGGGCAACGAAGGCGTGATTACAGTTGAGGAAGCAAAGGGAATGGAAACAACTGTCACAACAGTTGAAGGGATGCAATTCGACAGAGGATATCTCAGCCCTTATTTCGTCACAAACCCAGAAAAAATGGAAACGGAACTGGACAATCCATTTATATTAATTCACGACAAGAAGATTTCTAACATGAAGGATCTTCTCCCAGTTTTAGAGCAAACAGCTCAATCAGGTAGACCCCTTTTGATTATCGCAGAAGACGTCGACGGTGAAGCGCTTGCGACTCTCGTGGTTAATAAAATAAGAGGTTCTCTTAAAGTGGCAGCTGTAAAAGCGCCAGGGTTTGGAGACAGAAGGAAGGCAATGCTTCAAGATATTGCAATTTTAACTGGAGGTCAGGTGATTTCGGAGGAAACGGGTTTAAAGCTAGAAAATGCTTCAGCCGATGATTTAGGAACAGCCGAGAAAATCACAATTGACAAGGACAATACGACCGTTGTCAATGGTGTGGGTAAAAAAGCGGATATCAATGCGCGTATCGGTCAGATTAAGGCTCAAATAGAATCGACGACATCTGATTACGACAAAGAAAAACTTCAAGAACGTTTGGCGAAACTCGCTGGTGGCGTCGCTGTCCTTTATGTTGGTGCTGCCACTGAAGTTGAAATGAAGGAGAAAAAAGACAGAGTAGATGATGCGCTGCATGCGACGCGTGCTGCGATAGAGGAAGGAATCGTTCCTGGAGGAGGAACAGCGTACATACGTGCAGCAGCTGTAATCTCTAAAATGGAAGGAGAGAACAACGATGAGACGACAGGGATAAAAATAGTTCTCAGAGCGATTGAGGAGCCTTTACGTCAAATCGTTGCAAACGCTGGAGGTGAGGGTGCTGTAGTGGTCAACGCTGTGCGTGAAGGGAAGAAGGACTTTGGTTACAATGCAAGAACAGAAGTCTATGAAAATCTCTATAAAGCTGGCGTAATCGACCCTGCCAAGGTGACGCGTGTTGCACTTGAAAACGCAATTTCTATTTCGGGAATGATGCTGACAACTGAATGTGTTATTTCTGATATAGAAGAAGAAGGTGTTGCCCCGGCACCAGCTATGCCAGGTGGCATGGGAGGTATGATGTAAGTATGATGTCTATTTCCGTTAAACATGCAACCAAAGTATTTGGTGGGCAAGCTGCGCTTAAGGATGTTAGCTTACAAATCCCGTCCGGACAGGTTCTTGGGCTTTTGGGGCCAAACGGTGCGGGTAAAACGACATTAATGCGACTTGTTTCGGGGTATCTCCCTCCGACATCTGGATATATAGAAGTGTGTGGTTTCGATGTAGATACTGCACCTTTAGAGACAAAAAAAAGAATTGGGTATTTGCCCGAAAACAACCCACTGCCTGAGGAGATGTACATTCGTGAATATCTGAAATTTGTGGGTGGTCTTTATCATTTAGATCATGTTCTAGACAAAGTGAAAGATGTCATGGAGCGGGTGGGCCTTGACTCTGAAGCGCATAAAAAAATCGGACAATTGTCTAAAGGTTATCGTCAAAGAGTCGGTCTTGCGGCCTCCATTATTCATGAACCCGAGGTGTTGATTCTAGATGAGCCCACTTCGGGATTGGACCCAAATCAACTTGTCGAGATTAGATCTTTAATACGAAGTATTGGAGAGAAGCGGACCGTCATCTTGTCCACGCATGTGATGCAGGAAGTGGAAGCGATGTGCGATCGCGTGATTCTGATTCGAAAAGGGGAATTGGTTGCAGATGAAGCAACATCAACATTTACAAGCAGAGAGGGAGGTTTGGAAAAAGCATTTAAGGATATCACTTCTTGAGTTCGGATTCAAATACTGAAAGAGGCGTAGTGTTCAAATCTACAGGGTCTTGGTATGACGTACAGGATGGCATGGGGAAAACTGTGCGATGCAGAATCAAAGGTAAATTTCGCCTCCAGGGAATTCGAACCACAAATCCAATTGCGGTCGGTGATTTCGTCCAATTTGTAAGAGAACAAGATGGGACAGGAAGTATTGATACAATTGAAGAAAGACGAAATTTCATTGCACGTAAATCAGTGAATTTATCTAAGGAAAGCCACGTCGTGGCTTCAAATCTAGATCGCGCATTTCTCATTGTCACGATTGCAAAACCGAGAACCAGTTCAGGGTTTATTGACAGATTCTTAGTAACAGCTGAAGCAATAGGGATTCCTACGACCATTTTATTTAACAAAATGGATCTTATAGAAGGAGATGAGGAGGCATCATCGAGGCAAGAAGAGCTTGAGAAGATATACTCAGACGTTGGCTATAAAACACGCCGTATATCCGCGAAAACTGGGCTGGGAATTGCTGAGATGAAGTCAGCGTTAAAAGATGGTATTTATCTTCTTTCGGGACACAGTGGCGTGGGTAAAAGCACAATAATTAATACGCTTATACCCGGTTTAGAACTTGCAACCGCAGATGTGTCAGACTCTCATTCTAAGGGGAGACATACAACCACGTTTGCGGAAATGTTTGCAGTACCAGGAGGGGGGTTTATTATTGACACACCTGGAATAAAAGGGTTTGGTCTTGTTGCGCTTAAAAAGGAAACCCTGAACCATCAATTTCCCGAATTCTTTGAGTTATTGCAAGGTTGTAAGTTTAACAATTGTGTACATATGGATGAGCCAGGATGTGCTGTCAGGAAGGCTGTAGAAGAGGGTGTGGTGTCAGATGAGAGGTACGGAAATTATGTTGAGATGTATACTGGATTTGATGAAGGTCCTTATAGGTAAATTGAGATTATACCCGTGAGGTATAAAGACCATGAACGATTAAATCCTTAGAGTTGTAGGTTAGACGTTTGTGTGTTTTAAGCCCCAGCACATCTACACCCATCGATCTTAAAATCGCATCTCCCGCCGCGCAATCCCATTCCATATATGGTCCCGTTCGCGCGTGTATTTCAGCATCTCCAAGTGCAATTTTACAGAACTTCAATGCCCCACCGACAGGGCTAGCTACTATTTCAGATGAGTTGATTCCTGGGGGTAACAATTCTTCAACCCCTGCTTTTTCCAGCCAGGAGGTCACCAGCCGATATGGCTTTTGTATGTCTTTGCTTCGGATGGGTATTATGCTGGAACCATCTAACTGTGCTTTTGACGCCCCTATACCTAATGCGCCAATATATATTGTGTTTGCAAGTGGGTCTGCGACCACTCCTATTATAGGTCCGGATTCATCACATAGCGCAATGTTGATTGCGAATCCAGTCCGGTTACTTACAAACGATTCAGTCCCGTCCAGTGGGTCAATTAAGAAATAATGTTTCCATTTTTTTCGCGCCTCGTATGGGGGTATTTCAGATTCTTCACTGATGATGGGGATCCCTAAGGGTTTTAAAATGTCAGATATTATTTTTTCGGACGCATAATCGGCATTTGATACCACAGAGCCATCTTCTTTAGATCTGATATTTAACGCTTTATTGGATGCGTTTAATGCCGCAAGCAGAACATGGGATCCCGCACTTGCAGCCTTCAGGCAATCGACAATGATTTGATCAAAAAGTTTCTTAGGAATCATGCCTGTAAGTTACTTATATTTGCCTTGATGCAGGGGTGCTGTAAAGCTGAGATTATACCCTTTGAACCTGACCGAGTAATATCGGAAAGGAAGATATCAAGTGTAAGGCACGCCCGCGTCATGATTTTTCATGTTTAAATTACACTGCTATGCGCCATATTTTTATTGTTGGGTTGTTGCTTTTTCCACTGGTTTTTCAATCTCAAATAGATTCAATCAATGTTTTGAAACCTGCCGCGGTTTCTGCTGTGACTTCTGACGACAGGTCTCCTTTTGCACACACGAACTTAGATTCGGAAGCATTAAACGCGAGAGATTCTGGTCAGGATTTGCCGTTTTTATTGCGGCTTACACCTTCTGTCGTGATCACCTCAGATGCCGGAAATGGTATAGGGTACACTGGAATGAGACTTAGGGGTTCTGACGCAAGCAGAATCAATGTCACAATTAATGGTGTCCCGCTCAATGATGCGGAATCTCAAAATGTTTATTGGGTTGATTTGCCAGATTTGGGAGCGAGTGTCTCGGGATTGCAAATCCAAAGAGGTGTAGGTACAAGTACAGTAGGACCCGGTGCTTTCGGGGGGTCAGTAGCGTTAAATACACTTGGAGATATTGTTGAGCCAAATGTAAAAGCTGTTTTAGGCATGGGGAGTTTTAATTCATACCGACAGAGTGTGAGTTGGAATACCGGGATGCTCGCAGAGGGCATTTCGTTTGACGGAAGAGCATCACATATTTCTTCGGATGGATACATCGACAGGGCGTCAAGTGAATTAAGTTCTCTTTATGCGTCACTTGTCAAAAGATGGACCAGTGGAAAAGTCTCACTCACAACAATGTTGGGTCAGGAGAGAACATATCAAGCTTGGTATGGTGTTCCACAAATTGCCACAGAAGAAAATACAACAGATACAGATATTCAAGATTGGGCAGCAGGATCTTCCGAATACGGATACGGCACTGACACTCAGAGGATTTCTGACTTAATCGAGAATCGCAGAACCCACAATTATTATAACTATGAAAATGAAGTTGACGACTACAATCAAAACCATTTTCAACTGCACCTCGAACAAAACATTGGTATTGCTGATTTAGGTGTCGCACTCTATACAACAACTGGATCAGGATATTATGAGCAGTTTAGAGCAGCAGATGCTTTTTCAGATTATGGACTTATTGCGCCAATTTATCCGGATTCAAGCGGACCTGAGACGACAAATGTGATTAGGCAACGTTGGCTCGATAATCGTTTGTGGGGGTCAATTGTAAACCTAACAATCCCACTTGAAGAGATGACAATCGTTGCAGGTGGAGCTTACTCTAGGTACAAGGGAGGTCATTTCGGTGAAATAATTTGGATGGAACATGCAGCTGATGTTTTGCCTGGAAAGACCTATTATGATAACATCGGAAATAAAACAGATGTGAGTGGTTTCGTTAGGGTCAAACACGATTTTGCGGGTGATAATTTAAGGATGCAGGCTGAAGCACAAATCCGATCTGTTCTTTATACCGCTGATGGAGTTGATGCAGATCTGCAAGATGTTCTCATAAATGACGATTTGTTGTTTTTTAATCCGAAGATCGGCGTTGATTATATTCTTTCATCGTCGAGCAGGGGGTATGCGTCAGTTGCAATTGCAAATAGAGAGCCAACGAGAAGTGACTATCTCGACAGCCCTTCAGAAAATATAAGTCATGAACGGTTAATAGATTTTGAATTTGGGTACCGTTATGTGGCAAAAAAGTGGGCCACAGAAATCGGATTTTATCACATGGATTATAAAGATCAATTGATTGCTACAGGCATGTTAAATGATGTGGGTAATTCTGTCAGAGTAAACGTGCCTTCTAGCTTTAGACAAGGCATTGAGTTTCAGGCTGGCGTTGAGCTTCACTCCAGAGTTCGATGGGATGGAAATGTGACAGTTTCCCGCAATAAGATCAGTTTGTTTAAAGAAACGCTTTACGATTACAATGAAAACTTTGAGTACGAGAACCTTGTAGATCATGTAAATGCAGACATCTCATTTTCTCCTGCGTTCATCGCAGCAAGTGTGTTTGGATATGACATTTGGTCAAATGATGCCAGCCAGATTCAATGTGAGTTGTCTACGAAATATGTCGGCAAACAATACCTTGACAATACGTCCAACGACAGCAGATCGTTGCCTGGATATGTCGTGAATAATGTTGTGTTAAGCTACTCACAGTCATTTGAAAGCGGAGGTGATTTAAAGCTTTCTGTATTCGCAAATAACATACTGGATCACATGTACAGTGCAAATGGATGGACATACAGTTATCTTTCCGGTGGCATGAATTCGATGACGACAGAAAATTATGTCTATCCTCAAGCGGGCCGTCATGGATTTGTGAATTTAACAATGACGTTCTAGAGAAATATTTTGTACTTTTAATCGCATGAAACACATCGTGCTCATATCGGTTATTATGCTATCATGTTTAGGCGTTAAGGCTCAATTTACGATGCCCTTTGAAGAGTTGGTCCATGAGGGAACTTGGTTGCAGTGGCCACATAACTTTACTTATGGATTTGGTGCTTCCGACGTTGAGCCTGTCTGGGTAGACATAACAGCTGCATTAATTGGCGGAGAGAAAGTGCATATTGTGGCGTATGATGAAAGCCACATGTCTCACATTGAGGATCTATTGATTGGCGCTTCAGTGTCTATGGAGAATGTCAATATCATTGTTGCAGAAAATGATGATTTTTGGGTCAGAGATAACGGACCTATTTTCGTCTATGATTCAGAATCTCAGCTTACGGTTCTCGATTGGGGATTTAATGGATGGGGGGGCAATGCACCTTATGCACTTTGTGATGACATTCCCATTGCAGTTGCGGACTATTTATCCATTCCTTTAATTGATTTAAATGAAATGGTGCTTGAGGGTGGCGCCTTTGAGGTAGATGGCCATGGAACGATTATGGCGACGAGATCTTCTGTGACAGGTGCAGATAGGAATCCAGGATTGACTGAGTCGCAAATTGAGGGTTATATGGAAGAATATTTGGGTGTCACTAATTTTGTTTGGTTTGATGGGATGTTCGGAGGAATCCAGGATATTACAGATCAACACATAGATGGTTTTGCCAAATTCCAAGGAAACAATACGATTGTGACGATGAGTCACATCGACCTTTCTTATTGGCAAGTCTCCGTTTCCGACATTGCGCTCCTATACAACTCCGCAAACTCAAGTGGTGAACAATTTGAAATCGTTGTTTTACCCTTGACCCAGAACGACGTCACCACCACATGGGGTGAAAACGTTGGGGTTCGTGCCAGTTATGTGAATTATTATGTCGCAAACAACGTGGTTCTAGTGCCCAACTACAATGACCCCAACGATGATGTAGCAAACGAAATAATTCAAGGCTTATATCCAGACAGAGCTGTTGTGGGGATAGATTCTAGAAACATATTTCTCAACGGCGGCATGGTGCATTGTATCACACAGCAACAGCCTATCGGAGATACTGGAGTGGGGTTCCATGAATTAGAGGGTTTGCCCGAGGATCACGTGATTCGCGTTTTTGATTTTTTAGGCAGAGAGGTTGAAAACCCACAGACAGGGGTTTTATACTTGTGGCTTTACGAAAGTGGTTTCGTCAAGAAGGGTTTAGCGCATTAAAGTTCAGCGACTTTTCTAAAACTGTGCCCAAGACGACAAGGTCAGCTCCTGCATTCCAAGCCAATTCCATGCCTTCAAAATCAGTGATGCCACCTCCCACAATAAGTGGAACATCGACTGCATTTCGTACAGCCTTAATCAGGGTTTCAGGAATGGGATTTCCGGCCCCGCTTCCTGCATCGATATACACAGCTTTCATCCCTAACAATACGGCTGCTTGAACTGTAGCGACTGCAAGTTCAGGTTTCGATGATGGTATGGGGAGGGTTTGGCTTATGTACGCGGCAGAGGTGAGTGGCCCATCTCCTACGAGTAAATATGCTGTTGCAACCGTCTCGATATCCATGGCCATCAAACGGGGAGCTGCCTCTACGTGCCTTCCGATGAGTAGATCAGCATTTCGACCACTCACTAAGCTCAGAAACAAAAGTGCATCGGCTTGGTCACACATTTGATCTGGTGATCCCGGAAAGATGATAACAGGCAAGTCAGTGTGCTTTTTAACATTGGAGATAAGTTGACTTGCGTTGCCACGAGATAAAAAACTTCCACCAATTAAAATATCAGAACATTCAGAGGCATTGATTTCTTTAATCCAATTCTCCAGTTTGACGTCTTTTGGTGCTTTGTCAGGATCTAAAAGCACAGAGAACCGTTTGTGACCTTGAAGCCTGTCTGCGTTTAATTTTTCTATCCAATGGTGTGCCATATCTTCTTTTTGATTAAATCCACAATATCTCGATGCCTCATCACATGCCCGCTAGGCACTTTTAAAAAATAAACGCCGCGATTTATGCTGTCATTTGCGTTTAACTGCTGAAGGGTTTTTTGAAGTGGAAGTGACCATGAAAACGGGATAATTTTATCTCGACTTCCGAAGATAAAGTATGCGGTCTTTTCCATGCTTGTCTTCTCGTTCAAAACCTTTGCCAGTTTATTTTTCTTCGGCCAAAACAACTTGTGCCCCAGCCATCCATTCGCAACCTTCTGTCTAATTTCAGGGTTGTCAGTATGGAATCTCCCGAAGTGATGTTTGTGTTCAGATATAACTCGGAATGATCGCATCGCATCGATGATCAATCTGTTTATTCTTGGGTACTTGTCTATCAGACCCCACGTATATCTGCCGATTTGGGTATTCACGATGAATTTATAAAATCTCCCCATCTTCAATCCGTCGGGTGCCAATGCAATGACTCTGGAAAATTTGTCAGGAAAATCTTGAAATAATGTAAGCGCAATTCTCGCGCCCATGGAGTAGCCTAGAAGTTCAAAGCGATTGTCAGCTCCAATGTGAGATTCAATCGCATCGATTAACACTTGAGGCGACAGAGGTTCCTCAGGTGACAATGGAGGGAGAGGCTTGCTGTTGCCATGATGCAAAAGACTTATTGAAAGCATGGATGTGTTTGCATCATACAGGGGCATGAAATTCCCCATTTCTTTTGCATCCCTGTCGAATCCGTGAAACGCGACAACTACTTTTGAAGCGGGTGTGGGGTTTGACGCTGGAATCTTCCATGCACCGAAATGCCATCCATTGTGTTCCCAGTCCACATAATCCCCATTATTCATTCTGCTAAGTTCGGGCTAAGTAGGGTTACGAAATAAACATTAACAAAGTGTGGAAAAGACGTGATTTTTTTCAGGCTTAAATAGTTGTTTCCTCATGTAACTTCGCATCAGTTTAAGTCATTATTAACCCGCCGTATCTTACATGATGTGGTCGGGTAAAAAAAAAATGCCTAAAGATTCTAGTATAAAGTCGGTACTAATTATAGGGAGTGGTCCCATCGTAATAGGTCAGGCATGCGAGTTTGACTACAGTGGTTCTCAAGCTGCTCGTTCGTTAAGAGAGGAGGGGATCGAAGTCACTCTTATAAATTCTAATCCTGCGACCATCATGACCGACCCGGTTATGGCGGATAATATTTACCTAAAACCACTTGAGCCTGAATCTATCGTTGAAATCTTAAAGCTTCACGATATTGATGCGGTGCTTCCCACTATGGGTGGTCAGACTGCCTTAAATCTTGCGATTCAATGTGATGAACTGGGTATTTGGGAGACACATGGCGTTAGAATTGTCGGCGTTGATATTTCTGCAATCGAAATCACTGAGAACAGAGAGAAATTCAGATTGTTAATGGAATCCATTGGTATTCCAATGGCACCTCAATCAACTGCAAAAAGCTTTTTGGAAGGAAAGGAAGTCGCACAAAAGTTCGGCTATCCCTTATGCATCCGGGCCAGTTTTACGCTGGGAGGAGCAGGAGCTGCGGTCGTTCATACAAAAGAAGATTTTGAGGACAAGCTGACTTCAGGACTTCATATCTCACCGATTCACGAGGTGATGATCGATAAAGCATTACTAGGATGGAAGGAGTTTGAACTTGAGCTTTTACGAGATTCAAACGACAATGTGACCATAGTGTGTTCTATAGAAAACATGGATCCGATGGGTATTCACACCGGTGATTCCATTACAGTGGCTCCGGCTTTGACACTTTCTGACAGCACATATCAACGTATGCGTGACATGGCCATTAAAATGATGAGGAGCATTGGTGAGTTTGCTGGGGGATGTAATGTTCAATTTGCGGTATCTCCTGACGAGAATGAAGATATCATTGCAATAGAGATTAACCCTCGTGTCTCAAGATCTTCAGCCCTTGCATCTAAAGCCACAGGTTATCCCATTGCAAAACTTGCGTCTAAGCTCGCAATTGGATATCACTTAGATGAATTAAAAAACACAGTCACTGGATCTACTTCGGCCATGTTTGAGCCTACGTTAGATTACGTTGTTGTTAAAATACCACGTTGGAATTTTGATAAATTTCCAGGCACCAATAAAGAACTTGGACTGCAGATGAAGTCCGTCGGCGAAGTGATGGCCATAGGTCGCTCCTTCCAAGAGGCACTTCAAAAAGCATGTCAGTCGTTAGAAATAAAAAGAAACGGTCTCGGTGCTGATGGGCGTGAATTGAAAGACAGAGATTCTATTATGCGCAGTCTGAATCATCCGAGTTGGAGCCGCTTATTTCACATCTATGACGCGTTTAAATTAGGTATTCCTTTTCATAAAATTCAGGAATCTACTAAGATTGATCCTTGGTTCTTAAGGCAAATTGAAGCGTTGTTAATGCTTGAGAAGGATATCGAAAAGGAAACGATTGAAACGATTTCTCGCGCACTCTTAATGGAGGCAAAGCGAAAAGGATATGCAGATCGCCAAATCGCTCACCTTCTCAGTTGTCTAGAAAGTAAAGTTCATGAAAAGAGAAGGGCAGAGGGGATAAACAGGGTGTATAAATTGGTAGATACTTGTGCTGCTGAATTCCCAGCAGAGACGCCATATTATTACTCAACTTTTGAAGGTTCCGAGAACGAAAGTGTCGTGTCGGATAAGAAAAAAGTCATTGTTTTAGGGAGTGGACCGAACCGAATCGGACAAGGTATTGAGTTTGATTATTGTTGTGTTCACGGTGTTCTTGCAGCAAAAGAATGCGGTTATGAAACAATCATGATCAATTGCAATCCAGAAACTGTTTCTACCGATTTTGATACTGCAGACAAACTTTACTTTGAGCCTGTTTTTTGGGAACATATCTACGATATCATTCTGCATGAGAATCCAGTGGGTGTGATCGTTCAGCTTGGTGGCCAAACAGCACTGAAACTTGCTGAAAAACTAGATCGCTATAATATTCCTGTTCTCGGAACTTCATATAAAGCACTCGATTTGGCTGAAGATAGAGGAAGTTTCTCTTCGTTACTTAAAAAAGAAAAAATTCCATATCCCAAATTTGGTGTTGTTGAAAATGCTGATCAAGCAGTTGATTTATGTAGAGAATTGGGATTTCCATTGCTTGTTCGTCCGTCATATGTTCTTGGAGGTCAGAAAATGAAAATCGTGATTAACGAAGAAGACTTGGAACGTCATGTGATTGATATCCTCAAGCATATGCCGGAAAACCAGATTTTATTAGATCACTTTATAGAGGGAGCCATGGAATGCGAGGCCGATGCCATTTGTGATGGAGAAGAGGTACGCATCATTGGTATTATGCAACACATTGAGCCTGCGGGAATTCACTCAGGTGACAGCTATGCTTTATTGCCACCATTCAATCTGGGTGATTTGGTCATTCAGAAGATCGAAGACTATACAAAGAGAATTGCTGTTGCGCTTGAGACCAAGGGACTTATTAATGTCCAATTTGCTGTCAAAGACGACGAGGTATTTATTATTGAGGCGAACCCCCGTGCTTCTCGGACTGTTCCGTTTATCTCTAAAGCATATGGCGTTCCGTATGTGAATCAAGCCACCAAAGTAATGCTGGGTGAGAAGAAATTGAAGGACATGCCTCATGCCCCTCATCTTGATGGATATGCAGTCAAGATCCCCGTATTTAGTTATGAGAAGTTTCCAGACGTAAATAAGGAATTGGGCCCTGAGATGAAATCTACAGGAGAAGCAATTCGATTTATTTCAGACTTAAGGGATCCTTTCTTTCGAAAGATATATAGCGAACGTAATCTATATTTGAGCAAGTAAAACAGGTTATTGATGCTCCGTTCAATTTTTTATATCGTTTTGGTTTGGGTTGTTTGGCGTTGGCTAGATCGCGCTTTTGGCAATCGCCGAAGAAACAATCATATAAATAGACCAGGAGGTGCCTCTAGCCCCACACCTAATTCCAATTCAAAGATCAAAAAACCCAACGATGAACAGATCGGAGATTATGTTGATTTTGAAGAAGTAGAGGACTAGAAGCTATCTTGCAGACCATGAAAAAAGTATTTGATCAAGTTGTCCCACATGCAATAGCTGTTTTTCTACTTTTTTTGATTGCAGCTGCCTTCTATTCGCCTGCTTTTATGAAAGGTGAGCGTATGAAACAGGGAGATATTGAGAAGTATAGAGGCATGTCTCATGAGACATTGAGCTATGAATCTGTTGAAGGCGAAAAACCATATTGGACAAATAGCATGTTCTCAGGGATGCCTACCATTCAAATTACGGGCTTGGGATTTACAACTTTACCTAAAGTCATTTGGCTCATCTTGAGATTTTTCATGTCTCCGGAACTCATGACATTATTTATGGCGATGCTTGCAGGGTATGTTTTGGCGTTGTGTCTTAAAGCCCCTCCTTGGATTGCGCTTATTGTCGGGGCCACCTTTGGGCTCTCTACAGTGACCACGCTTTACTTGGCCGCCGGACATGCGTCGAAGGTTCGTGCAATTGCTGTGATGCCTGGAGTGCTCGGAGGTGTGATTTGTGCATTTCGTGGCAAAAGAGCTGCTGGGGTTGGTATTTTTACTTTGTTTCTCGCACTTCACCTGTATGCAAACCATCTTCAGATGACGTATTACCTGCTATTTCTTGTCGGCGCAGTAGGTATTTACGAATTGATTTCAACCTTGCGAAAAGGCCAGACCAAATACGCTCTAATCACGTCTTTGTTTCTCGTGATGGGCGCATTTTGTGCGGCTCTTCCTCAGTCTTCAGACTTATATCTCACTCAGGAATACGCACTTCACACCACCCGTGGGGAGGCAATATTAACGGATCCGAACGTTGCGAATACATTGCTTGCCGAGGACGGACTTTCGGACGATTATATATTAGAATACAGCATGGCCCAAGGGGAATGGTTGTCTTTGTTGGTGCCAAATATTAAAGGAGGTTCTGATCCGTTATACTGGGGTGAACAGAGATACAGTGGTGGTGCTTTTTATTTCGGGGCCATCGCATTTGCGTTGTGCCTTGCATTCTTTTTCGTCGGAAAAGATCGCATTAAGTGGCCCCTTCTGTGTGTCACAGTGCTGGCGATTCTTTTGTCATGGCGTGACACGTCTTTTGTGTCCGAGTTTTTTCTAAATCATTTCCCCTTGTTTAATAAATTTCGGGATACGAAGATGATGCTCGTCATTGTGCAAGTTGCTGTGGCCACTGGCGCAACGCTTGCCCTAAAACAAATTTGGGAGGAAACAAATTCTAAGAATTGGAAACCTTGGCTTTATGCGTTTGGTGGTATTGTATTTGTTTTGGCGCTTTTTTATGCGCTCCCTTTAAGTTTTTTCGACTTTACGTCTAACATTAGAAATGATCAAGCTGTTTTGCAATTGGGCAAATCAAGCGCGGTAGATTTGAGGATTGATATTTTTAGATCTGACATTCTAAGAACCATGGGACTTCTCATTGTGTTCGGTGGTTTGGTCATTTTAACAGTCAAAAACATCCTCAACCGAAAGGCATCGATTGCGATTTTGTCGGTTCTCATGATTGCAGAAATTATGGCCGTCAACGCTCGATATCCGATCAATTGGGTGACACCGTTTGAAGCCGATTATCCATTTGAAGCAACACCAACAGATTTGGCAATATTGTCATCACAAACTTCTGGTTTAAAGGGGTATGAAGATTTAAGGAAATCTTATGTTGAGATTGAAGAAGAGAAATTAGGCCACACATTGACACGCAGACATTCAAGGGCTGAAATGGCGGCGTCTTTTAGTGCGTTAAACGCGTTAAGCCATTACCGTGTTTTCGATTGGCAAAATCCATTTAATGACGCCAGGACCTCATATTTTCACAAATCAGTAGGCGGTTATCACGGTGCAAAGCTCCAACGATATCAAGATTTTATAGACCGTGTTCTGCGTCCAGAAATTAAAGATTTCCAAACATTTGCAGAAACCTCAGGGATAGGATTGGCGACTACACGACTCAAAGCACTTGCAATGCTTAACACCAAGTACCTCATTCTTCCTGGAGCAGAACAGCCCCTTCCTTTAGGAGGTGCACTAGGGGCTGCTTGGGTTGCAGATAATATTCTTTGGGTTGATGATGCTGAGGCTGAAATTTCGGGAGTAAGAAATGTGGATCTTGCCTCTACGGCGATTATTCATACTGACTTTTTATCGGAAACAACTTCATTTGAGATTCCTGACAGTGATGTTCCTTCGGATAACATTTCGGATGTTTCACTCATTCATTATCATCCTGATGGATCGACTTATGAGGTAAGTACCGAGCATGACGGTATGTTTGTGTTAAGTGAGGTTTGGTATCCTGATGGATGGAAAGCAACAGTCGATGGCATAAACGTCCCGCTTGTCAGAGCTAACTATATACTGCGTGCGCTTCCAATATCGGCAGGGCGTCATACAGTAGAACTTCGTTTTGAACCCTCAGGCAGAAAATTGGCAGGATTAGTGAGTGGATTGGGGTCTGCTGTTTTATTGATATTTCTTCTCTCCATGACTTATTTGGCATGCCGAAAAAGTGTAGGGTAATGAATCTGATTCATACAAGTTTATCGAACGATTGGGATGATGATTTTTGGGCCAAATGGGACATCTTTCTGACAAAAAACCCAAGCGCATACCTTGATTCTAGGTCTGTAAAAGCAGCGATGAATGTCCCGCAACGAAAATTAAGAGCACTTTGCTGGGTAGATGATTCTCTTAATATCTTAGGTCTTGCTACCATAGAAGATACTGCAGCTGTTAGTCAATCAAAAGGGCAGTTTTTGAAAGCAGACAGACCTGTTTTTAAGCTTGCGCAAAGATATCTATACCGAGGAGATGGCAAGTTTAAACTTAATATAAGGGTTTTAGGTATGGTCCTTTCCAGTGGTGATCATGCGTTTCGATTCGCGGATCATTTGTCAAAAGAGGAAATACACAATGCCATTGACGAGGCTGTATATCTCCGTCCATTGACCAATTCACCTGTTCCACGTTCAATCCTTATTAAGGATCACTACAGTGAGGTTCCTTGGGGAGATCGGTTTGCAGGAAAGTCAAGTTGGCATCCCAAATGGGTGGATTTGGAATTTGACCCCGTGATGGAGATTGAATTGAAGTCTGATTGGACGCATTTTGATGATTATAGCAATGCTTTACGGAAAAAATCTAGAACGAAAATAAGACGGATTTTAAAAACATCAGAAGCGTTGATTCAAAGGGATTTGTCTCTGAAAGAGGTGATGTCAAATTCTGATAAATTGTACGATTTATATTCAAAAGTGTATGGAAGGGCTGGTTTTCAACTTGGGAAACTGCACAAAGAAGATATCATTTCTCTGAAAGAACAATGGGGTGATGACTTTCCAGTCATCGGTTATTATTTTGAAGAAGACCTTATAGGGTTTCAGTGTGGCATTGTTACCGATTATACTGTAGAGGCCTTTTTTGTTGGTTTTAATGAAAATGAAAACAGAGTCCATGCAATCTATCAAAGAATGTTGCTTGAATTTATAAATCAAGGGATTGAACGAGGGTCAAGCAGGATTTCACTTGGCAGAACGGCATTGGATATTAAATCTTCATTGGGAGCAAGTCCCAGAAGATTGTCCTGTCACATGAGGGTGAATAAGCCTGCGATTCATTTTTTATTACGCGTGATTGCGGGGGCTTCTTCCCCGAAAATCCCACAACTTAAAAGAGCGTGGAAAGATGATGTTATTCAACCCTAAGCGATATTATATTCGCAGTCTTACACAGAAATTAAATGAACAATAAAGGACTGTTGGTATTGATTGGAGTTTGGCTTTC
>CAJXHE010000005.1 GCA_913051865.1 uncultured Flavobacteriales bacterium
AATAATAATTTTCTCATAATTATTTATTCTTTGTTTTTACGTGATAATTAATAAGGAAACGTTCGTAAACTTTATTGAAAGTAACAGTGGATGACACCACGACATAACTTCCATCTTCTAGAGAGAAAAATTGTACCTCAGGCTGAGGTGTGACTCCCGACATTAAAAGGCGTTCAGCAATTCCATCACCTGTATTGGACAATTTTTGGGCGATTTGACTCGATTTTAACACTGGACTTTGATGCCAGCCATAAGCGGCAAAACAACAAAGTTCAGCAGCAGAATCAGTGCCTAAAACCTCCTGACCAAAAACCTTAGCAACGACTTCGCTTCCAGGAAGGTCTGCTTGAGCAGAAAGATTTGGCACCAAAATCATGAGCAGTACAATGCTCGAAAACACAGAGAATATTTGTTTCATAATGCAGGTAATGATTACGCAATATAATCAACTAAAGGCGGACATTGAAAAGGAATAAATTAATTCTATCAAAAGTTTTTTGCAGAATAAAGATTCTGACTATCTTTGCCCCCCCAAATGGGGAATATGACTTGGTAGCTCAGCTGGTTAGAGCATCTCACTTTTAATGAGAGGGTCCTGGGTTCGAGTCCCAGAGGGGTTACAAAAAAAGAAGGTGTCAAAGTCACCTTTTTTAATGCACTGCCCAGGTGCTGAAATTGGTAGACAGGCATGGTTGAGGGCCATGTGTCCGTTAGGGCGTGCGGGTTCGACTCCCGCTCTGGGCACCTAGACGAGTTGCAAGAAGCAGCTCGTTTTTTTATTACACCTTTCTGAGCCTCTACTTCTATATCTTTGGCTTGTGCTAAAACAGTTATTCCCGATACTTTCTTGGCTACCTCGATATTCAAAAAAGTATTTCTTCAATGATCTTTCCGCCGGAATCACAGTCGGCATACTCCTTATTCCACAAGGGATGGCATACGCACTTATTGCGGGACTGCCGATAGAGTTTGGACTGTATGCATCATTGGTCCCTCAAATGATTTACGCGTTAACAGGTACATCAAGACAACTATCTGTCGGACCAGTCGCCATGGACTCACTCCTCGTCGCAGTGGGCTTAAGTGCAATCGCTGCAATTGGATCGGACAGATACATCGAATTGGCCATAGGTCTTGCATTCATGATTGGGGGCATTCAATTGTTGCTGGGTTTTCTTAGAGCAGGATTTGTTGTGAATTTCCTTTCCCGCCCCATTATAAGTGGATTTACATCTGCTGCTGCATTAATTATCGGGCTAAACCAACTATCAAACCTATTGGGCATAGAGATTCCGAGGAACAGTCACATTCAAAATTTCTTTTTTTCTTTAGGCCACTCAATCGCAGACATACACTTCGCAACGTTCGCAATAGGCATCGTGTCCATTGCTCTGTTCCTTGTTGTATCGAAATACCGAAATAAAATAAAGATTCCTGCAGCGCTTATCGTCGTGGGTCTTGGGATCATCACCGTATTTGGTTTGGAGCTAGAGCAAACCGGAGTCGCGATCGTAGGCGCCATCCCTGAAGGACTTCCAGTTTTTCGCATCCCTTCATTAGATCACACCGGTTTTTACGAATTACTCCCAATAGCGATCACACTCGCATTGGTTTCATTTGTGGAAGCATATTCTATTGCGAAAGCGCTAGAAGAAAAACACGGATATAAAATCAATCCAAATCAGGAACTTAGAGCCTTGGGGCTCTCAAATATCATCGGCTCGCTGTTCCAATCATACCCTACTACTGGGGGCTTTTCTCGATCGGCAGTCAACGACAAAGCTGGGGCGGTAACCCCAATGGCGTCATTCGTCGCTGCGTTATTAATTGCCCTTACATTGCTGTTTCTTACACCCCTGTTTTACCATCTACCAAAGGCAGTATTGTCGGCAATCATTATTGTATCCGTGATCGGATTAATTGATGTCAAGCTGCCTATTGCACTTTGGAAGAGCCACAAGATTGATGCAGGACTGCTCTTAGCGACATTTATAGTCACGGCAACAGTGGGCATGATTGAAGGCATCGCATCGGGTGTGGGTTTATCAATTGTTGTTTTGGTCTACAAGCAGATGCGTCCTCATTTTGCGGAACTTGGAGAAATAGCAGGTGTTTATCGAAATATTAATCGGTTTCCAGAAGCAAAAATCAGACCCGGAGTATTGATTGTCCGATTTGACGCCGCGTTGCATTTTGCAAATCATCGGTTTATGGCGACGTCCATAGAAGATCAAATCGCTCAGAGAACTGATGGAGTTCAAATCATCATTTTGTGTGCCGAATCGATTGGATATATTGATGCGTCAGGCATTAGCGCACTCGAAAACATCATCGATGATTTGGAAGAAAGAGGAACGAGTTTCCGACTGGCTGCGGCGATAGGTCCCGTAAGAGACATCATTGAATCATCCAAACTCATTACGCGGATAGGCAAAACAAGGTGCTTCACAAGCATTGAAAAGGCCGTTGAAGACATTTACAAACCAGGATCTATTGATGCGGATTTAAAGAGAATTGCCACTCAAGTAGACCATCCCGAGTTAGGCGACAAAGAATAAAGTAGAGTATGGAAATTAAACAGATATACACAGGCTGCCTTGCGCAAGGCTCATATTACGTGAAGTGTAGTGGCGAAGCTGTCATCATAGATCCATTGAGGGAAGTACAGCATTATATTGATCTTGCTGAAAAAGACAATGTGAAAATTAAATACATTTTCGAAACGCATTTCCATGCTGATTTCGTGTCGGGACACGTGACTTTGGCTGAAAAAACGGGCGCTCAAATTGTTTATGGTCCTACGGCACAAACAGCGTTCGAGTCGATAAAAGCGACAGATGGGCAACGTTTTAAAGTGGGAAAATTAGAGATTGAGGTCTTACACACACCCGGCCACACCATGGAAAGCGCTTGTTTTTTAGTGTATGATAAAAATGGCAAGCAACACGCATTGTTCTCTGGGGACACCGTATTCCTAGGAGATGTCGGACGTCCTGATTTGGCCCAAAAGGCAGAAAACATGACGCAAGAAGATCTTGCAGGAATGCTCTTTGACAGCATCCAAACAAAAATTATGCCTCTTAAAGATGATGTGATTATTTATCCGGGACATGGCGCGGGATCAGCGTGCGGGAAGAACATGAGCAAAGAAACGGTCGGTACGGTCGGGCATGAAAAAGCAAACAACTATGCACTGAGACCGGGCATGACACGTGAGGAGTTTGTCAATGAAGTACTCGAGGGTCTGTTGCCACCGCTTGAATATTTCGGTTTTAATATTCAAATGAACAAGCAGGGCTATGTCTCTATTGATGAAGTGATCAAGAATGGCACGAACTTGCTTGATCCTGATCAGTTTGAGATTGCGGCAAATGACACCGACGCTGTCATCCTAGATGTAAGGCATGAATCGGAATTTGTAAAAGGATTCATTCCTCGTTCTGTATTCATCGGATTGGATGGCGGTTTTGCACCCTGGGTCGGAGCGTTATTGGTGGATGTGAAGCAGCCTATTTTACTTGTCGTTGAAGAGGGAATGGAGGAAGAGGCTGTCATCAGGCTCTCCAGAGTTGGATTCGACAATGTCATCGGTATTCTTCAAGGTGGATTTAAGAACTGGATTGATTCCGGCAAAGAAACCGACCGCATAGAGACCATTGAAGCAAGTCAACTAGAAGGGCTAGACTCCCCGTCAGTATTCGATGTCAGAAAGACGGGAGAGTATACGGCTGGACATATCGAATTTGCGAAATCGACACCTCTTGACTTCATCAACGAATACTTAAGCTCATTTCCCAACAAGGGTGACTTTTATATTCATTGTGCTGGAGGATATCGATCTGTGATCGCAAATTCTATCTTGAAAAAGCATGGGATTCACAATGGCATAGATGTATTGGGGGGATACGATGCAATCACAATTACAGATATGCCCGTCACAGACAATGTGTGTCCTTCAACATTAAAATAATGGGCCTAGAGACCTCACATTTATTGACAATACTGAGTTGCAAATGCCCGAGCTGTGCTCAGGAAGGACTGTTCGAGGTTTCTAATCCTTATAAACTCCGTTCGTTCACAAAGATGCACAGAGCCTGCCCAAACTGCAATGCAGACTTTGTCAAAGAACCGGGATTTTATTTTGGGGCTGCATATGTAAGCTATGGCATCACGGTAGGCTTGTGGATTGCTATCCTGGTGGCATTAATCACCCTTGACGCTTTGCAGCTTATTGAGTTTGGATTCCTGACGCATCCCGGCACATTTATAATCTGTGGGGTCAGTTCGCTCTTCATTCTCCTTCCTTTAATATATCGAGTATCAAGGTCAATTTGGCTCTCGCTGTTTACAAAACGAATCAGCAAGTAATGGTTTTGATGGGCATAAAAAAAAGGGCCCTCACGTTTGAGGTGCCCTTTTTAAACCAAATCGCCTGATTCTAGCGTCATTTAAGACGCGGTTAACCAAAACCTGAGTCTATTACGTGTCTCGTTCTTGTTAGGTTACAAAAAGGGCAAAGTTTTTTAAGAAAAAAAGCGCCATCACGCTTGTAACCCCAATTAACGCTCGGAATTTAATATTTCAGTTTGTATCCGAATACTCTCCTTATGAACTTGCTCTAATACAAGTTTTAAGAATTCTTCTTCTAAACCCATCTCCTCTGACCACATCTTTCTAGTTTTTATTATTTCTTTCCAACGCGCCAATTGAAGGACTGTCAGTCCATGTTCTTTTTTATAGTCACCTATCGCTCGAGCGACATTCATTCTCCCACTTAAAAGTTCAACCAGTTGTTCATCGATAGAATCCATTTTCAACCTTAGATCCCGAATATCTGAAGTCTGTGACAGATCTAAGTTAAGATCTCTGATTGTCAGATTGTCTAGTAATTGAATTAAATCAGATGGCAACAATTGCTGTGCGGCATCGCTCAATGCTTCGCTGGGGTTGTGATGCGTTTCTATCATTAAACCTGACATCCCCAGATCCATGGCTTTCTGAGACACCGGTTGTATCAATTCTCGTTTGCCTGAGATATGACTCGGATCACAAAACAATTGTATGTCTGGCATTTCTTCTTTGAGTCCAATGGGGACTTCCCACATGGGGGCATTCCTGTATTTTTTTAAACCATAGCTTGAAAAACCCCTGTGAAGTGCACATACCTCCCCTTTTGTCGAATGACTCACCCTTTCTATCGCCCCCATCCACAGCTTTAAGTCTGCATGCATAGGGTTCTTTACCAAAACTGGGGTGTCTGTTCCTTTTAGTGCATCCGCGATGTTTTGGACAGCAAATGGACTTACTGTCGTTCGCGCACCTATCCAAACCGCATCTATACCATTCTTAAGCGCAAGCTCCACATGTTTGGCATCCGCCACCTCTGTCATCACAGGAAGCCCGACTTCTTTCTGGACATCCACGAGCCATTTCAACCCATCTTCACCTACGCCTTCAAAAGAATTCGGACGCGTTCGTGGCTTCCACAATCCCGCACGGAAATAGTGCGCATGACCTTTAAGCGCATTTGCTATAGCAAGGACCTGAGTTCTTGATTCTGCACTACATGGGCCCGCAATAACGGTAGGCCTGGTGTTTTTTAAGTTATTAGTCAAGTTGTGAAGTTATGAAGAGAAAGACTGAAGATTAACCAATTCTGCATACCCTCCATTTAATGCAATAAGCTCATCATGTGTGCCACTCTCCTGAATGCGACCTTCAGAAAGGAGAACGATTCGATCTGCTTTTGATACTGTAGAGAGTCGATGTGCTATAACCAGAACTGTTCTATTTTTCATTGCGGCATCTAACGCTTTTTGGACTTCGTGCTCAGAAGCCGCATCGAGCGCAGAAGTGGCTTCATCTAGAACGAGTATCGAAGGATTGCGGTAAAGTGCACGCGCAAGGGCCACCCTTTGCCTTTGCCCCCCCGAAAGACGCGCTCCCCCATCACCGACTGACGTTTGAAGCCCATCAGGCATTTTACTCGCAAACGCCATCACTTGAGCGGCCTTCGCGGATTGTAGCAAGCGGTCTTGATCCACCTCATTTTCACCAAGAGATATATTCGACGCAATCGTGCCATGAAATAAAATCGACTCTTGGGTAACGACCCCTAATTTTTGGCGCCAAGATGACACGGGAATGTCGCGAAGGTCACGGCCATCAATTTCAACGGCGCCCTGTGTAGGATCATCAAACCTGATGAGCAAGTTAGAAAGTGTCGTTTTACCTGACCCAGAAGCCCCTACGAGAGCGATAACTTCCCCTTTTTTAATCTCTAGCGAGAGCTCTGCAAGCACAGCTTGATCACCATAGAAATAACTCACATTGTTAAACGAAATTGCCGTTTCGAGTTCCACAAAAGGAGGGGCGTCTTCAGCTGCATTTGGTACAGGGTGAGAAACCACAAGCATGTCTTCCAATCGATCAAGAGATGCCACGCCTTTATTTATTCTAAACCAACCATCACTGAAAGCACGGGCAGGCGGAATAATCTGTGAAAAGACAACCAGGTATCCAATAAACCAATCCCCGGTCAGCCCAGTACTTCCATCAAGAACAATGTGACCTCCATAACCGAGAAGAATTGCCATTACCGTTAACGATATCACTTCACTGACAGGTGAACTAAGATACTCGCGTCTAAACATCTTACGCATGGCCATAAAATGCTTTTGGTTGCGTGCATTAAAGCGGTCTGAAAAGAACTTTTCTACCCCAAATGCCTTAATAAGTCGAACACCACTTAACGTTTCATCCAGAATATTAACCAAAGACCCCAACTCCTCTTTCCCTCGTTTCGCTGAATGCTTTAGTTTTTTTGCAATTCTGCTTATAAGGATTCCACTGACCGGAAGAAAAACCAATGCAAAAACAGTAAGCTCCCAGCTGAGCGCAAAGAGTGCAGCGATTGAAATAAACACGATAAGGGGGGATTTAAACATCACCTCTATCGACCCCACAATACTGACCTCCACTTCATTCAGGTCAACAGTAAGTCGACTCAAAACATCTCCCTTACGTGAATCAGTAAACCACCCCATACTCATTCCTAGTACGCGGCCATACATTTTATCTCTCAAGTCTCTACTTACACCCGTACGAATCGTCGCGAGACTATACATGGCAAGGTATGACACCAAATTCTTTAGAACAGCCAATATTACAACAGCAATACACACCATGATTAAGGCATGAGAATCTCCCTCTTCAAGCACATAACCATCAAACCAAGCACCTATTTTACCAGGAATGTCATCCGCCAAGGGGATTCCTTCAACCTTGGTAGGTGTGGATTTTCCTGAGAATAAAATGCGGAGAAATGGCACAACACTGAGAAACGAGAAAAGAGACAAAACAGCACCTATTGCATTCAATAATGCGTTGGAAACAAGATTCCAACGGTAGGCTTTGAATAGAGGGAATAAGACAGATAATCGCTTCATGTTCAGTCTAACAGCAAATCACGATACCAACTCCTCCGAAAATCCGATGTAAGTCGAAGGTGTAATCTGCCTTAACTCATCTTTAACGGCATCGGATACATTTAAAGTATCTATAAAAGCACGCATCGAAGATGCATTGATTTTTTCACCCGTTCTCGTAAGATCTTTTAACGCCTCATAAGGCTTGGGGTAGTTCTCACGACGCAGAATTGTTTGAATCCCTTCGGAGACTACAGCCCAGTTGTCTTCCAACGCTGCTTCTAATGCAGGTGTATTCAGGACAAGCTTTCCCAACCCTTTTAACAATGACCGCAATGCGATAAGACCATGACTCATCGGAACACCAATATTCCGAAGCACTGTAGAGTCTGTTAAATCACGTTGCATTCTAGATATGGGCAGTTTTTCTGAGAAATGTCCCAAAACTGCGTTTGCCACCCCAAAGTTCCCTTCGCTGTTTTCGAAATCTATGGGATTCACCTTGTGAGGCATTGCAGAAGACCCTACCTCGCCCTCCACAATCTTTTGTTTGAAGTAATCCATCGATACATATGTCCAAATATCTTTGTCCAAATCCATCATTACTGTATTCGCACGCCTCATCGCATCACACCATGCCGCGAGGTGATCGTAATGTTCAATCTGAGTTGTCACCTTGCTCCGAAACAGTCCCAAATTACCTTCTACAAACTGCGTCCCAAAGGCAGGCCAATCTATGTCTGGATAGGCTACTTTGTGCGCGTTAAAACCTCCTGTTGCACCGCCAAATTTGGCTGCATAAACAGCATTTGAAATCGCATCACGTTGCACCCTAAGTCGGTTTTCAAAAACACTGATTTCCTTCCCCAAAGTCACAGGAGAAGCTGACTGACCATGTGTTCTTGCGAGCATAGGCACAGACTTCCAATCGTTTGCGAGACCACTTAATTTGGCGATAACCTCATCGATAATGGGCAAATAGACCTCTTCTGTAGCACGTTTAAGAGACAATGGAATGGCTGTGTTGTTAACGTCCTGCGAAGTCAATCCAAAATGTATGAACTCACTCCACTGGCTTACACCCAATTTTACCATCTCTTCCTTAATCCAATATTCAACCGCCTTAACATCATGGTTCGTCGTGGACTCAAGATCTTTAATCCTTTTCGCGTCTGCTTCTGAGAAATTGAGATACAACCCCCTCATGTCTTCAAATTTGTCCTTAGGAAAACCATCTAGCTGGGGAAGCGGTAGACACACCAAATCAATGAAGTACTTTACCTCCACCTCCACTCTATGCTTAATTAACCCAAACTCGGAAAGAAGGGATCCAAGAATATGAGTATGTCTGTGATATCGTCCGTCAACTGGAGAAATGGCATTCAAAGAAGAAAGCGGCATAGGGAAGTATTATTCAGTTCTTATATCAAAAGACAAAGATACTACCTTAGACGCATGCAACTTCATACTATTCACAACGGTAATTTTAAATTGGACGGGGGAGCCATGTTCGGCGTTGTGCCGAAAAAACTATGGTCAAGAACGAACCCGTCTGATGCAAATAATTTATGCCCTTGGGCGATGCGCTCATTGCTGATCGAAGACGGCGACAAATTAACATTAATCGATTGTGGATTAGGCGACAAACAAAGTGAGAAGTTCTTTAGTCATTATCACCCGCATGGTGACAATTCATTGGACAAATCACTTTCAAAAGCTGGGTTTTCTCGTGACGACATTACTGACGTTTTCCTCACCCACTTGCATTTCGATCATGTGGGTGGTGCAGTCGAATGGAATGACTCCCGCAACGGCTACCGTCCCGCTTTTAAAAATGCGACTTTCTGGAGCAATTCAAGGCACTGGAAATGGGCCACTGAACCAAATCAGCGCGAACGCGCAAGTTTTCTCTCTGAAAACATCAAACCCCTTCACGAATCTGGACAGCTCAAGTTTGTAGATGCATCTGATGACGATCTGCGCATTAATACGGGACTCGGTTTTGATGCATTTGTCGTCAACGGTCACACTGACGCTCAAATGTGCCCCATCATTAAAGTAGGTGACACCACGGTTGTCTTCATGGCCGACCTTCTTCCCTCAGTAGGACATATCCCGATACCCTATGTCATGGGGTACGATACACGTCCATTGTTAACACTGGAAGAACGCAGTCGGATTTTTAACGAAGCAGCAAACAAAGGGTATCACCTTTTTTTAGAACACGATGCCGCGCATGAAGTTTGTACTTTAATTCAAACGGAAAAAGGGCCTCGACTCGATCGGGTGATGCAATTAAGTGAATTGGGGTAGAAACTACCCCTGCAGCCCTTTTCTTATCTCCCTCACCAAGGCAGGACCTCTGTAAATAAATCCGCTATAAATTTGGACCAAAGAGGCGCCAGCATCCATTTTCTCTCTTGCAGAGGAGAGCGAGTCTATGCCTCCTACACCTATAATAGGGAAAGCACCAGCGGATTTTTGAGATAAGTATGAGATGACTTCTGTAGAGCGAGAACACAAAGGCGCACCAGACACACCACCATTGCCCAAATCATCAATTGATTTTGTTTTCAAATGAGACCGTGATATCGTCGTGTTTGTTGCGATGACCCCATCCACCTTTTCTGAAATGACAATTTCTATGACATCATCTAATTGAGCATCTGTCATATCAGGTGCGATCTTTAAGAAAACAGGTCTACGCTTAGCACCTGGTGGAAGATGAGCATCATTGTTGCGCTTGACAACCGCCTTAAGTAACGCAGAAAGTGGCGCTTTGTCCTGTAGCGCTCGAAGACCAGGCGTATTGGGTGAACTTACATTCACTACAAAATAATCGACGTAGGGATGAAGCGCATCAAAGCACGTGATGTAATCTGAAGTTGCATCCTCATTAGACGTTATCTTATTTCGACCTATGTTCCCCCCAACAATTAATCCAACAGGTCGTCTTTTAAGCCTTGAAACTGCGTCATTTACACCTCCATTATTAAACCCCATACGATTGAGAAGAGCTGCATCTCTTTTTAAACGAAAAAGTCTTGGCCGGGGATTACCTGATTGGGCAATGGGCGTGAGTGTACCTACTTCTACATGACCAAATCCGAGTACTTGAAGTTCTCTAAGGTATCGCGCGTCTTTGTCAAAACCGGCAGCGACACCTACCGAATTCGGAAACGCAATACCACAGATGTTTACCGACGAATCAGAGATGCCTGAGTTAAAGCATTGCTTTAACACCCAAGCCATCCCAGGAATTGCAATTGCAAATCTCAATATCGTCATAGAAAAGTGATGGGCTCTTTCCGGAGACAATAGGAACAACAAGGGTTTCAGGACATTTTGATACATTTTACGAAGGTAAGCACATGTCAACGAACTGCACATAATTGTGGATAACCCTGTTAATAGCGATCATAAAAGTGCACGAGAAACCATGATTTATCATGATTAACTTTGAATCCCAAGGATGATAAACAAGGGATTACTCAGCTGGCTATCTAAAAAGAAGCTCACCGATGAAAAGGTGGCCAACATCTTCGTCAACTCATCTTTCGAGACGGTTGAAAAAGGATGGCCTGAAGTTGCATCGATGCTAAATGCATCTCCCGGTTTTGACACATGCCCTGATTTAGATGAAACAGACTACGGTCGATTCTTAATGATCGTCGTCTCAGCTAATCTCAGTTTGGTTCACAAATACTTTGAACCCGGTGTAGATCGAGCCATCATAAAAAGATGTTGTGCAAAGTTTGGACTTGCCCTAGGCGTTCCGAAAAAAGACTTTGCGCTTAAGGTGAAAGAGAACCGAGATTTTATGAAGAAAATCAACCACCCTTCAAAAAACAATGTCACAGCAATGACGCGGGCTGTTTTCTATAAATACGGACTCATTAACAAACAAGACGTGTACTTCAGGGACATGAATGTTCCGAATCCTATCATCATGAAGAGCCTTCGAGATGTAATGGATCACTTTGCTTGGGAATGGGAAGACATCAGCGATCACTACAGAGTTACCGTTTCAAACGAGATGGAACCTGTCACATAAGTCGATCTAAATCACGGGCAACGTCTTTTTCCTTTAACGTAGCCCTCTTATCATGCATCTTCTTGCCCTTGGCAACACGGAAACGTAGTTTTGCATATCCCGAAGGCGCAATAAACATAAGAGTGGGAACTAATGTAACCCCTGTATTCTTAAGTTTTTTATCGAGCTTTTTTAATTCCTTCTTCTGAAGGAGTAATTTTCTCTGGCGACGAGGTATCTGAATCGTATAACCCGCATTTTTATACTCCGACACATACATGTTAAACACATAAAGTTCGCCCTTATCGAAACGACAATAGGATTCACCAATACTGGCCTTTCCGTTTCGAATGGATTTTATTTCTGCGCCATTCAATTGAATGCCAGCAGTAAACTCATCCTCTAGGAAATAAGTGTAAGATGCTTTTTTATTTTTTATTTCGACAGCCACGACACAAAGGTAAACTTATTTTGCGGGGGAGGAATAAGCACTAACTTGTCAAGATGAATTTGGATGAGATAAACGAACAGTTATTCAACATACCTAAGGTTGAGTTACATTGTCATTTGGAGCTTGCTTTCAGGCCCTCAACGATGATAGAATGGGCGATAGAGGACGGTTTGAAGATAAAATCCAAAGAAGATTTCGCAAGGGAATTTTTGATTTTAGAACCGATGGCAGATCTCCCAACGGTATTAAATAAATTTCTGCATACCAGAGATCGCTTGTCATCCCTAGAAAGAATTGAACGACTCGCATTTGAAGCGTGTGAAGACATGTATCTGAAGAGCAATGTCCGATTGCTTGAACTTCGATATGCACCAAGTTTTACACTAGATACATTTCCATACCTGGGCGCTGAGAATTTACACGGTGCAATCATGAAGGGCTGTGTGCGGGCAGAAAAGATGTACCCAATGGCTGTGGGACTTATTTGCTTGTTGCAAAGAATAAAATCCCACAAAGAGAATATGTACTGGTGTGACTTTGCAATTGCACATAAGGGAGAATTTATCGCCGTTGATCTTGCAGACAATGAAGTGGACTACCCTCCCAAACAGTTTGCGCCCATGTTTGACAAGGCCAAGGCAGCTGGACTAGGTATTACAATACATGCAGGTGAACCAGCTTTGCCTGGATCCCCAAACAACATCCTGGCTTCTATCGATTATTTACATGCCGACAGAATAGGTCATGGGGTTCAAGCCATTCACGATGAAAAGGTAATCACAAGACTCGTGGATGAAAAAATACCTCTTGAAATGTGTCCTACCAGCAATTGGTTAACCCAAGCTGTACCTGACTTAGCGTCACATCCACTTAAACAATTAATGGACTTAGGTATTAAAACCACAGTCAATAGTGACGACCCAGGAGTGATGGGCATCACGCTCATGGATGAATACCACATCGCTCACAAGACATTAGGAATGAGTATTGATGAATTAAAGCGCTGTAATTCCTGGGCCGCTGAAGTTTCTTTTATACCTCAGAAAAAGAAGGACCATGTTTGGAAGAAATAAAAGATCAACGAACAAGACGTTACTTATATGTGCTTCAGCCATATGCTTAATGGCATCTAATCTTCATTCCCAAACTCAGACTGTTGGCACATTTATAAACAACACCGAGGCCTTTGAAGGCTACAACTTACTGGCACCAAATAGCTCCGACTACACTTACTTGGTTGACAATTGTGGGCAAGTGATCAATCAATGGGAGAGTGAATACCGCACCGGCCTTTCTGCATACATACTTGAAGACGGTAGTTTGTTAAGAACTGCACAACTAAGCTCATCTGCAACCCCTCCTTTTTCAGGAGGCGGCACAGGAGGAAGGGTTGAAAGATTCAATTGGGAAGGTGAATTAATTTGGTCCATGAACTGGGCTGACACATTACAACACCAGCATCACGATATTGAATGGATGCCCAATGGAAATCTGTTAATCTTAGGGTGGGAAAGACATTCCTACCAGGAAGCATTGGACATGGGGAAAACGCCCAATGCTTCCGAAAACGATGTGTGGTGTACTCAAATAACAGAAATCCAACCTACTGGAAGTTTTGGAGGAGAAGTTGTTTGGCAGTGGTGCGCATGGCATCATTTGGTTCAAGACACCGATGCATCTCTTCCAAATTATGCTGAAATTTCAAATGCGCCTAGACGTATAAACATCAATTACACAGCGAACAATGGTGCCAATGGTTTAAACCCTGACTGGATGCATTCAAATTCTATCGCATACAATGAATCATTAGATCAAATCATCATAAGCGCAGGGAAATTTAACGAAATCTTCATTGTCGATCATTCTACAACAACAGAAGAAGCGGCGGGGCCTGCAGGTGATCTTTTGTGGAGATACGGAAACCCCATGGTCTACGATAGGGGCACAATTGAGGATCGCACACTGTTTTTTCAGCACAATGCACACTGGATAGATGAAGACCACCCTGGAGGGGGCAATGTGTTGTTATATAACAACGGGCGCAACAGGCCAAGCATAGAGGCTTCATCTGTAGAAGAAATTACACTCCCTGAAATGGCAAACGGAACATATCCCATTGATGGTGCACTGCCATTTGGTCCTGCAACCTATTCCTGGAGATATCCTGAGACATTAGATGAGACGTTTTATTCCTCGAATGTTTCTGGTGCAGAGAGACAACCCAATGGAAATACACTCATTGCAAATGGTCAAAACGGTATCGCATTTGAGGTTAATTCTGAAGAAGAAATCGTGTTCAGATATGTCAATCCCATCACGGTTTTCGGGGCAACCACTCAAGGGAATGACCCTGGCAACAATGGCATATTCAGATTCCCCAGATATGCATCCGATTACCTAGGATTTGTAGGGAAAGACATGACGCCTGGGGACGTCCTTGAAGCCAACAGCTGGCTGACAGGGTGTGACAGTGAAATCATTGCCGTGGAACGTTCTTCTTGGGAAGCATACCCAAATCCCTTTAAAGATGTTATGGCAGTAGACTTCAAAGAAAAAGGAACATGGATTATTTACTCAACCAGCGGTGTAATGCTAGAAATGGGAGAAGCGAAGTGTGGGGAAACTGTTAAAATAGGGGAGAAACTTAATGCTGGTTTTTACATTCTTAATTTCTTTCCTAAGTTTGCAAACGGCTCTTTCACTAGAAGAATAGTGAAATTATAGAAAACACTATCAAATTATAGAATACACAATCTCATGAAACTGCAATACATAATTGGTCTCATCCTTCTAATGTTCATCAATTTCAGCATCGCTCAAGAAAACACAGTAGGCACAATCGTCTACGACGAGTCAGCAACAGATGGGGGATACAACTTAATTTATCCCCACAATCAACCTGATGCCTTCCTCTTAGATATGTGTGGAAATGTCGTTCATAAATGGGAGAATGCTGATTCTCTTAGACCGGCAAATGTCATTTACATTCTTGAAAATAGTGATGTGATGACAACTTATCGTCCAGCTAGTTTTCAAAATGATGCCATTTGGGCCGGTGGAGGTGGAGCTACAATTGAACGCAGAACATGGGACAACGAGCCTATTTGGTCATTCACTCGCAATGATGCCGAGTACCGATTGCATCACGACATTCAACCAATGGCAAATGGCAACGTTCTTGTCACTGCTTGGGAACAGCGAGACTCTCTAGAGTGCATCGAAGCTGGACGTAATCCTGAAAACTTAACAGGTGCAGGTATGTGGTCAGAAGTTGTTTGGGTAATCGCGCCAGGTGATGATGGATTGGGAGAAGTTGTCTGGGAATGGGCTGTTTGGGACCACTTGGTACAGGATTTTGACGCTACCAAGGAGAACTATGGGGTCATTGCAGATAACATCGATAAAATCGACATTAATTTTGGTTCTGTGTCAAATGCTGTTGCTGACTGGTTGCATATTAATGCCATTGATTTTGATGAGTTTAGTCAACACATTATGTTGAGCGTTCCAACATTTAATGAGATATGGGTGGTTGATTACGGAAATACAACACCTGGTGAACTGAAATGGCGCTGGGGCAATCCCATGGCTTACGACAGAGGTGACAGTACAGACATGAAGTTGGGGTACCAACATCATACCCACTGGCTAGACCTTGCTTTAAGCACTAACAGTCCTGATTACGGAAAAGTAGGTGTTTTTAACAATAGAGTGCAAGGAGAAAGCGGTGAGTATAGCACTGTTCACACACTTTTGCCGATTTATGACGAATATGAGAATGAATACATCGTTAACAGTGAGACAGGAACATACCTCCCAACTGATTTCGAATGGACATTTGAATCACCTAATCCTAACACAATATACTCGAACATCGTTTCTTCTTTCCAACGTTTAGAAAATGGAAATAGTCTCATTTGTTCGGGAAGACCTGGGGACACTCGAGAGTACACTCAAGATGGAGATCTCGTTTGGCATTATAAAACACCCTTGTTAAATACGTCTGGCGTGAGTTCCCCTGTGAATCAAGGCACAGTCCTTTTGCCAACTCAGAATTTGACATTTAGAGCCTCCAGATATCCTGCAGATTACCCAGGGTTAGCGGGTAAAGAACTTGTTTCTGGGTCGCCAATTGAGCTTAACCCTACTCCCCTACCACCTTGCTTGGTGTGTGACCTTGAGCTTTCGCTAGACAGCATTTCATTTGACACCCTAGGGGCCACGGTCCAAGTTTCAGCTGAAGGATCATTTGATATCAATCTGATCGAATGGATGTCGCTTACGGATAGCAGCGTACTACCTATGAATTCTGAGCTTATTTTCACTACAATGGAGTCAGGAGATTATATGATAACGGTCACTGATGAATTGGGATGTATGGATTCACTTGTTGTTTCTGTCATTATTGATGAGGTGAACAATCCGAATCAACTTGCTTTTGGCGTTTATCCCAACCCGACGAATGGGGCGTTAAATGTGACGCTTTCACAACATAGCCACAATGCAAGCATAGACATCTATGACATGCAGGGAAGATTGGTTTTCAATCGTGAGAGATTAACGCACTCAGGAAATATTGCGCTCGACATACAAGGCTTAGAGAATGGAACATATGTGCTGGTGATACGCACAAACGAAGGTTCTGGAAATTCAAGAATAGTTATACAGAATTAAACCGTAAGCGTTTATATCTTAAATAATAAGCCCGACGAACGTCAACTCGTCGGGCTTTTTCATGCTTAACTTTGCGATATGTCTGAATCAATCCAAATAACGAATAAAGGTTCTGTGAGATACATCACCCTTAACAGACCTCAAGCATTCAATAGCTTTGACAGAGTCATGGGACGTTCTTTCCAAGAAGAGCTTGACAAGGCCGCCATAGATGATTCAGTGAGATGTATTGTGATTACGGGTGAGGGACGTGCTTTTTGTGCTGGGCAAGACTTAAAAGAAGTGACCGCACCAGATGCGCCCAATTTTAAAATCATTGTTGAAGAAACGTACAATGCAAGTATTCGACGGATTTGCGCAATGAGAAAGCCGATTTTAGCAGCGGTAAATGGCGTAGCTGCTGGAGCTGGCGCAAATATTGCGCTTGCGTGCGACCTCACGATTGCAAGTGAAAAAGCTTCTTTCATTCAAGCGTTTTCAAAAATCGGACTTATTCCAGACAGCGGCGGTACATGGTGGCTCCCTCGTTTGGTAGGCATGCAAAGGGCAAAAGCACTCGCATTCTTCGGTGATAAACTCACTGCGCAGGACGCCATGAATATGGGCTTAATATATAAAGCTGTCAGTGAAGATGCGTTCCTCGCAGAAATCGAAGCGACAGCAACAAGGCTATCGGAAATGCCCACTTATGCATTGGGACTTACAAAAGCGGCATTTCACAAAGGCATGAATTCAGATTTAGATGAGCAATTGGATTTGGAACTAGATTACCAGTTCCGAGCTGCTGAATCAGAAGATTATGCAGAAGGAGTCGCTTCATTTTTAGAAAAAAGAGCACCTAAATTCATAGGGAAATGAGTGGTTGGATCGACATCGAAAAGGAGATCCCCCAGGATAACCAAAGGATTCTCGCTTTTATCCCAAACAACAAAGTCTTCTTACCAGGCATGCAATTAGATTATGCAATGAGAGAAGTGGTCATCCTTCATTTTCGCAAAAACTTCTTCGCTGACAATCAGGAAAAGAGAAATAAACATGGCCTGCATTTTTGGTCTGGAGAAGGGAATAGCAATCACTATTATCACGATGTGACACACTGGAGAGCCATTCCGGAAGGTCCCTTAGCTTAATGAAAACTAGCCCTTAACCTGGGCTGCATTGAAAAAGGTGACAGCAGTCAGTGCTGCGGTTTCTGTTCTTAGGCGCATATCACCTAGCGTGATTTCCGACCCATTGTGTGACAACATCATTGTGACTTCCTCTGGTGTAAAGTCTCCTTCAGGACCTACAGCGATCACAGCAGATTGACCTTTGGACAGCGTATTGAGCAGATGTTTCTTTTCATTTACTTCAATCGCATCCATACAATGCGCGATGAAAAAATGAGGTGACACATCGCTTCTGACTTGAGAGACCGTCTTTTCTAGATCTTTAGTAGCCATAAGCTCTGGCAGCCATTTACGCTTACTTTGCTTCATCGCTGAAATAAGAATCTTATTCCACCTCTCAAATTTCTCGACTTTAAACTCAGATCTTGACGTAAAAACCGGATAGATTCTTTCGATTCCAATCTCAGTTGCTTTTTCTAAAAACCACTCAAAACGTTCTGTTCTTTTAGTGGGTGCTAAAATCATCGTCAAACCAAACAATGGTCTGTCTTCCACTGAGACCTCACCCACTTTAAGCAAACATGAATTTTTCGTGATCTCAATAATCTCGGCCTCAGCAGACCCACCCTTTCCATCCATCAAAGTATAAGAATACCCAACCTTTGCGCGTAACACTTTTACTGCGTGACGCGATTCGTCTTCAGAAAGATTAAACAGGCCCTCTTTAAGGTTTGGTACATAAAGAGATCGCATTAGTAAAACTTCATTTAGCTTTTCACAGCAACCTGAGGACCTCCTGAACGCATTGCGTCAGTTGCAGTACCATCAAATTGCGCGAAATTCTCCACAAATCTTTTCGCCAAATTGTTCGCGACTCTGTCAAATTCTTTTTGATCAGACCAGGTCTCACGAGGCGTTAACAATTCATCTGGGACACCTGGACAAGACGTGGGTACATTTAGCCCAAACACCTCATCTGTGCGCATCTCAACATCGTGCAACTCTCCATTAAGCGCAGCTGTGATCATCGCACGGGTATACGAAAGTTTCATTCTAGACCCTACACCGTATCCTCCGCCAGTCCAACCCGTATTGACCAACCACATTCTGGCCCCGTGACGCTCAATACGTTCACCTAACATATGCGCATAATCGGTAGGGGCGAGTGGAAGGAAAGGCGCTCCGAAACAAGCTGAAAATGTTGTTTGCGGCTCCTCCACTCCTGCCTCCGTACCTGCAACCTTGGCTGTGTATCCACTTATAAAATGGAACATCGCTTGGTTTGAATCTAACTTACTGATGGGAGGCAAAACGCCAAAAGCATCACAAGTCAAAAAGAAAATATCCGTTGGATGGCCACCCATGCCGTTTTCTATCGCACCAGGGATAAAATCTACTGGATAAGAAACACGCGTATTTGGGGTGATTGAGTCATCATTGTAATTGGGTGTCACTCCGTCTTCTTCAAAACCGATGTTCTCTAAAAGCGCACCGTATTTGATTGAATTGAATATTTGAGGTTCTCCTTCAGCACTCAGATCTATTGTCTTTGCGTAGCAACCTCCCTCCATATTGAAGACGCCATCATCCGACCATCCGTGCTCATCATCTCCAATAAGATTGCGATTGGGATCTGAACTCAAAGTCGTTTTTCCAGTTCCACTTAGACCAAAGAAAACTGCAACGTCGCCTTCCGAACTTACGTTTGACGAGCAGTGCATGGGCAACACATTATGTAATTCTGGCAATTCAAAATTCATTACAGAGAACATTCCCTTCTTGATTTCGCCAGTATAACCACTGCCTGCAACGATAATGATTTTACGTGTAAAGTCAATGGCGCTAACATTGCCCTGTCTACATCCATGACGCTCAGGATCAGCCTGGTAACCCGGAGCGCAAATGATGTGCCACGCAGGGTCAGCAAGCCAAACCTGTTCTGCATCTAAACGCAAGAACATGTTGTGTACAAATAGATTTGACCACGACTTCTCGGTGACTACACGAACATTGATACGCGTAGCAGGATCAGCTCCTACAGCGGCGTCTCTTACGTAGACGTTTTTGCCGCCCAAATATTCTTGAACATCTGATAACAGCGTCCCGAAATGTGATGGTGTCATCTTTTGGTTGATATCACCCCAATCTACCCTAGAAATGGTATTGCTGTCGCCCACTATAAACCTATCCTTAGGAGAACGGCCTGTGAACTTTCCAGTAGTGATTGCCAGAGCTCCGGAATCGGTAAGGACGCCTTCGCCACGAAGTAGGGTCTGCAAAATAAGTTTCGATGGGGGCAGATTCCAGTGGGCGCCTGCCACACCTTCTAATCCAATAGCTTCTAGCGAGGCCCTGAACGGGGTATTGCCAATGTGCTTCATGTTGTTGAGGAATTAATCATTGAGATTCCTTTTACAAAGGTATGTAACTTGAGACTTCAATATTACAATTTTGTTCACAACCTATTCACGACCTTATTCGAATGGAATTATCTTTACAAAATGACAAGATTTATGACTACCCTATCATTTTGCGCATGCATATTGTTCTCATGCAGTTCAATAGATAAAGACACTCCTTTACCCAGCTCTGATAAAAAAGAAATACCAGAAGGACTAAAGAATTTAACTGAAGCTGAAAAACGCGGAATGCGACTTATAAAAAGACGTCTGGAGGAAAAGAACAATACAGCTGAAGTGAAAGAGAAGAACCTTAACAGTGTTTATAAATACCTCACGACTTCAGACGAATACCCCATCTTCACCTCACTCATGCGCAAGTCTGCCATTTCAAAACACATACATAGCCAAAATGTGACCGTGCTGGCGCCTGTAGATAGAGCATTTGACATCTTTCCAGAATATAAATATCTGCTGCGGCCAGAAAATGAAGCATTATTGAATGAGTTTATCAGCTATCACGTTATTGATATAGCCTATGACTATAAAGAATTTACTATAAACACGCAATTGACTGTTCATGCTGGGGAAAGTTTAGAACTCACGAATAAAAATGGCATTCATTTTAATGGTGCGCACGTTAGATCAGGAAGCATCAATACCAATCTAGGAAGTATCATAGGTATGGATGATCTCATTTTCTATCCGAAACTTACCAAATAAATTCAGAAGGCGTCAGCCAAATACTTCATATGGTTGTTCGGCAACCGATTCTCAATTGGCCGAGATGTTAACTTCAAATTCGCATGATTGATTGGCTGCCCCTTAACTTTATTTAAATTCATTGTCACAATAAGGGAGGAGCATCGGTATTAACTTGGGGACTCAATACTATTTATATAAAAACTATATTCTCACTGGCATGGCTTATTTGGCCTTGACTCGGCTTATGGGAATGAAACATTGAATTAATGAAAATATCTTTACGATCAATTGGTATTGCAAACACCCTCCTTATTGTAAGCCTCATATCCGTTGCTGATATTTCAGCGCAGTGGTCCCATGATTTCGAACATGGCGTCATCCCTGTTGTTATAGATGGAGATACGCTTCAAAATCCATGGGTGGGGGGATTAACTGCACCTCAATGGTCGCCGATAGACTTTGATTTTGATGAAGATGAAGACCTTTTCGCATTTGACAGAGATGGGTCAAGACTCCTCGCATTTGAAAGAACAGACAGTGGATGGATCTATCGACCTGAGTGGGTAAAAGGATGGCCTGAAATTGTTGACTGGTGCCTACTTCGTGACTATGACTGTGATGGCCGTCCGGATATTTTCACAAGCTACCAGAACGGGATTTACGTGTATCGAAATTTGACAGAAGACCCCAACAATCCTCAATTCGAACCCGTGGCGACTCCTCTCATGGCTTCTTACGATTTGGGACAAGGAGCAGACACGCTACCGGTCGTTTGCTTGGGCATAGATCTCCCCGCCATTCTCGACCACGATGGAGATGGTGATCTTGACATCATATCCTTCACAGAAAACTCAAGCACACTGTATCGTTTTTCTGGAAATACAGAGTGTGGATTAGAATTGACATGCACAAATAGATGTTATGGCATGCTCGCTGAAGCCTCTGAAAACAATGCGCTTTTTATTGGAGATGATTTTGACTGTGCCTTCAACGTCGCAGAACCCAGGCACGAAATGCATGCCGGAGGATCAATTACAAGTTTACAATTGGATAATTCAGGTCCTCTTGACCTTATCATCGGGGATGTTACGTTTCCGCTTTCCTTGGCTATACTCATGGAAGATGCCGCCGATGGGCAGGACTCCGCCATCTTTATAGACCAATCTTTCCCCCTACTCACGGGCGGAACAGAAGCGCTAAGTTGCCAACGATTCCCCGCCTCATACCATATTGACATTGACGAAGATGGGATACGGGATCTGCTTTTCAGCCCTAACACTTACTTAGAAACCGACGATGATGCCAGTGTTCATTATTTAAAAAATACGGGAAACGAGTCTTCTCCTTCATGGGAATATATCCAAAATGACTTCATCCAAGAAGGCCTGATCGATCTCGGTCGAGGTTCATATCCCGTTTTAATTGATCTCGATTCAGACGGTCTTCTTGACCTGGTCCTAGCAAATAAAGAGAAATACCAAGGTGTCGACAACACCCCTACATCCATATTGCTTTTTAAAAATACAGGATCACTTTCATCTCCCGTATTTAGTCATCAATGGCAAGATACTGTCGATATATCTACATTCGGCATTGAGAGTGTTTTCCCAGCATTGGGTGACCTCGACGGAGATGGTGATGTCGACTTAATCGTGGGAGATGAATTGGGGAGATTGCACCGATTTGAAAACAATGCAGGAGAAGGAAACTGGCCTGAATTTGTGGTTTCCGAACTGTCAATTTCAGACAGTGAACAAGAAGTTATTGACGTCGGGCAATTCGCAGCACCTCAGCTTATTGACATCGACGCTGACGGGCTTCTCGACCTGGTGGTAGGTGAGAAAAACGGGACATTAACGCTCTTCCTCAACTGTGGGGACAACCTCAACCATTCGTGGTGTAGATTAGTAAGCGAGGCCTTTGGAGAAAATTGGGGCGACATACATGTCACAAATACCCTAGGAATCAATGGCTATAGTACACCTGCTCTATATAGAGACCCTTTAGGCATCCATGTCTTAGTAGCAAACGAAACGGGTACTGTTCAGTCGTTTGGTTTTGTAAACAGTGATTATGAACTCGCGCTTGAAGAAGTGAACTCCGAAGTGATTGCAAATGGCACAGGAGGCTCTGGATTCAGAGCAGGTGCTGCTTTCGCCGATCTCAACGGAGACTCAATTGTTGACTGTCTCCTCGGAATTCAAAATGGTGGCGTGAAATGCTATATCTCTTCTGACGATACCACCACCGATGTCACCGAGATTAACACAAATGATGCAGCCCCGAGTCTGAATGTGTTTCCTAATCCGGGAAAAGACATCCTGAATTGGGAATTTACCTCATCGATAAACCTATTGACATCGCGATATCATGCAGCAATTGAAGTCCGAAATGAACTTGGTCAAACAATTTTTCAATCTCCAACACTTTCTCCCAACGCGGGGATATTGAGGGGGTCGATCTCAACCAACAATTGGCCAGGTGGCGTTTATATTTTAGCGCTAGTGGAACTTTCAGGCACGAAAAAAGGAGGCCTGTTGGGACCTCCTCTTCGTTGGGTTAAAATTGACTAGAAAGGAATGTGAAACTGTTTAGGCATTCATCCCATCGAGGATGGCCTTGACTTCACGGACTGCTTTCTCGCTATCCGCAAGCATCGCTTTTTCGCCTTCGTTAAGATCTAGCTCAATCACCTTCTCTACGCCATTTTTTCCGAGAATCACTGGGACGCCTAAATACATGTCTGAAATGCCATATTCTCCTTGCATCCAAACGCATGCTGGGAATACACGTCTTTGGTCTTTAACAATTGCCTCAACCATCTGAGCTGCTGCTGCACCTGGTGCATACCAAGCTGATGTGCCAAGAAGATTGACGATCTCACCTCCCCCTTTCTTTGTGCGATTTACAATGGCCTCTAACTTATCGTCAGCAATCATTTCAGTGACTGGAATCCCTCCAACAGTTGTGTAACGAGGAAGTGGAACCATTGTGTCACCATGACCGCCCATAAGAACAGCTTGAATATCCTTGGGACTCACGTTGAGCTCTTCTGCAAGAAAAGAACGGTAACGTGCAGTATCTAGGATACCTGCCATTCCGATTACTTTGGTAGAATCTATACCAGCTGTGAGATAAGCACAGTAAGTCATCACATCTAACGGATTAGATACAATCACAAGAATAGCGTCTGGGCTATGAACCATGATCTGGGCAGTGACAGATTTCACGATCCCAGCATTTGTTGCAATTAAATCATCACGGCTCATGCCTGGCTTGCGCGGAAGCCCTGATGTAATCACGACGACGTCAGAACCTGCGGTCTTTGTGTAATCATTAGTTGAACCCACTGTACGGGTGTCGTACAGGTTTATCGGGGAAGTTTCCCAGATATCGAGTGCCTTGCCTTCAGCAAAACCTTCTTTAATATCTAATAAGACGACTTCATTGCATACCTCACGTGTTGCGAGAACATTTGCACAAGTGGCACCTACATTTCCGGCACCTACTACAGTTACTTTCATAAGGAGTTATTTTAGTTGGGAGTGCAAAAGTACAGCGGGATGGACAATGGAAAAAAGAAAAGAGTCCCTACTTTCGTTGTACTTATAAAGAGACATGAAACTTAAAATATTTATTATCGTACTTTCACTCGCCTTTGTTTGTAAAAGCGCGCTGACTCAATCTCTTCCGACAGCAGTTGAGTCAAAACCCAATGGTGATGCTGGAATAGATTACAACCTCTCCGACAATGCTGGTAAAAAGCACGGGGTTTGGATAAGAGTTTACCCCGATGGATCTCTGTATTATGTGGGCGCGTTCAACAGTGGCCAGCCCGAAGGTCAGTTTCTATATTTCTTCGAGACTGGAGAACTTATGTCAAAAATCGAACACCCATCCGCCTCAAATTTGGCCACCAAGATCTCAGCGATTCACTATCGCACAAATTCATCTGTTCAATCTTCGGGATTCTATATCTCTGTCGATGACCAAGAAACACCTATGAAAGATGGCAGTTGGGGGTTTTATGATGAAGGATCCAAGCAGATCAAACAAGAAAGCTACTCCGCAGGCAAACTAAATGGCACCTATTGGATAAAAACAAAAAAGGGGAGTTTGGTCGAAGAAGGTGGTTATGTAAATGGGAAACTCGATGGATTAAAAACAACGTATTACGATACTGGCACAGTTCGCCAAAGAATCAATTACGTTGCGGACGAGCTAGAAGGCGATTTTAAAGTATTTTATATCAGCGGAATACCAAAAATTGAAGGGAACTATACTGACGGAAAAGAGAATTTGATTTGGAAAACATATCAAGAAGACGGTGTGTTAGAACAAATAACACATTACTCATACGGAAACAGAGTGAAAGAAATCAAGGTTAATGGATCTTTTGAAGAGGCTTTCGCAGACGGTCGTTCAAAAGAAGAATACACCTATAGAAACAAACTGAAGGATGGCCCTTTTAGGATTTGGTATGACCTTGGAGGATATGTGATTGAGGACTTTACTGATGATCAAACCGGAGAAATACTTCAACGTCAAGTACTCTTAGGGACGCAAGTCGCAAGCGAGGGAGAATACGTCGAGGGGAAATTAAATGGCCCCGTATACTATTATAGTGAAAAAGGAAAGATTACGAAAACAGAACATTATCGCGCAGGCGAACTTCTGAATAAAGACTAATACCCATACTTGTTCTTCCAGAGTGACTGCAAGTATACTCTCATTGACTTTTCTCTCGGATTGACCCCTGGATTATACAACTGTTTGCCCTCCAATCCAACAGGCATACACTCTTGCTCACTAAATCCTTCAGGAGCATCATGGTCGTATGCATAGTCCTTGCCATAACCCAGCTCCGACATGAGCGCGGTAGGCGCATTTCTAAGATGAAGAGGCACGGGTATGTCACCTGTTTCTTGCACCAACTGTTGCGCATTTTTTATCGCCATGTATGACGCATTGCTTTTGGGACTCGAAGCGAGATAAACGACACACTGAGACAGTAAAATACGTGACTCCGGCATACCAATTCGCTCTACGGCTTGAAAAGTAGAAGTCGCCAATACAAGGGCAGTAGGATTTGCATTCCCTATGTCCTCCGAAGCGCTAATGAGGAGTCTGCGCGCAATGAACTTGGCATCTTCACCCCCTTCAATCATCCTTGCGAGATAATAAACTGCTGCATTGGGGTCACTCGCACGTATACTTTTTATAAAGGCACTTATGATATCGTAATGCGACTCGCCTGCTTTGTCATATCCAGCAGCTGTAGACCCTATAAGATCTTTCACAATTTCATTTGTGACTTGAACCGTGCCAGAAGGAATACTTTGAACAACCATTTCAAGAACATTTAACAATCTTCGCGCATCTCCCCCACTTGCTCGCATCAATGCTTCTTTCTCGACAATCACAATGTCTCGAGAACTTAAAAGAACATCTTCTTCGAGCGCTTGCTTAATTAAGGACTCCAGTTCTTCTAAACTCAAGTGCTCAAGAATATAAATCTGACACCGAGAACGCAAAGCAGGAATGACCTCAAAAGATGGGTTTTCAGTTGTGGCACCAATTAAAGTAACCCACCCTTGTTCTACAGCACCTAACAAACTATCCTGCTGTGATTTCGAGAACCGATGGATTTCATCAATAAAGAGTATGGATTTTCCCGCGAACATTCCACCACTTTTTGCACGAGCAATGACTTCTCTCACCTCCTTAACACCACTATTTATGGCCGAAAGCTGATGGAAAGGTAATCCTACTTTATCCGCTAAAATCCGAGCCAGAGTGGTCTTTCCTACCCCTGGAGGTCCCCAAAGAATCATCGAGGGCAAAGTGCCTACATCCGCAGCATTTCTCAATACAGCGCCTGGGCCCACAAGATGTGTTTGGCCCAAATAATGAGCCAAAGTTTTAGGGCGCATACGCTCTGCAAGAGGCATCACATCAGAATTAACAATATCATTCACGATTCTAAGGTACGCTCAAACATTCTCTTGTGAAGTTTCATTCCCTCCGGTATCTGATGTTTCCATCTTTTGTGAGACCAAAGCCAATCACATGGCGCGTTAAAAATCTCCTCCTCCAATTCTCCAAGACATCTGTCCATCACATGTCCTTTCTTTAATGCTTTCACATTTTCCTCCACCAAACGAAAATCAACTACGTAACGTCCTCTACCAACTCTGCGCACAGCGCCATAGACAACAGCTGCATCGTATGTATGCGCCCAATGTTCTGCCCCGAAATACACAGGGGTTTCTACACCAAGAAAAGTGGTCCACCACGCTTTCTTTGGGTCTTGAGGACTTTGATCAAAACCGAAACCAACAGCCACAGGCGCTCCTCCTTCTTTGACATGCTTGTTCATCCACGACTTACATTCTTTCATTTCAATCATCTCTAGGCCCATTCTTTGTCGAGATTTCCGCATCGCGTCATCCATGATGGGATCACTTAACTTCTTGTATAACGCCATTGTTTTATGCGCTATAGCTCCCGGTAGTGTCATCGCATACATTTCCCAATTTGCCATATGGGCGCCCACCAGAATGACGTGTCTTCCTTCATTATTAAGACGATTCATAAGATTCACGCCCGCCTCGGAATATTCTACCCTTGAAATGACAGAATGATTTTTTGCACAAAAAAGCTTCATTGATTCTACAGTGATGTCACAGAAGTTATTGTAAAATCCTTTGGAAAGCGTTTGCGTTTTTTCCTTGCCAAACACTTTTTCTAAGTTCCCAAGGACGACCCCCTTTCGATATCCACCTATAACTGCCATAAAACCAGCAATGACAGAAGCCTCAAAGTGCAACATCCACCATGGCTGCATTCCAAACATCTGCATCAATCGCAATAATATTATTGATTTGATTTTATTCATTTCAATCATTTTGAATGACACACCCATCCCATCCAACATAAACACCCTGGGGCAATTGTGCTTGAAAATCTTTATGTTTGCCGATGAGATGACTCAAGTGAGTTAAATAAGTTGATTCAGCCCCCACTCTTTCAATCACATCTAAAACTTGATCTAGTGAAAAATGACTCGGGTGATGCGTTTTCCTTAAAGCACTTATGACCAAAACTTTTACGCCTTTAAGTTTTGCATATGTTTCGTCAGGAATGAAGTTAACATCAGTGATATATGCAAAATCGCCTATTCGAAAACCGTACACTTCCATAGCGGCATGCATGACTGGCAAAACCGTCCAATTTATTCCTTGTATCTCAAAACCATTAATCAACTCATGGTCACCTAATTTATGAATATCTACCTGAGGCAATCCCCCATGTGTATTTTGTCCGAATGCATAAAAGAAATCACGACGGAGCGCCTTTTCAACTGCTTCGTTTGCCCAAATCGGCATTGCTTTTGAATGCTTCTGATTAAACGCCCTCACGTCATCCATACCAGCCACATGATCCTTATGTTCATGCGTATACACGATTGCATCCAAATGATTAACCTCATTTTTAAGCATCTGCATTCTAAAATCCGGTCCAGTATCAACAACCACAGACACGTCATTTACTTGTACTAAAATTGACGCCCTTAACCTTTTGTCTTTGGGGTCCCGAGATTGACAAACATCACATTTACAAGCTATTACCGGTACACCCTGAGATGTGCCAGTTCCTAACAGGGTAACTTTCATAGTTTTAACACCTAAATCATGTTGAATTATGTGATTCACCCTGCAAAGATACCCTACCTTTACAATAGTGGACTTAGAACGCGTCATATTATCTGCAAAGCAAAAGGCACTTCGTATTAATCTGAATCAAGATATATACGGGACTTTTGCCGAAGTAGGCGCTGGGCAAGAAGTTGTAAGACATTTTTTCAGAGCAGGTGGAGCTTCTGGAACAATCGCGAAAGCCATCAGTGCATACGACAAAGATTTCTCAGACGCGATCTATGGGAAAGAGAAGAAGGACAGGTATGTCTGCAAACAGAGACTTGAGAAAATGCTCAAGCATGAGTACCAGCTCATTGAAGAACGCATTAATAGAGACAACCATCCTTCCAAAAAATTCTTTGCATTTGCAAATACAGTTGCAACAATCAATTTTCACAAATCAAGTCAGGGCCACGGATGGTTTGGCCTCAAATTCCAGACAGAACCCGGAAAGGAATCATCAGAGGTGATTCTACATGCGAGATTTCATGAAACGGATGCTTTACAACAACAGATTTCAACTGGTATTCTTGGCACAAACCTAATTTATGGTTGTTATTTCTTTTATAAGAATCCTAAGGAATTACTGAAGTCATTGTATGACAACGTAGACAGAAGTCAGATAGAGATTGATATGATTCATATGAATGGTCCCGATTTCGCCACCGTTGACAATCGACTACTTTCCTTACAACTGGTTAAAAACGGCATGACAGATGCTGTCATTTTCTCACCTGACGGACGTAATCTACAAGCTGCAGATATTCTTTATAAAAAGAACATCCTCGCAATCAGAGGCAGTTTCCGTCCAGTGACGAAAGTGAATATTGATATGATTGCGAAAGGCCTCAAGAAATTCAAAGAGGAACCTAAGGTCGATCCTGAAAACATTCAGGTTTTATTCGAAATAACGCTTAACAATCTAAAAGCACAAGGAGATATAGACGAACAAGATTTCTTAGATAGAGCAGACATCCTGTGTTCAATAGGACAGACTGTTCTTATTTCAAATTACAAGAAATACTATAAGCTAGTTGAATTCTTTTCTCGTCATACGAAAAAACGAATGGGCGTCATTATGGGAGCTTCAACACTCGTAGAAATTTTTGACGAAAAGTACTATCGGAATCTAAACGGAGGGATTTTAGAAGCATTTGGCATCCTCTTTTCACGTGACTTAAAAATCCTTCTATATCCATGGAAAGATAAGAAAACAGGAGACCTTTGGAACTCACACACGACACCTATTCACCCACGATTGAAGGCCTTATACAACTATCTAACTTTCAATAGGAAAATCATAGATATTGAAGATTACGATGAAGAGGTGCTATCCATCTTCTCTACAGAAGCCTTCAAGATGATCAAGAATGGCGACAATAATTGGGAGCGTATGGTGCCCACATTTGTAGACCAAATCATTAAAGAAAAATGTCTTTTCGGGTATTGTGGTGTAAGACCAAATACAAGTGATTCTGAAGACCCTGCTAAAGCAGCTGCAAAGGCAATCGAACAAGGAAACAACGGATAAACCGTATCTCTCGTAAACCAAATATGTGAATCTGTTACAAGACACAAAAAAGGCCTCCCAAATGGGAGGCCTTTTTTATTCATATGACAGGGAATCTTCTACGCGTCAGCAATCGCCTTCGTAGATTCTTCAACAACATCATCATTTTCAATCCCTTTTAAAGCTGCATCAAATTCATCTTGAGATCCAACTTTTAATTTTTGGAAATCTCTAGAACCAGTACCTGCAGGAATAAGGTGACCTACAATTACATTCTCCTTAAGACCTAATAAGTGGTCTTGCTTTCCGCTAACAGCTGCTTCATTCAAGACTTTCGTTGTCTCTTGGAAAGATGCCGCAGATATAAAGGATTTTGTCTGCAATGATGCACGTGTGATTCCTTGTAAAAGTGGACGAGAAGTCGCTGGGATAGCATCTCTCGCTTCAACTAGTGCAAGGTCTCTTCGCCTTAAAGATCCGTTCTCATCACGAAGACGACGCGCAGTAATCATTTGGCCTTCAGAAAGCTCTTCACTGTCACCTGCATTAGAAATCACGACCATACCGAATATTCTGTTGTTCTCAACCAAGAAATCAGCTTTTTCAGCGTTCTGCTTTTCTAAGAACTTCGTATCACCAGAATCTTCAATCACGACCTTCTTCATCATTTGACGAACAATCACCTCAAAGTGTTTGTCATTAATCTTCACACCCTGAAGACGGTAAACATCTTGAATCTCGTTCACAATGTATTCTTGAACAGCAGTAGGGCCTTTGATGTTAAGGATATCCTTCGGTGTAATCGCACCGTCAGAAAGAGGCATACCAGCTCTAACAAAATCGTTGTCTTGAACTAAAATGTGCTTAGACAGAGGGACCATGTACTTGTACTTATCTCCAACACGAGACTCAACAATTACCTCGCGATTACCTCTCTTAATCTTACCATAAGAAACAATTCCATCCACCTCAGAAACAACAGCAGGGTTAGATGGGTTACGTGCTTCAAATAGCTCAGTGACTCTTGGAAGACCTCCAGTAATATCACCAGACTTACCAGCAACACGTGGAATCTTACACAGAATCTGACCAAGTGTTGAACTACTGCCATTCTTCACCATAATGTGGGCACCCACGGGCAAAGAATAAGTACGTAAAGCTTCGCCTTTCTTGTCTACAATTAAAATTGCAGGGTTCTTCTTTTTGTCTTTTGTTTCAGTAATAACAACCTCACGGAAGCCAGTTTGCTCGTCAAGTTCCTCACGGTAGGTTAAACCTTCCTCAATATTTTCAAACTTGACAGTACCCAACGCTTCACAGACAATTGCACTGTTGTATGGGTCCCACTTACATACAGAGTCGTTCTTCTTTATTTTATCTCCTGACTTTACAAAAAGCAAAGATCCATATGGTAAAATAGTTGTAGAAAAAGCAACGCCTGTTTTCGGGTCAACAACTTTGAATTCACTCGAACGAGATACAATGACAGTTTCCTTTTCGCCGTTCTCATTTTTACGATCGACAGTACGTAAATCTTCAATCTCAGCGACACCATCAAACTTCGTGCGCAACTCACTCTCATCAGAGATTTTTGACGCTGTACCACCTACGTGGAACGTTCGAAGTGTCAGCTGTGTACCTGGCTCACCGATAGACTGAGCTGCAATAACACCCACTGCAACGCCTTTCTGAACCATTCTGGCATCAGATAGATTTCGGCCGTAACATTTGGCGCAAATACCTCTCACAGACTCACAAGTAAGTACAGAACGGACTTCAACTTCATCAACACCAGCAGCTTCAATCGTTCGAGATATTTCCGGAGTGATTTCCTCTCCTTCCTTTGCAAGAACTTCACCTGTTTCAGGATGATAAACATCAATCGCGGGAACACGCCCATCTATTCTGTCAGAAATACCCTCAACAATTTCATCGTTTTTACGAAGTGGACTCACCATGACGCCGCGTAACGTACCGCAATCCTCTTCTGTAACAATGACATCTTGAGCCACATCTACGAGTCGACGTGTCAAGTAACCAGCATCCGCTGTTTTCAAAGCTGTATCAGCGAGACCTTTACGCGCACCGTGAGTAGAAATAAAGTACTCTAGGATCGAAAGACCTTCTTTAAAGTTAGAGAGAATTGGATTCTCAATAATATCTTGACCACCGGAGGTAGAAGATTTCTGTGGTTTCGCCATAAGACCACGCATACCAGATAGCTGTCTAATTTGCTCTTTAGATCCACGTGCACCAGAGTGCATCATCATGTAAATAGAATTAAACCCTTGCTTGTCTGTCTCAAGCCTATCCATAAGGATATTTGTGAGACGAGAATTTGTGTGTGTCCAAATATCAATGATCTGGTTGTAACGCTCGTTGTTAGTGATGAGACCCATATTGTAGTTCTCCATAACTTCAGCAACTTCAGACGTCGCTTTAGTGACAAGCTTTTCTTTCTCCGGCGGGATAATTACATCATTCAAGTTGAATGAGAGGCCACCTTTAAAAGCCATGTAGAAACCGAGATGTTTAATGTCATCTAGAAACTCAGCTGTTCTTGCAACACCTACTGTTTCCAAAACCTTCGCAATAATATCACGAAGTGATTTCTTTGTAAGAAGCTCATTGATATAACCTGCTTCTAATGGAACATGCTCATTAAATAGAACACGACCACAGGTTGTTTCGATGATTGAAGATTCACCGTTTATATCAATAAAACGCATTTTAATAGCTGCGTGTAGATCAAGCTTGCCTTCTTGGTGCATAATACTCACCTCCTGAGGAGAGTAACACACAGTACCTTCACCTTTAACAGGCCATTCTGTTGTGCTCTTACGTTCTTTTGTAATGTAGTATAAACCCAAGACCATATCCTGAGAAGGAACCGTTATCGGGGCACCATTGGCAGGGTTTAAAATGTTATGGGACGCAAGCATTAACAACTGTGCTTCTAAAACTGCAGCATGACCTAGTGGTAAGTGTACCGCCATTTGGTCACCGTCAAAGTCAGCGTTAAACGCTGTACAAGCAAGTGGATGAAGTTGTAGCGCCTTACCCTCAATCAATTTAGGTTGGAATGCCTGAATACCAAGTCTGTGAAGTGTTGGCGCACGATTTAGAAGCACTGGATGCCCCTTCATTACATTTTCAAGAATATCCCAAACAATCGCTTCTTTTGCATCAACAATCTTTTTTGCTGACTTGACGGTCTTGACGATTCCACGCTCAAGCATCTTACGAATAATGAACGGCTTGTAAAGCTCGGCTGCCATATGCTTAGGCATTCCACATTCGTGCATTTTCAGCTTAGGACCTACTACGATAACCGAACGTGCAGAATAGTCAACACGCTTACCGAGAAGATTTTGACGGAAACGACCCTGCTTACCTTTTAAACTGTCACTTAAAGATTTTAAAGGCCTGTTGCTTTCTGTCTTAACCGCACTTGATTTACGACTGTTATCGAAAAGGCTATCTACAGCCTCCTGAAGCATACGCTTCTCGTTTCTTAGAATAACCTCCGGAGCCTTAATCTCAACAAGTCTCTTTAGACGGTTATTGCGAATAATGACACGGCGGTATAAATCATTTAAATCAGACGTTGCAAATCGACCACCATCTAGTGGAACAAGAGGACGTAGCTCCGGGGGAATGATCGGAACAACTTTGATAATCATCCATTCAGGACGGTTCTCAATTCTCTTTTGTGAACCACGCATGTTCTCAACAACTTGAAGACGCTTTAACGCTTCACTCTTTCGTTGTTGAGAGGTTTCAGTATCTGCTGAATGACGAAGCTTAAATGAAAGCTCATCCAAGTCAAGATTTGCCAAAAGATCATGTACTGCCTCAGCACCCATCTTTGCGACAAATTTGTTTGGATCTTTGTCGTCTAAGTATTGATTTTCTTTCGGAAGGGTATCTTGAATATCGAAGTACTCATCTTCAGTAAGGAAATCATTGATTTGCAAATCTTCCCCTTCAGCATTTTTTGCAATACCAGGGTTAATAACTGCGTAGCGTTCGTAGTAAATAATCTGGTCTAACTTTTTTGAAGGCAGACCTAGAAGATAGCCGATTTTATTTGGCAAACTTTTAAAATACCAAATATGAGCCACAGGAACAACAAGTGAAATGTGTCCCATTCTCTCACGACGAACTTTTTTCTCTGTCACCTCAACACCACAACGGTCACAAACGATTCCCTTGTAACGGATACGCTTGTACTTACCGCAATGACATTCAAAGTCTTTTACAGGTCCAAATATTCTTTCACAAAACAAACCATCACGTTCCGGCTTATAGGTACGATAATTGATGGTTTCTGGCTTAAGCACTTCACCATGTGACTGCTCAAGTATTGTCTCTGGCGATGATAACGAAATTGTTATTGTCGAAAAATCGCCCGAGGACTGTTGGGGGGTCTTTTGTTGGAACATATCAGTTTTCAATGAGGGGTATCAATCTAGTGAAATACTTAGTCCGAGGCCTTTCAGCTCGTGAAGAAGTACATTAAACGACTCTGGAATTCCAGGCTTAGGCATGAGGTCACCTTTAACGATGGCTTCGTATGCTTTTGCACGTCCTATAACATCATCCGACTTTACAGTCAAAATCTCTTGTAGGATATTCGCAGCACCAAATGCCTCAAGTGCCCACACTTCCATCTCACCAAAACGCTGACCACCAAACTGAGCTTTTCCGCCCAATGGTTGTTGTGTAATCAGTGAGTAAGGTCCGATTGAACGCGCATGCATCTTGTCATCAACCATATGACTTAGCTTAATCATATAAATGACACCAACTGTTGCAGGTTGATCGAAACGTTCACCAGTTCCTCCGTCATACAGGTGAGTCACACCACAATCAGGAACACCTGCTTTTTCTGTCAATTCAGTAATCTCTTCTAAGCTAGCCCCATCAAAGATTGGCGAAGCAAACTTCATCCCTAAGTTTTGGCCTGCCCAACCGAGTACCGTTTCGTAAATCTGCCCCAGGTTCATTCTAGACGGTACACCAAGTGGGTTTAAAACAATGTCCACTGGCGTTCCATCTTTAAGGAACGGCATATCCTCCTGACGTACAATTCTTGCAACAATTCCTTTGTTACCGTGACGTCCCGCCATCTTGTCACCTACTTTCAATTTACGCTTTTTAGCCACGTAAACTTTTGCCAGCTTGACAATTCCATTTGGAAGTTCATCACCTACAGTAACCTGGAATTTTTTGCGCTTATAAGCACCCAGAAGATCGTTGTACTTCATTGTGTAGTTGTGTACCACACGATTTATTAGATCACTAACTTCACTATCTCTTACCCAAGCTTCCGAGTTTATGATGAGGAAGTCCAAGCTCAATAGAATTTTTTGAGTGAACTTTATTCCTTTCTTAACCTGCTCTTCCTTGTAGTAATTGAAAACACCTTGGCTCACCTTTCCAGCAACGAGCTTCATAAGCTTGTCAACTAAGATTTTCTTAAGAGATGCAGCTTCCTTATCGAAATCAATATCGATTGATTCAATAATTGCCTTATCTGCAGCTTTGGCTTTTCTATCCTTTACTGCACGGCTAAATAACTTCTTGTCAATCACGACACCTTTACTTGAAGGTGGCATTTTTAATGAAGCATCCTTTACATCTCCAGCCTTGTCACCGAAAATAGCTCTGAGTAGCTTCTCTTCAGGGCTTGGATCTGACTCACCTTTAGGTGTAATCTTACCAATGAGGATGTCACCACCACTCACATTTGCACCGATTCGAATTAATCCGTTTTCGTCGAGGTTCGCTGTAGCTTCCTCACTGACGTTCGGAATATCATTTGTCAACTCCTCAATTCCACGCTTGGTATCTCTTACTTCGAGTGTATACGAATCGACGTGTAAAGAGGTAAATACATCTTCTCTTACAACACGTTCTGAGATTACAATCGCATCCTCAAAGTTGTATCCCTGCCAAGGCATAAAGGCAACCTTCATGTTTTGGCCCAACGCAAGCTCTCCATTGTCGGTACTGTATCCTTCTACAAGAATCTGACCTTTTTCAACACGATCGCCTTTCGATACGATGGGACGAAGGTTCATGCATGTACCCTGGTTCGTCCGAGAAAATTTAACGAGGTTATACAACTTCAAATCATCATCAAATGAAACAAGCAAATCGCTCTCATCCATTTTGTGACGAATATGAATAACGTCTGAATCAACATACTCAACAACACCGTCCGACTCAGCACGCATAAGAATTCTTGAATCTCTTGCAACAGCTGATTCAACTCCTGTACCAACGATAGGCGAGTCAGGAATCATGAGTGGAACAGCCTGACGCATCATGTTAGATCCCATCAAAGCACGGTTCGCATCATCATGCTCCAAGAATGGAATTAATGACGCCGCAATAGAGGCTATCTGATTAGGAGCCACATCCATGTACTCCAATTCATTTGCTTGTACAAGTGGATAATCAGCTTGTAACCTTGACTTGATTAATGGATCAAGGAAATTTCCATCATTGTCTATTTTCGCATTTGCCTGCGCAATTAAAGACATTGCTTCATCCTCTGCTGATAAGTAAATAACATCCTCAGCTTTGGTGGCTGCTTTACCATCAATGACTTTACGATATGGTGTTTCAATAAATCCAAGCCTGTTCACTTTGGCATACACACACAATGAACTAATAAGTCCAATATTCGGTCCCTCTGGAGTCTCAATAGTACAAAGACGTCCATAGTGCGTGTAGTGTACATCACGAACCTCAAAACCAGCACGTTCACGAGAAAGTCCACCAGGCCCTAGGGCTGATATACGTCGTTTGTGTGTCACCTCACTTAGAGGATTGGTTTGGTCCATAAACTGTGACAACTGATTTGTTCCAAAGAAACTATTAATCACAGAACTTAACGTCTTCGCATTAATCAGATCCGTCGGCGTAAACACTTCGTTATCACGAACGTTCATACGCTCACGAATTGTTCGTGCCATACGCGCTAGACCGACACCAAATTGAGAGTATAGCTGCTCACCTACAGTACGAATACGTCTGTTACTTAAGTGATCAATATCGTCAACATCTGCATTAGAGTTAACCAAATCAATTAAGTACTTTATAATAAGCAATATATCATCCTTCGTGAGTGTTCTGCTCACGACGTCGTCATCCAATCCCAATTTCCTGTTGATACGGAAACGACCGACTTCACCCAAATCATAACGCATTTCGGAGAAGAAAAGTTTATCGATTACGCCTCGAGCTGTGTCCAAATCTGGCGGCTCAGCATTTCGAAGTTGACGATAGATATATTCTACAGCTTCCTTCTCAGAGTTTGAGCTATCCTTCTGTAGCGTATTGTAAATAATCGCGTAATCAGCTTGATTTATACTCTCCTTGTGAAGAATAATAGATTTCGTGCCACTTTCCATGATAAGCGCAACGTGCTCTTTTTCAAGAATCGTTTCTCTGTCAAGGATGACCTCATTTCTCTCAATCGAAACAACTTCTCCTGTATCCTCATCCACAAAATCCTCAACCCATACTTTTAAGACACGGGCAGCTAGCTTTCTACCTACTGCACGTTTCAGACCTGCCTTACTCACTTTTACCTCGTCAGCAAGGTCAAAAATATCTAAAATATCTCGGTCAGTTTCGTATCCAATACTACGTAACAATGTTGTTACTGGAAGCTTCTTCTTTCGATCGATGTAGGCGTACATAACACCATTAATGTCTGTCGCAAATTCAATCCAAGATCCTTTAAAAGGAATAATTCTTGCAGAATAAAGTTTGGTGCCATTTGCGTGACGACTTTGGCCAAAAAACACCCCAGGTGACCGGTGGAGTTGATTGACTATGACACGTTCTGCGCCATTTACGACAAATGAGCCTTGAGGAGTCATATAGGGGATTGTACCCAAATAAACATCTTGAACAATGGTCTCAAAATCCTCATGTTCAGGGTCAGTACAGTAAAGCTTTAGTTTGGCTTTGAGCGGGACACTGTGAGTAAGACCACGCTCAATACATTCAGTAATGCAATAGCGGGGAGGATCAATAAAGTAATCTAAAAATTCAAGTACGAATTGATTCCTTGTATCTGTGATAGGGAAGTTTTCGCTGAATACTTTAAATAATCCTTCTGATTCACGATTTTCAGGTTTTGTTTCAAGTTGAAAAAACTCCTGAAAAGAGCGTAGTTGGATGTCAAGAAAATCCGGATGATCTAGTGGAAGAGCCACTGATGCAAAGTTTTTCCGGGTAGCGACTGGGGTGGTATTGACCAAAGACATGGAGGTGGGGTCAAATTAATTTCAGACAAAGACAATGCAGGCACCTATGCCTATTTAACTTACGAAAAGTCATAACAGGCAAAAATAGTTCAAGGGCGAAGACCTGCTCTTCGCCCTGAACCTTAAATAGTTGGGGTTGTGTGCTTACTTAAGCTCAACCTCAGCTCCAGCTTCCTCAAGTTGAGTCTTGAGACTTTCTGCTTCATCCTTAGGAATTCCTTCCTTGAGGGGAGCTGGTGCAGAGTCAACGATGCCTTTCGCATCCTTAAGGCCGAGGCCTGTTAACTCTTTTACTAGTTTTACTACAGCTAGCTTTGATCCACCAGCAGCTTTGAGAATAACGTCAAATTCCGTTTTCTCATCACCGCCACCTTCACTACCGCCAGCAGCGGGTCCTGCAACTGCAACAGCAGCAGCAGCTGGTTCGATGCCGTGATCATCCTTAAGGATGGTAGCAAGTTCGTTTACTTCTTTAACAGTAAGATTAACGAGCTCTTCGGCCATAACTTTTAAATCAGCCATATTTATTTTTGTTGATTGGTTTTCATATAATTAATAATGTCAAGCTCAGCCGCGTTCTTGCAGCGCCTTGACCAGACCAGAAACTGTGTTTCCACTTGATTTTAATGCACCCACAACGTTCTTCATCGGAGATTGGAGCAATGCGACTACATCCGCAATAAGCTCGTCTTTCGACTTGACATTTGTTAATACATCTATTTGATTGTCACCTAGGTAACAAGACTCTTCTACATAAGCAGCTTTAAGAATAGGCATGCTGTGTTTCTTGCGAAAATCCTTAAGCAACTTCGCAGGAACATTTCCTACATTGCCTAAGAGTAGCGCTGTCTGCCCTGTTAAAACTTCATACAGTTCACTGTAATCGGCTTCTTCAGAAGAATCCATTGCTCTTCGCAGTAGCGTGTTTTTCACAACGCGCACAGTTACATCTTTCTTATAACAAGCACGACGTAGGTTTGTTGTCTCTTCAGCATTTAACCCGGAGGCATCTGCAAGATAAACAACACTGTTGTCTTGTAATAGTTGCTTTAGCTCGTTGATCTGTAAATCTTTTTCTTGACGTGTCATATTTGATGCGTTTAGGGGTTAAACCAAAGATTTGAAATCAATTTTAATACCAGGTCCCATTGTAGAGCTCATAATGATGCTCTTGATATAAGACCCTTTTGCAGAAGAAGGCTTTAACTTTACTAAAGTTGAAATCAGTTCGTTTGCATTCTCTTCAATTTTAGAAGCCTCAAAAGAGACCTTTCCAACTGAAGCATGAATAATCCCAAACTTGTCAACTTTAAAGTCAATCTTACCTGCTTTTACGTCAGTAACAGCTTTTGCCACATCCATAGTTACAGTACCCGACTTAGGGTTAGGCATGAGGCCACGAGGTCCGAGTACACGGCCTAGAGCTCCTACCTTGCCCATAACTTGGGGTGTGGTGATAATTACGTCCACATCGGTCCATCCCCCCTTAATTTTTGCCACATACTCGTCGAGTCCTACGTAATCAGCACCAGCATCTAAAGCCTCCTGATCTTTGTCAGGTGGGCAAAGTACTAGTACTTTCACATCTTTTCCTGTTCCGTGAGGTAAGGAAACGGTGCCACGAACCATTTGGTTCGCTTTACGAGGGTCTACTCCAAGTCGCACGGCGAGGTCTACCGAGGCATCGAATTTCGTCGTAGAGCAATCTTTCACAAGTGAAGATGCTTTGTCAAGCGTATAAGGCTTTTCGGCGTCGAATTTCTCGGCAACCGCCTTCTGGTGTTTTGTTAATCGTCCCATTTTTGTGCGGTTTGTGGCTTAAGAAGGGAAAGTTCCAGTGACATTAATACCCATACTTCTTGCTGTTCCTGCGACCACTTTCATGGCAGACTCAATGGAAAAGCAATTCAGATCAGGCATTTTGTCTTCTGCTATAACGCGGATTTGATCCCAGTTAACACGTCCCACTTTAACTCTATTAGATTCCGGAGAACCACTTTTGAGTTTTGCTGCCTCCAACAATTGGATGGCAGCAGGGGGTGTCTTAATGACAAAGTCAAACGACTTGTCAACATAGACAGTGATAACTGCGGGGAGTACCTTGCCAGCTTTATCTTGGGTTCTCGCATTAAATTGCTTACAGAACTCCATGATATTTACTCCTTTCGCACCGAGGGCCGGTCCGACAGGAGGTGCAGGGTTGGCTGCTCCACCACGTATTTGCAGCTTTATTAGTCCAGCTACTTCTTTCGCCATTTTATTTATATATAATGAACAGTCTTGAGATTCGCGAGAATGGGAAGCATTCTAGGGGACATGCAAACGTCTCTAACTGTCTGTTCCGTTTAATTATCTTTTTCTACTTGTAAATAGCCAAGCTCTACCGGTGTCTTACGACCAAAGATCTTTACCATCACTTTTAATTTCTTTTTATCTTCGTTGACTTCTTCGATGTTACCAAGGAATCCATTAAATGGACCATCTATAACCTTCACCAGTTCGCCAGCTTTATATGGTATGTTGATTTCTTCTTCAGCAGCTGCCATTTCATCGACAACACCTAAAATTCGGTTCACTTCATGCTGACGTATAGGCATAGGGTCGCCTCTCTTTTCAGCACCAAGAAATCCAATCACATTGGTAACATTTTTTACGAGGTGTGGTATTTCACCAACCAGCGAGGCTTGGATATATACATACCCAGGAAATAAATTCTTTTCCTTACTTACTTTTTTACCCTTGCGAATTTGAAATACTTTCTCAATAGGAATAAGTACTTGCCCTACATAGTCTTGTAAACCAGCAGCAGCGACCTCTGTTTCGATGGTCTCCTTTACTCGCTTTTCCTGACCACTAACAGCCCGGACTACATACCACTTTTTCTCTATTTCACTCATCGTTTCCAAAGCGTTCTAAAATAAATCATAAATAGTACCAACAACACCTTTCCAGATAGAGTCTGATGTATTTACTCCAAATGCCCAGTCCATAACAAATACTACACCCGCAATAAGTAAGGATGCAACAAATACTAGAACTGAAGACTCCTGAAGTTCTTTCCAAGTAGGCCAAGTCACCTTGGTAACAAGCTCACTGTAGGACTCTTTAATATAATTCGTTATTTGAGACATTGTTTCTTTATTTGCACGGGCGGTAGGACTCGAACCTACAACCAATGGTTTTGGAGACCACTACTCTGCCAATTGAGCTACGCCCGTAAATACGGGAAGAAGGCACCTTAAAAAGGCACCTTCTTCTCGAAGATTTGTATAGAGGAGAACCCTCATAAATTAACCGACAATTTCAGTTACCTGACCAGCACCTACAGTTCGTCCACCCTCACGGATAGCGAAACGAAGCCCCTTGTCCATAGCAACAGAAGCGATTAAATCTACATCGATCGTAACGTTGTCACCTGGCATTACCATTTCGCGACCTGCTTCTAGAGAGATCTCACCAGTCACGTCAGTTGTTCTAAAGTAGAACTGAGGACGGTACTTGTTGTGGAATGGGGTATGACGTCCACCCTCTTCTTTCTTAAGGATGTAGACCTCTGCCTTAAACTTTTTATGCGGAGTGATGGTTCCAGGACGTGCTATTACCATACCACGCTTAATGTCTGATTTATCGATACCACGAAGTAAAAGACCAACGTTGTCTCCAGCTTCACCTCTATCTAGAATCTTACGGAACATCTCTACTCCAGTAATTGTAGACTTGACTTTCTCATCTTGCATACCGATAATATCAACTTCATCACCAGTATTAATGATACCTGTTTCAATTCGACCAGTTGCAACTGTTCCACGACCTGTTATTGTGAAAACATCCTCAATAGACATTAGGAAAGGCTTCTCGTTGTCACGTGGTGGAATTTCAATCCATGTGTCAACAGCAGTCATTAACTCCTTAATTGAATCTACCCACTTCGCGTCTCCATTAAGTCCACCAAGAGCAGAACCAGTAATTACCGGTGAGTTGTCGCCATCATAGTCGTAAAACGAAAGAAGTTCACGAACTTCCATCTCTACCAATTCAAGTAATTCTTCGTCGTCTACCATGTCCGCTTTGTTCATGAATACAACGATACGAGGAATACCAACTTGGCGTCCAAGTAGAATGTGCTCACGAGTCTGAGGCATAGGGCCATCAGTTGCAGCAACAACAAGAATAGCACCGTCCATTTGGGCAGCACCTGTTACCATATTCTTCACATAGTCAGCGTGACCTGGACAATCAACGTGAGCATAGTGACGCGCTGCTGTTGAATACTCTACGTGTGAAGAGTTAATCGTAATTCCACGCTCCTTTTCCTCAGGTGCGTTGTCAATTTGGTCAAACGAGCTTGCCTCGCTATACCCAGCATCAGCCATCACCTTAGTGATCGCAGCTGTTAAAGTAGTTTTTCCGTGGTCAACGTGGCCAATTGTGCCAATGTTAACGTGTGGTTTTGATCGGTCAAATTTTTCTTTTGCCATAATCTCAACGTTTTTATGATTTATATATTATTATTAATTTCTATTCCTCTTTAATGATATGAGCCAATGATGGGAATTGAACCCATGACCTCGTCCTTACCAAGGACGCGCTCTACCCCTGAGCTACATCGGCTTGAATCGAGCGGAAGACGAGGTTCGAACTCGCGACATTCAGCTTGGAAGGCTGATGCTCTACCAACTGAGCTACTTCCGCTTGGTAATTTCCACAAACAGTTTAATGCTTGTGAAAATGTGGGGGTAATAGGAATCGAACCTATTCAGTCTAAGACAACAGAGTTACAGTCTGCCCCGGCTCTCCAACTCCGGCGTACCCCCAAAACATTCTGTAACATATATAATGTACAGGATATTTTTTGGTGAGCCGGTGGAGGGATTCGAACCCCCGGCCAGTTGATTACAAATCAACTGCTCTGGCCACTGAGCTACACCGGCAATAAAGCAAAGAACAAAACACAAAAAAACCCTCCTGAATTTCAGGAGGGCAAATGTACGATATAATTTGGTCCAAACAAGCAATAGTTGCGCCTAAAATTATATCTATATAATTTCTTAAATATTCATTCAAGAATGTTGCTTTAAAATCTGTCTTCTTAATGCCTCCGTTACTTCGTCTGTTGCACCTTCAAAAGTTGTAGCGTTGCGCTTCGCGAAAAGATCTTTCCCTGGCAGATGAAGTTTAATCTCAACGCGCTTATTCTCTCTGTCATCGTTTTTCTCAATGCGTAAAAAAGCTTCGCCAGAAATAATTGAATTGTTAAAAGTTGTCAGCTTTTGAATTTTTGCTTTAATAAAAGCTAACAACGCCTTATCAGCGTCAAAGTGAATGGAATTGATTTGCACCTGCATGGTGAACATATGTGTTTGGGCGCGTTACTTTGGACGTTTGTCTAAAGGGCTCGCACGATGAAACTCCTTCAACTTTGCTGTCGTGTGGTGCGTGTAAATTTGAGTTGAAGCAAGACTAGCATGACCTAGTAGTTCTTTAACAGCTGCAAGTTCTGCACCGCGATTCAATAAATGAGTAGCAAAGGTGTGTCGTAAAACGTGAGGACTACATTTCTGCAGCGTACTCACTTCACCAAGGTAATAATTTACACGACGATAAACAAATGATGGATAAAGAGATTTACCGGCATCAGTCACAAATAACTCCTCACCACCAACAGGCCTATCCATGACGTGCATCATGATACTTTCTAAAGTATTTGGCAACAATGGAAGAAGCCTTTCTTTAGATCCTTTCCCGAGAACCTTCAATGTCTTTCGACTTCCATCCACATCAGAAACGCGTAAACCGATCAACTCACTTAACCGAATACCCGTTTCATAAAGGAGCGCCATCATCGACCTATCCCTTCTTCCTTTCCAGTCATCTGCAAAGAGATCTTCATTAAAGAGATCTCTCATTGCGTACTCAGTAACTACTTCTGGGAGACGTGTTTGTAATTTGGGCAGAATCACCGATTCGACAGGATTAGAATCCATAATACCTTTCCTTCTGGCATATTTAGAAAATGTCCTGTAGGCAGATACTTTTCTGTGTATGGTGCGTGGCGCTTTTCCCTGCTTCATCATCTCAACCACCCAAGACCTCACCCAATCACCTTTGATATTACACAAGTCATCCTCTTCATAATGATCGGACATGTACCTAATAATCTGATTCAGATCAGAACGATAGCATCTCAGGGTATGTTCAGACCCTCGCTTTTCCTTTTGAAGAAAATCAAGGAAATCATCTAATGTGGTTGTGGTTTGTTTCAAGGCGAAAGTGTCTGAACATAAAAATAGCGAGAAGGCGCTGCAATCTCGCTATTTTTATCGACAAAAACAAGCAATTCGTCGA